>NZ_JBIVXM010000021.1:0-85407 GCF_044769205.1 Paenarthrobacter sp. NPDC090520
GACACCACCTCACCCTCGGCCATGGACAGGTTCACGTCCTTCAAGACCTGGATGACCCCGTACTTCTTACCCAGCCCGGCCACCTCGACCTCGCCAGTGAGAGCCGTAGGGGGAGCTTTCGTGCCAAAACTTAAGCCCATTTTTGGTTCCTTCGATTAGATGACTCGTATGAGCTTCCGAGCGTCCCGCTGATGTGGACGTCTTCTGCAGAGGCCAAGCACGGCCTGTACCGATCCGGCTTCCCGCTGGTGCTTGGTGGCGGTTCGGGGTCGGTGTGAAGTGGACCTCAAATGCCTGTGGTCCTGATCACATCTAAAGAATACATTATTGAATGATTAATGCAATAGGGTTCCGAGGGAGATTTTCGGACTCAGGAAACCTGTGCTGATACGCCGCTCAGAATGTGCTGGCTGACCCGCTTGGCCTCCGCGTACGCTCCATGCGTTCCGGCCGTTTCGGAGGAGTAGTCGCCCGCGAAATGCAGAGTGCCGTTCACCGGTTCCTGGAGGGCCGGAAGGGCGGCAGCACGCGTTGGGGTCAACAGGGAGAAGCAGTGCTCCCACGATTGGATTTCGGCCCCGACCACGTGTCCGCGCAGCTCCGGTACAACAGCCAGGAACTCTTCAAGCCACTCGTCGAGCACGCTGGAGTCGGGTTCATTGGCGTCCTTGAGGTAACCCGCCGTGTTTCCGTAGCAGACGAATTGGGCCGTACCGTCCTTGCGGCCGGGCCGGGGGTTGATGGCCACATCGAAGACGCGTCCGGCGGCGGCAATGAAGGCCCAGTCGTCGATGTGGGCAAGCTCGGGCGAACTGATGTCCACTACTACTCCGAGTTCGGTGGAACCCGGAGTCTGCACCGCCTTCAGAGCATCCGTCTTCCACTCAGGCAACTGCACCATGGCGGCAATCCTCGGGGCAGGGACGGATATGATCACGTGCTTCGCAAGGAGCCGGGCGGGCGAATCGTTGCTGGATGATGCGCCTCCGGGGCCCGTTGCTGCGGTACCCAGGCTCCAGGTCCCGTCGACATTTTCCGTGACGGACTCCACCCGGTGGTTGAGGAACACGTCCGTGTGCTCCAATGACCTCGCCAGGGCAGCCGGAATCGCCTCCATGCCGCCCAAGGACACCATGCGGTTCTTCTTTTCCTGCACCAAATAGCTCGCGAAGTACCGGAGTGCGTAGGTGGCGCTGAGTTCCGACGGCGGAGCAACAGACCCGCCCCTGATGGCTGCCGTCAGTAGTTCCTGGACATCCTTGGGTAATCCGTCGATCCGTGATTGGGCTGATTCGTCCCCGAAGCCCGACGTCGCCGGCCGGAGTTGGCCATCCACGGTATTGGCGAAGTATTCCGAGCTCGCCCGCTGGATGAAGGTCCGCAACGCCTCCCGGGATTCTTCGGAAAGGGGAAGCCGATTGACCAGGTCATCGTTGTCGTCGGAGACGACGGTCTCTCCGTTGACATGCAGGCCAAAGGTGGTGGGTTCAAACGGCGTCAGTGGGACGCCGAGTTCCAGGGCCAGCTCATGTGAGGCGGTTCCCGCGTAGACGAACATCGCGCCCATGTTGACGGGTTCGCCTTGGATGTCCACGGTTTTAGCCCGTCCTCCCAGACGGCCCGTTTCCTCAAGCAGCACTACCTTCTGGCCCGCGCGCTCCAGGTTGTAGGCGGCAGCCAGGCCTGCCGGGCCTCCACCGATGACGGCGACATCGTACATTTTCTCTCCTTGGGAAGGGGTGGGTGTGCGCCCGGAACTGGACTCGCCGGAGCTTCGGTCTCCATGATTGGCGGCGCCCTTTGCGAAGGGAATACCTCACAGCGGAAGCGGCGCAGTATTGAGTCTTTGAGTCAGCCCGCTTGCCTGCCTAGACTTGCCGCATGGTGAGGGCAAGTGACCGGAGTGAACTGAAACGGGCTGTCCTGACGGCGCCGCTCTGGATGCAATCGACCAAAGGCTCCAGCCGTCAGATAGCGGAGACCGTGGGTGTCAGCCAATCGTTCGTAGCCCGAACCTGGCGGGAGCTCACCGAGCCGGACCGATCAGTTGAGGCAGTCCGCGCCTTGCTGGGCGAGCGGCACATGGTGTTGGTTGGCTTCGCCGTTGGAACAGCTGGATCTTGCCTTGTCCTGAACCCTGTCCGAGCCGCCCGTGTTCGGTTCGCTGCCGGGCTGTCCATCATCAGCAAGAGGCGGGTGCGCGGGATTCTCGCCGCGGACCTGCTCCGGAGTGCCCCGAGCGCTTCCGGGGCCGGAAACCCGGACCGGGAGTTGTGGGACTTGCTGGCCTCCAACGGACACCGCCTCGATGAAGCAATCGTCCTGGTCAGCGGGGACTTTGCAGTTCCGCCCGGCCTTGAACCTGCGGTGCGCCTTCCGGATGCATGGCTGTGGCAAAAGCTGGTGGCAGCCCTGGACATGTTGCCCGAAGTGCCCACTGGAGAACATCTGGCCGACCTCGAGTGGCGTATCCGGCGTTGGTACCACGGAGGGCGGACGCCGTTTTCGTGGACCGTGGACCGGAAACATACAACCAGTGCCGAAGCCCGGTTGATGGACGCTGCGGAGCCGTGGACTGTACTGGCTGAGGATGTCCTTGCTGCCATCCGCCAAGGGCTGGTGGACGGAACGTTCTCCGGAGAGAGCGAAATATCGTTGGGCAAACTGAGCCGTCTGCTGGGTGCGCCCGTGAGGGATGTCCGTTCTGCCATCAGGGCACTCACCGAGGACGGTTTGGTGACCGCAGCGAGGTCCGACTCCGTGGTGGTCCGGATACCCACACTGGATGACGTCACGGAAACCTACATGGCCCGCCGGGCCCTGGGGGCAATCGTGGTCCGGGCGGCCAGCCGTTGGAGTCCGGAGGCCCGTGTGCGTGTGCTGAAACACCTCGAAGAACTGGAAGACAGCGTCCGCCGCAATGATGTGGCGAGGGCCCATCACCTGGACATGGACTTCCAGATCGCCCTGTTCGAGTCCTCCGGCCTCAACCGGATACCGGCCATCATGGAGACACTCACCAAGCAGGCCTTCATGCACTTCGCTGTCCTCGGCGCCAGATACACCTTCTCGCCCAAGAAGATCCTTGAGCAAAATACGGCAATCTTCGAAGCGATCGATGCGGCGGATCTCCGTGCAGCCACCATGAGTTGGCAGGCCAAGATGGAGGACGGATTGAGCTACCTCGCCCAGCACATCAAGGCCATGGACCAGCAGCGGTCAGCGGAGCAACAAACTCCCGAAACCGCCGCTAGCTGGCCCCACAACGCACCTTAGAAAGCAGAAAAGCCGATGGCCCGGAGCTGTTCGCGGCCGTCCGGAGTAATGTCCGAAGGTCGCCAGCTGGGCACCCATTCCCAGTGCACCTCAAACGTGGTTTCCCGGGTGGCCAATGCTGCTCCGATGTTGCGCTCCATCACGTGGGACAAGGGGCAGGCAGCCGAGGTGAGCGTCATGGTGATGGCCGCGTGGCCGGGGTTCTCCATGCGGATTCGGCGGATGAATCCCAGATCCACCACATTGACGCCGAGGTCCGGGTCGATCACCTCGTACAACGCTTCCAGGACCGTGGCCTCTTCCGGAGTCTCCACCACGGGTTCGCGTTCCACCTGCACCGGTTCGGGCCGGACAGCCGAGCGGGTGACCGGGAACGGCAGTGCCGTCACGGAGGCCAAACCGGCAGGTCGCAGCACAATGGTTACTTCGCTGGTGGGGCTGGAGATCCAGTCGGCCACGCCATGTGCCTTGCGGCGGATACGGACAATATCCTCTGCTGCCACGGCGGTTCCCGCGTAAAGCACCAGCGTTTGCGGTGCCAGCCCCGCCTGCTGGGCGTGGGCCAGGGCCTTGTCCAGGACGCGGGCCAGTTGCTCACTGGTGGTTCCAGGCCCGAAGCGGAGTTTGGCCCGTGCCTCTTCCGCAGGCTTTCCCATCACCCGGGCAAGCGCCGCGGAAGCTTCCGATTCTGCGATCCTGAGCTGGGGCTCCCGGACCATGATGTCTGTGGTTTCTGCCAGCAGGGTCATGCTCGCACCTCCCTTTGCGGCTGCCGTGTTCTCTGGGGCAGCAGGCTTTTCAAGGAGAACTCCTCGTCGGAGAGTTGTTCCCCGGTGACTTGGTGCGGCACGGCCATGAGCTTGCGTGCCTGCAGCAGGTCTTGTGGCCGGTTCAAGGCAACCATGGCCCTGATCTGCCCTTCCACAACGGAAAAAATCGAGAATGAGCGGTCGGCAACCGAACCACGGACCACCCGCGAACCGCCGTCGGCATAGCCCAGCGACTGCAGGTTGTGGTCATACTGGTGCGACCAGAAGTAGTGCTCCTCGGTGAACGGTTCCGATTCCCCCAGGAGGTTCCGGGCCAGGTTGGCGCCGTGCCTCATGGCAGTGTCGTGGTGTTCCACGCGGATCCGCCGCTCGTACCGGGGATGATAGCGGGCGGCAACGTCGCCGATCGCGTACACGTTTGGTGCGCTGGTGCGGCCATGCTCATCGGTGAGGATGCCGCCGTCGACCTTTATCCCGGCCTCGGCCGCAATCTCCGCATTCGGCACGGAACCGACGCCTACCAGCAGTTCATCGCATTCGATGACCGCGCCGCTGCTGGTGTGGAGCTCCAGGCCGAAGATGGTCTCCGTCATGGAAGTGACCGTCTCCTCCATGCGCATCTCCACGCCTTGTTCACGGTGGATGTCCAGCATGGCCTGTCCGATCTCCGGTCCAAGGGACCGGAGCGGAAGAGGGCCAGGGCTGAACACCGTGACGCGGGCACCGCGGCCGGCGGCAACAGCCGCCAGCTCGCAGCCCACGAACCCGGCACCCAGGACGGCCAGGTGGCGGCCCGGTTTGATCTGGGCGCCCAGGCGCTCGGCATCGGCGATAGTACGCAGGACGTGGACCCGCTGGCCACCGAACCCGGGCAGGGTCTTCGCCCGTGCGCCGGTTCCGAGCACCAACGAGTCGTAGGCGAGCGAGCCGCCGTCGGAGAGGAACACCCGGCGCTCGGCCACGTCCAGGCCCACGGCCCGGGTGCCGAGCAGCAGGTCCACATCGTTGTCCGCGTACCAGCCCTCGTGGTTCACCTGGAAATCCGTGCGGTCGAACGTGCCGGCCAAATACTCCTTGGACAGCGGCGGACGCTCGTACGGGAGGTGTTCCTCATCAGCCACCAGGACGATGTCGCCGTCGAAACCCGCATTGCGGAGGCCGGCGGCGGTGGCGGTGGTTGCCACCCCGCCGCCAACCAGGACCACCCTGCTCACGGGATGCTCACCGAGATGGTGCCGTCCTCATCGTTCACCTGGCACGGGTACTGGGTCAGGTGATGCGTGGACGGGTTGATGCCCTTGGCGGTGCAGACATCGAACTCCCACAGGTGCTGGGCGCAGGTAAGTTTCCTGCCGTCGAGGTCGCCGTCGTCCAACGGCCACTCCTGGTGGGGGCAACGGTTCTTGAACGCCAGCACCTCGCCGTCGTTGTTGACCAGGAGGACTGATTTGCCTTCAACCTCGACGGCGGTCATCTCGCCTTCCCAGAGGTCGTCGATGTTGGAGACTTCGTGCCACGTCTGTGGGATTGTTTCGCTCATTTCGATCAGCTCACTTTCTCTGCCATTTCGAAGATGTCCTGGTGGTACTGCGCGCGGGATGTCCGTGCGCCTGCAACGGCTTCCGCCGCCGAAATGCCGAGCAGCGGGGCAAGCCCCTCAACTGCGGCGTCCGCGAGCTCCGACCAACGGTTGATCCACTTGTGCAGCGGAGCCTCGTTGGATGGGCGCTGCGCCAGCGCATACTTGGCCAGCGCCCCGCTCCAGCGGTTGCGCCGGTTGCTGTCCTCCGCAAGATGGTTGGACAGCAACCAGGATTGTTCGTCGCCGTTGGCCCGGCTGACCTCGCCGAACTGGCGGATCAGCAGGTCGTCCAGGGTGGGTCCGAGGACGAGGTTCAGCGAGGTGAAAGCCTCACCCCAGTCGTAGGCGATCAAGGCCCGTTCGATCGCTTCGCGCGCCGGTTGCCAGGCAGGGTGCTGCTCCCAGATCTCCCGTTCGCGGTCTCCGATGCCGGATTCAGGGTGGGCGATCTGCAAAGCCCTGGTCCGGTAGGCGATGGTGGTGACGCGGCGCAGGAAGTCGGCATTGGCATAACCGGCTGCGGAGGTCACGTAGGAGCTGGGGCCGATGAAGCCAACGTAGGCCTCGGCCTGCTGGAACCCATGGACCAGGAAACGGGACGGGGTGAACAGCGTTCCGAGGATCTCCACCTGGGTCTGGCTCAGAGACTCGTCGGCAGCGGCGTACTGTTCCAGGACGCCGTCGAGCTTTGTCTGTTCGCTGGCCTGCAGGTTCACGTACGACCGGTAGGCGATCTGGTCCGGGTCGCGGAAGTCCTCCCAGTTATCGGCCTGGAACGGCGAGTTCTCGCGGTAGGTGAGGAACCAGAGGTTGCCCGGCGACGACGGGTTCTGCTCGAACACGCTGGCCTTGCCGGCGCGGGTGTTCCAGTTCTGCGCGTGCGTGACGATTTCGTATTCGCTGGGCAGCCGGCGGACATCGCCGAAGGCGCTGAACGTGCGGAGCTTGCGCTGCCGTGGTGCGGGGGCGTTCATCAGTTACTTCCCTTCGTGGCGCCGGCCTTCGCGGACTCGGCTGTTTGCCAGATGATGGAGTCGCTCTCCGTGGAGACGCGGCCGGAGAAGGAAGACATCACGATCTCCAGGGACCGGATGCGGTAGTCCGGGCCGAGGTGGTCCTGGAGCGTCGGTTCGGTGAGCACCAGCTTGTCTTCGGCCTGGACCCGCACGTACGCGCCGCGGTCAATGACCTCGATCTCGGTGTCCGGGTTGTCGTCTTCCAAGGCGGAGATGATCTTGTCCACTTCGTCGCCGATCCTGAAGACCGGGCCTACGGGGTTCTTCATGATGCAGCTCCTGATGTGTCGTACTCCACCGCAACGAAATCGAGGGCGGTGATGCCGGCTTCTGCCACAGTCATGTAGCCGGGCAGCGTGCGGCCTTTGTGGACCACCACCTTGGGGTAGGGGAGTGCCCGCACCCGGCGTCCTTCGGAATGGTGCGCGACGGCGGCCGCTACCTCGTCCATGGTGTTGGCCGTGGTCACGGGGACCAGGATGGACACGAAGTCCGTGGAGAAGATGGCGTTGAGCGGGACAAGCTCCGGTGCCCGGTCTTCGACGCCGAGTTCGATCTTCTGCTCGGTCATGGCTAGCCACCTACCCGGATGAGGCCGCTGGCTTCGCGGCCCACGTAGTCCTTGGTCCAGGCTGCGTAGTCCGGGTCGTCGCCCATGACGTCCGGGGTCAGGCCCATGTAACCCAGGATGCCTTCCACGGTCATCGGCTGGATCTGGCCGGCCAGGAAGCGGTCCACCAGCGTCTGGTGGTTGACGTTGTCGCGGTCCTTCCACCAGATCTGGCGGCAGGCGATGCTGCAGAAGTGGATCTTCTTGCCGTTGTAGTCCAGTGAGTGTTCGCGGATGCGCCACGATCCATCGCGGGACTGGGTCGGGTTGCACATGGGCAGGTGGCATGTGGAGCACAGCCACGGGAGGGTTTCGGGAAGCGTGGCGGCGACGTTGTTGGCGTTGACGTTGTCGATGATCGTGTCCCACTTGTCGCCGTAGACGGCCTCCCAGTTGGGGTACTTCTCGCGCAGCCAGTCGCGTTCGTCCTTGGAGACGCCGGCGGTCGGCTTCCACCAGAGAGTGGGCCGCCACCACCACAGGCCCATGTGCAGGCTGTGGTGCCAGGTGTCCAGGCCGCGCATGAACTCGTCCCAGAACCAGGGCTTCTTCAGCCCGTAGTCCTCGATGGTGCGGACGAACTGGTCAACGATCCACTCCTCCATGAACTCCCGGTAGGACTGCTTCCGGTGTTCCAGCGGGGTGTAGTAGTCCATGGCCGGGCCGGTGAGGGCGGCAAAGGCGCGGGCGTTGGCCCAGAAGCCCTTGTCGATGACCCACTGGGCGCGCTGGGGATCGTGCTCGATCAGGATCTCCAGCGTGGCAACGCCCTGCTGGGAGTGCCGGGCTTCGTCCGTCTGGATGGAGGAGATCATGCTGGCGAAGTTGATGTCGCCGGCCTGCAGGGCGTCTGCGGACAAGGCCACGAACTGCAGGTTGGTGAAGCCGGTCTCGAACGTCAACGGCAGCATGAGCGCGCAGTCCACTGCGTTGGAGGTTGTCATGAACCCGTCGAACAGCGTACGCAGGGCCACCGGGACCCAGTCGTTGGTGCTGTACGTCTTCTGGGTCCAGTCGAACTGCGGATCCTTGGCCACCAGTTCGTGGCCGAAGAAGGTGGTCAGCGCGTTGTGCCGCAACTCGTCCAGCTGTCCGTAGACCGCCATGTTCCGCCAGGCCGCGTTGAGGCCGAAACGGGCCATCTTGAGTTCGGCGAGCATTGCCGTGTACTCCACCTGTGCCACGCCGCCGAAGTGCATCTTCGTCGATGACTTCCAGCCTTCGTCCAGGTGGTCGAACGTGGACGTGCGTTGCAGGGCCGCTTTCACCGCGTACGTTGCGGCTTCCTTCTCGCGCTGCGTGTAGACGTATTCGGGGTAGCTGACCTTGTAGCCCTCTTCCCACTTCAGCCAGGCATCCCGCGGGACCTTGCCGGTTCCGGTCAGCCAGTCCGGGTAGACGGCCTCGTCATCCACATAGGACAGGGTCCAGTCGGTGTTGCGGACGAAGTCCTGCCATTCTTCTCGTTTAAGCAGAGCCATGGTGTGTTCTCTTCCTCTCTTAGTCGACTTCGAGGTGGCCGAGTTGTCGGTTGACACCTGCGTTGTCCCAATAGGCCCGGATGCTGTCGATCAGGCCGTGGCTGTTGACGTGCATGATGAAAAGGTGCGGTTCGGCGAAGTACTGGCCTTGGGAGGTGATGAACCCCCAGGCGGATTGCTGTGTGCCGTTGATGTCGCAGGAGACCACGACGTCCCCGTTGTCATTGCCGTCGATGTGGTAGATCTCGTTGCCCAGGTTGGGGAATGCGTTGATCAGTCCGCTCCAGATCACGCGGCCGATGGTGCGCACCTTGCCGTCTCCGCGGACAACGCGCTGCTTGGCCCAGACTTCGAACGGGATGTAGGAGAAGTCGGCGTTGTCGGTGCACAGATCGGTCATGGCGACGACGTCGCGCCGGCGGTAGGCGTCAAAGAATTCGGTCACGACGGCGACTGCCGCACCCGCCGTCGTGGGGGCTGCCGTTGCGGTTGTTCCTGCGGGGGTTTCCAAGAGTGTCATTACGCATTCACCTTCTGCTTGACGATCGTGACTTGGTCCTGCCGTTTCACTGCGAGCCGGCGGTAGAGCTGGTTCTGGCACCAGTAGGCGTCGATTCCGGTGATCCGGCTGGTGTTCTCCTCGCCGGAAAGCGTGAACCGCCACGCCGTGTCCAGGTCCAGGTGCTTCTCCTGGTTGATCGCGCCGAGGAAATCGCCGGCCTGCGTTCCTTCGATCTTGAACTCGGCCACGATCACCCGGCCCCGTTCGAGTTCGATCACGTTCTTGACGGTGACCAGCACATCAGGGAAGGCCGCCACGATGTCTTCCAGGAGGCTACGGACTACGCTCTTGGTTCCGTCCACCACCAGCAGCGGATAGACCGTCACCTTGGCATCGTCGGAAACCGTGGAGAGTGCTGCGTCGACATCCTTGAGGCGGAAGCCGTTCAGGAATGCGTCGACGGTCTGCCGGGGACTAACGGACATGGTTGACTCCTTCAGGGTTGGTGACTGGCTCATGCCAGTGCCAGGGCTTTCACCACGGCGTCGGCTGTTGCTTCGGTGGAGTTGGGGTTCTGACCGGTGATGAGATTGCGGTCCACCACCACGTGGGATGCCCAGGCGTAGGGTGCGTCGTCGAAGATCCCGCCGGCGTTCTGGAGGGCGTCGGCCAGGAGCCACGGCATGCCTAGCATGCCGATGTGGTTCTGCTGCTCCTCGTCGTCGGTATACGACGTGAAGCGGTAGCCCTCGAAGAGCCATTGGCCGTCGTGGCGCTCCGGTGCGGACAGCAAGAGCGCCGGACCGTGGCAAAGGGAGGCAATGGGCGCTTCCTTTTCGTGGAGGATGGCCAGCAGCCGCCCCACGTCCGGATTGTCGTGGAGGTCCACCATGGGGCCGTGGCCGCCGGGGGCAAAGACGGCGTCGAAGCCGGCGAGCTCCTCTTCGCTCAGCGAGGACAGGGCCACGGGGTTGTTGAAACCGGGGATGGCATCGAGTCGGGCCTTGCGTTCCTTGGCGACGGCGGAGCTGGCTTCGTCCAGTTCCGTCACTGCTGCCCGCAGCGCCACCTCAGACAGGCCGCCGGTCAGTCCCTCGGCAACCATGACGTCCACGAGCTTCCGGTTCTCCTGCCACGCGGTCTTCGCCGCCAGGCTGACCAGCTGGTGGGCTTCCTGATCGGTTGATCCAGCCCCCACCAGCAGGGCAGCGATCCTGCGCGAAGCCACGAGTTCCAGCTCCGTGGTGTGCTGCAGGGTGATCCGGATGTCATCGGGATCGTGGTGGAAGGTCCTGTACACCGAGGCGAAGTAGTCCCTGTCCTTATCCGGGTAGTGGAAGATGGGCTCCAGTCCGTAGGGGTCCGCCACCGGCGGACGGCCATCGGGAGTGATCACCACAACGTCGGCACCTGCCGAGACGAAACGCTCGTAGGACTTGAGCGCTTCCTCGGCCCAGTAGCCGGTGGGGTGCCCGGGGCTGTCGCGGAGGTCGATCTCCTGTGCGCTGGAGACAACGAAGGCGATACGGGTCATGAGTAACTCCTGGTTGTTAAGGGATGTAGATTCCTGCTGCGATGTTGCGGATTCCTGTATTCCTCGGGAGGCTTCACGCAACTGCCCTGGGGCGCTCGGCCGGGGACCCGCCGTCGTCCGCTTCCAGGCAGTCGGGCCAGACCTGGCAGTCGCTCCAGCGGTCCCAACGGGCTACGGGGTGCCCGAACTGCAGGACGCCGGACTGCAGGCCGCTGGACCGCAGGGCATCCGCGGTTTCCGTCTGCTGCGTGTGGAACCCCGATGCGCTTCGTTGCTTCACCGTTGTCACCTTCCTTGCCTCCCCCGGTCCGTTTGCGTGAGTTCAGCCTGCTCTCTTTGCGGACGTTGCGTATGGGTGAAACCACCCCCTTCACTACCTGTATTGTGTGGATCATCACAGGAGGGTTATGAGCACCACTGCACTGGTCGGGCACCTCCCCGGTGGCCAGGACCTCACGAGTTTCATCGGTCGACGGCGGGAACTCGCCGACGGTCGCGACCTCATGTCACGCTCCCGTCTCCTCACGCTGGTGGGGCCCGGCGGGGTGGGTAAAACACGGCTTTCCATGGAGCTCGCCTCGCGCTCGCGGAAGGGATTCCACGACGGCGTGTGGTTCGTTGAGCTGGCGGCGTTGGAAGACGGATCGCTCATCGGATCGCAGGTTGCCACGGCGCTGCGCCTCGCTGACCAGTCCAACCGTGCGCCGCTGGACCGGCTCGCAGACTTCCTGCGGGACCGGCAACTCCTGCTGGTCCTGGACAACTGCGAGCACCTGCTGGATGCCGTGGCGGCGGTGGCATCCCAACTCCTGGACCTGGCACCGGGACTGCGGATTCTCGCCACCAGCCGTGAGCCGCTCGCCATTTTCGGCGAGCAGGTCTACACCGTCCCGCCCCTCGCCGCCCCGGACGAAGCAACCCTGGGCGAAGGTTCCCTGGAAGCGTTCGACTCCGTCCGGCTGCTCGCGGACAGGGCCCGCAGCGTGGACCCCAACTTCGAGATCGCCGAGGACAACCGCCGGGCCGTGGGCCAACTCTGCCAACGGCTGGACGGGATCCCGCTGGCCATCGAACTGGCCGCCTCCAGGCTGCGCTCGCTGTCGGTTGCGCAGCTCGTGGAGCGCCTGGACAAGCGCTTCGACCTCCTCACCGGCGGCAGCCGGGTGGCCATTCCCCGCCAGCAAACACTGCGGGCGCTGGTGGACTGGAGCTACGAGCTGTGCACCCCGGCCGAGCGGACCCTATGGGCCCGGCTCACCGTTTTTCCCGGCGGTTTCGACCTCGAAGCGGCAGAGGAAGTGTGCGGCTTCGGGGACATCAGCAGTGGCGAAGTCCTGGACCTGCTGGACCACCTGGTGGCCAAGTCCCTGGTGCTGTCAGAGCGCTCGGGTGGCTCGGCCAGCCAAGGCGGAAACCGGCAGCGCTACCGCCAGCTCTTCACATTCCGCGAGTACGGGGCCGAACTGCTGGACGCCTTGGGCGAGACCCAGGAGCTCCGCCGCCGGCAACGGGACCATTACCTGGACCGGGCAGCGCGGATGGTGGCCACGTGGTGCGGGCCGGACCAGGCCGAAAGGCTCGCAGCGGCCCGGCGGGACCACGCCAACCTGCTCTCCGCCCTTGACTGGTCCGCGTCCACCCCCGGCGAGGAACTGGCGGGCACCCGGCTCGCGGCGCTGCTCCGCTACCACTGGCATGCCGGCGGCAACCTGAGCGACGGGCGCCGGTGGCTGGACCGGATGCTCGCGCTGACCACGGAGCCCACTGCCGAGCGCGGCGAAGCGCTCTGGGCCGGTGCCTGGATCTCCCTGGTCCAAGGCGAGAAGAGCGCTGCAGCTGGCTATTTGGCGGAGTGCCGGCACGTGGCGGGCCTCCGCAACGACGCACTGCTCAACGGGCAGGCCGATCACTGGGACGGGCTCCTCCACCTCTTCAGCGGAGACCTCGGACCCGCCATCCGGATGTTCAAGGACGCCATCGCGGCACAGCGTGCTGCCGGGGACACCATGTCCGCCCTCATCGCCACGTTCCACCTGGCCTGGGCGCAGGCCTTTGCCGGACCCGAGGAAGCTCGAGCCGGGCTTGAAGCCTGCCGGGCGGCCATCGTGGAGAGCCGGGAACTGGGTGAGCTGTGGGCCAAGGCGTATGCGCACTGGGTCTCGGGACTGTGCTTGCGGCACCTCGGCGACCTCGACTCCGCCTTGCAAGCGCACGTCCGGGCCCTGGAGATCGAACGGGACTTCCTGGACGGGATCTGCACGGCACTCACCATGGACGACGTCGCGTGGACCCTCGCGACGCTCAAGCACTACAAGGAGGCCGCCACCGCCCACCACGCAGCGAGGGCTGTGTGGAAGGGGTTCGGCACGTCGGTTGCCGCGTTCGGCCCGCATCTGGAAGGCGACAAGGACGCGACGGCGGTCCTCCTGAAACGCGAACTGGGCGCGGACCGTTTCGAAGCCATCGGCGTGGAAACCGGCGAGCCCACGGAAGCCAAAGCCATCGACATTGCGCTGGAGCTTGTGCGCGCCGTGACAGCCCCGGCGCAACCCAAGCAGCCACGCGCCGTCCGGGACGTGAAGCCCGACGGCGGGAGGCCGCCGTCGGGCGCTGCCTACCGGACACCCGCGGGGCCGGCCCTGACCAAGCGGGAGTTCCAGATCGCGGGACTCGTGGCCGAAGGCCGCAGCAACAAGGACATCGCCGCGGAGCTGGTGGTCTCGCCGCGGACGGTGGACGGGCACCTGGAAAATATCCTGGCCAAACTGGGCTTCACATCGCGGACCCAGGTGGCGGCCTGGTATGCGAGCCAGGCCGTCTAAGCCGCTGGGCTTTCCACGTCACTGGGCTTTCCACGTCACAGGGCCTGTTTGAGCAACCCGGCCTGTGCTGCGCCGAAAGCCCGCGGAGAGGCCCCGTAGCGGTCGCGGAATTCGTTGATGAAATGGGACGCGCTGCCGTAGCCGACGGCCCGGGAAATCTGCGTGATGGTGGACGTGTTTTCCACCAGCAGTTCGCGCGCCCGGTTCAGCCGGAGTTCCTTGACGAACTGGTAGGGCGACTTGCCCGTGACGTCCCGGAACAGGTGGGAGAAAGCCGAAGGGCTCATGTGGGCCTGCCCGGCGAGTTCGCCCACTGTCAGGGGTTCGGCCAGGTGTTCCTTGGCGTAGGCGATGACCGCGCTGACCGGATTCCTGGCGCTTTCGCTCGCAGCACGTTCCACGAGGCGCGAATACTGCCCGGCCTGGAGTGCCCGGTACACGATCTCCTTCAGGTACGTCGGAGCCAGTACGCGGCGGTCTGTGGGCGATTTCAGGGAGCGGAGGAAGCGGAGGATCGCGTCCATCATGTCCCTGTCCAGGGCAGAGAAGAACGCCGGATTCTCCTGGCTCGCCGGTTCGGCAAAGGCTGCCACCCGCCGTTCCTCGAGGATGTCCGCTGAAACCTCGCGGACCAGGCCAGGATCGATCTGCAGGCCGAAGGAAAGGAACGGCTTCTCCGGACTTGCCTCAAGGATCACCGTCTGGAAGGGGACATCGTTGGGGACCGCCAAGTACGTGAACGGATCGTAGAAGTGGTCCGTGCCGTCCATGGTGATGCGCTTGCGGCCCTGGGCGATCACGCACAGGTGGAGCTCGCTGACTTCTTCCCAGACCGGCGCGGCCGGCTCCTCGAAGCGGTAGATCATCAAGCCCGGAAACCCGCCTTCATTGGCTCCGGTCCTGGGGGCACGGGAAATGAGCTCGGCGATCAGGTCGCCGGACGTGATGCGGAATTCGAGGGGGTTCTGGGCTGGGCTCAAGGGGGCTCCGGCTCTACGTCGTTGGGGGCGGGGGAGTGGAGGCCAGCATACGCGCTGGATGGATTGAGGTGTCAAGGATACGGTTCGGCGCCATCCTGCGGAATCCGCAACAGCACGGGAGGAATCTGCAAGCTTTACGCGGCCGGCTTTCCTTAGCGTTGAGCTACACCACGGCTTTTCGGCAGAGAGAAGAATTCTGATGACCATCAACACCGCCGCAGATGTGGCTGCCTCCGTTGAAACCCTCGAGGCGATCCTTGAAGCCTTCAACGACCATGACCTGGACGCCATCATGGAGTTCTTCACCGACGATTGCTCCTTTGACCTGGCTCAAGGCCCCGCGCCCTGGGGACGCAGACTGATCGGAAAGAAGGCGCTCCGTGAGGCTTTCGCGGCCCGGTTCGCAGCCATGCCGGACGCCCATTATGCGACCGACCGGCACGCTGTCAGCGGGGACTTCGGTGTCTCGGAATGGCTCCTGACAGGCACCACCGCTGACGGGCAACAGCACAGCGTGCGCGGCGTGGACCACTGGGAATTCCGCGGGACCAAAGTGGCCCGCAAGGATGCGTACCTGAAGTCAGCGTGAACCCAACCGAGAGGAACACCATGAAGATTTTGATCGTCCTGACGTCGCACGGGCAATTGGGGGATACCGGACGCGAGACCGGTTTTTGGCTCGAGGAATTGGCGGCGCCGTACTACGCCTTCAAGGAGGCAGGTGCCGCGATCACGCTGGCCTCGCCGGGAGGAGGGCGCCCGCCGTTTGATCCCGCCAGCGCCGGGCCGGATTATGAAACGGACAGCACGCGGCGTTTCCTTGCCGACCGGGATGCCTTGGCCCAGCTAGGGCGGACTGTGAAGCTCTCCGAGGTGTCGCAGGAGGACTTTGACACGGTCTTCTATCCCGGCGGGCACGGAGTGGTGTGGGACCTGTCCGAGGACCCGGACTCCATCGCCCTGATCGAAAGCTTTGCCCATGCCAACAAGCCAGTAGCTCTCGTTTGCCACGCGCCGGGAGTCCTGCGGCACGTGAAGGACGCCGACGGCCGGCCGTTGGTTGAAGGCAGGAAAGTTACCGGATTCACCAACTCGGAGGAGGAAGCCATTGGACTCACGGAGGTGGTGCCGTTCCTCCTCGAGGACGAGCTCACGGCCAAGGGCGGCTTGTTTGAACGCGGGCCGGACTGGGGTTCCCATGTGGTCCAGGACGGCCTGCTCATCACAGGGCAGAATCCGGAGTCGTCCCGCGCAGCAGCAGAGGCGCTGCTCCAGGAACTGAGTGTGCGGCTGCCTTAACGCCAAAACGCGGGTCCGCTGCCCAGTACGCCGTTGCGGAACGGCGTTTTGGCAGCGGACCCGCGTGGTCGTCCGTTCACCGACGGACGAGTCCCCGCACGCAGGCGGAAGCAAGGCCTTACTTCAACACGATCGTCCTGTTCCCATTCAGGATGATCCGCCCTTCGCAGTGCCAACGAACGGCGTTGCTCAGTGCCTTGCATTCCGTGTCCCGACCGGCGGCTACGAGATCGTCCGGTCCGAACGTGTGGTCCACCTCCACTACCTGCTGCGAGATGATCGGTCCTTCATCGAGCTCGCCGTTGACGTAGTGCGCGGTAGCGCCCACGGTCTTGACGCCTCGTGCATAAGCCTGGTGGTACGGCTTGGCGCCCTTGAAGCTCGGAAGGAACGAGTGGTGGATGTTGATGGCCCGGCCGTCCAGCTTCCGGGCAAGGTCGTCGCTGAGTACCTGCATGTAGCGGGCGAGCACCACGAGCTCCACGTCGAGTTCGTCGATGATCTCCAGCAGGCGTGCCTCGGCGGCAGGTTTGGTGGCGGCGGTGACAGGCACATGGAAGAACGGGATGCCGTGCCACTCCGCGAGGCCCTTGTGGTCGAGGTGGTTGGACACAACACCCACCACGTCGATGGGGAGCTCGCCGATACGCGCCCGGAACAGCAGGTCGTTGAGGCAGTGGCCAAACTTGGACACCATGATCAGCACTTTGCGCTTGTAGCCCTGGCGCTGCAGTTGCCAGTTCATGGAGTATTTCTCGCCCACGGGGGCGAAAGACGCCCGCAGCGCATCCACGGTGGAGTCGTCGCCGTCGGACGCGAAATGTACGCGCATGAAGAAGTGTCCTTCCGCGCGGTCGCCGAACTGCTTGTTGTCGATGATGTCGCAGCCGTGCTCCAGCAGGAACCCGGAGACCGCGTGCACAATGCCGGGGCCTTCGGGGCAGTCCAGCGTGAGCACGTGTTCCACGGTTGTCCCCGCGCCGGAAGCAACGGCGGTTTCGGATTGGATGGCAGTCATGGTCAGCACTCCACTACGTTGACGGCGAGTCCTCCACGGGAGGTCTCTTTGTATTTGGATTTCATGTCGGCTCCGGTTTCCCGCATGGTCTTGATGGCCTTGTCCAGGGAAACCTTGTGGCTGCCGTCGCCGTGCAGGGCAAGGCGGGCGGCGTTGATCGCCTTGACGCTGGCGATCGCGTTCCGTTCGATGCACGGGATCTGCACCAGCCCGCCCACGGGATCGCAGGTCAGGCCGAGGTTGTGCTCGATGCCTACTTCGGCTGCGTTTTCCACTTGCCCAGGCGTTCCGCCGAGGACCTCGCACAGTCCTGCCGCGGCCATGGAACAGGCAGAGCCCACCTCGCCCTGGCAACCGACTTCGGCGCCGGAAATCGAGGCATTGATCTTGAACAGGATTCCGACGGCGGCCGCCGCCAGCAGGAACCGCACCACACCGTCGTCGTTCGCTCCCGGAACAAACTTGGTGTAGTAGTGCAGCACGGCCGGCACGATTCCCGCCGCACCGTTGGTTGGTGCGGTGACAATCCGGCCACCGGCCGCGTTTTCTTCGTTTACGGCCAAGGCGAACAGGTTTACCCATTCCATGGCCAGCAAGGGATCGCTGCCGCTGGAAGCGTCAGCCCCGGCCAGTTTCTTGAACAACGACGGCGCCCGTCGCTTGACCTTCAAGCCTCCGGGCAGGATTCCCTCGGCCGAGCAGCCGTTGTCCACGCACTCACGCATGACGGCCCAGATGTCCAGGAGACGTTCGCGCAGTTCCTCCTCGGACCGCCAGACCAGTTCGTTGGCCAGCATGATGTCCGAGATGGACTTGCCTTCGCGTTGACAGAGGGCAACCAGCTCATCTCCCGAGCTGAACGGGTAGGGCAGCGCCGTGGTGTCCGGTACCACCTTGTCCGTGCCGGAGGCGTCACCGTCCACCACGAAGCCGCCGCCAATGGAGTAGTAGCTCCGCTCCCGCAGCACCGCGCCGCTGTGGTCCAGCGCCCGGAAGGTCATGCCGTTGGGGTGGGCGGGCAAGGACTTGCGGCGGTGGAGGACCACGTCCTCTTCCCAGTTGAAGTCCACCCGGTGGCTGCCGTCGAGGCGCAGCTCGGCGTCCAAGGCAGCCGCGGCCACCTGGTCGTCCGCGGTACGCGTATCCACGGTCTCGGGGGAGTGGCCCTGCAGTCCCAGGACCACCGCCTTGTCCGAGCCGTGGCCCCGGCCGGTGGCGCCCAGGGAGCCGAAGAGCTCGGCCTGGACGCGTACCGTTGCCGGGAGTTGGCCGGACGAAACAAGTCCGTCCGTGAACTGCTTTGCCGCCCGCATCGGGCCAACCGTGTGTGAAGACGACGGCCCGATGCCAACGGAAAACAGATCAAGCACGCTAAGTGCCATTACGGGACCTCAGGCGACGCGTACTCCCGCATTGAATCGAGGAGCCAGCGTCCCAGGAAGTCGGCGAAGGAGGCACGCGGGAAGATCCGGAAGGTGTCCTCACCGGTCTTCCACAGGACCACCGGGATGTGCCCGATTTCCGTGGACAGGGCGGTGCCTGCCTTGAGGACCCGCGGGTGCAGGTCCAGTGCGCAGCTCTTTTCCAGGACTGCGCGGGCGCGGCTGCCGGAGAGCTCGAACGTGGTGCGGTTGGCGGACAGGTCCACCACCTGGCCGGAGTCCGTGCCCAGGGCGGACGTCAGGTCGCCTACCAGGGATCCACCGAGCGAGTCGTGGGACTCTTCGGGGGCAATGACCAGGAATTCGGTGGGGCCGAGCCACACGGTGCTGATGGCACCGGAGGTGACCACCTCACCGGACGTGGCAGGCAAGCCGCCGGTTACGGACGCAACCCGGATACCGGCGTCGGACGTCCTGTCCACCCGGATGCCCACCTGTGCCTGGTAGGGGATTTCGTGGAGCGTGACCGAGCCGGCCACGGAACCGGAGACGAAGGCGTCGGCGAGGTGCTGTGCCGGGCTGCGGCGGGCCTCACGAACGCGGGCAACGGTTTCTGCAGGAGTTGCTGTCTCAGCCATCTTTGCGGGTCCCTTCAGCATCGAAAAGTACGGTTTCGCCAACAACCACGTCCACCAGCTGGTCGCCCAGGGAAGCCTGGAGGGTCTCGCCGATGCGGTTGCGGCCGTTGTGGATCAGTGCCAGGCCGAAGGAACGGCCCAAAGCGGCGCTGTGGTAGCTGGAGGTCACGAAGCCTTCCATGGGAACCGGGCCGTTCGCGGGGTTGACCGCGATGCCAGCCTCCACCAGCTGGGTGCCCTCGGGCAGCTTCAGCGAGTGGTCCACGGGAAGGACGCTCACCAGGTGCTTGCGGTCCTCGCGCTTGGAATCCTCGCGGAGGTAGGAGCGCTTGCCGATGAAGTCCTTGGCCTTGGAGACGATCCATTCCATGCCGGCGTCCTGCGGGGTGACCGTGCCGTCGGTGTCCTGGCCAACGATCGGGTAGCCCTTTTCGGCGCGGAGGACGTGCATGGTTTCCGTGCCGTACGGGGTGATGTTGAACTCGGCGCCCGCGGCGGCAACGGCTTCCCAGGTGTTGAGTCCGTACCAGGCGGGGACGTTGATTTCGTAGGCCAGTTCACCGGAGAACGAGATCCGGCAGACGCGGGCCTGCACGCCGGAGGCCAGCGTGGTCTCGCGGAACGTCATGAACGGGAAGTTCTCAGCTTCCAGGCCACCGTTCTCGGCGAGCTGCGGGGCCACTTTGGCGATCACTGCGCGGGACTTGGGACCGACGACGGCGATGGTGCTCCACTGCTCGGTGACCGAGGTGAAGACGACATCGAGTTCCGGCCATTCTGTCTGGTGCCACTCTTCGAGCCAATCCAGCACCTTGGCTGCGCCGCCGGTGGTGGTGGTCATGAAGTAGGTGTCCTCGTCCAGGCGCAGGGTCACGCCGTCGTCGAAGATCATGCCGTCCAATGTGCACATGACGCCGTAACGGGCAGAACCGGGGGCGAGCTTCTTGAACGCGTTGGTGTAGACGCGGTTCAGGAATTCACCCGAGTCCTTGCCGCGGATTTCGATCTTGCCAAGGGTGGTGGCGTCCATGAAGCCCACAGAGTCGCGGACTGCGGCGCACTCGCGGAGCACCGCGGTGTCCATGTCCTCGCCGTCCTGCGGGTAGTACCACGGGCGCTTCCACTGTCCGACGTCTTCGAACAGGGCACCCTGGGCAACGTGCCACGGGTGGATCGAGGTAACGCGGGCGGGGTCGAAGAGCTCGCCGCGCTGGCGTCCGGCCAAGGCTGCGAAGGCCACCGGGGTGAACGGTGCACGGTAGGCCGTGGTGCCGATCTCGCCGATGCCCGGAACTGCGTCCGCGCCGCCGTACTTGAGGGCTGCGGCGATGACGCCGATCGCGTTGACGCCGGAGGTCTTGCCCTGGTCGTTGGCGGTGCTGATGGAGGTGTACCGCTTGACGTGCTCTACCGAGCGCATGCCGGCGCCGGTGGAGCGGAGGACGTCCGCTACGGACTGGTCGCGCTGGAAGTCGACGAAGTGGTTGTGCCACTCACCGGGCTCGCCTTCCTGGGCGGGAACCAGCCACAGCTGGCGCGTCGGGGCGCTGGCCACGGGGGCCTTGACCTCGGACGGAGTGACGGCGGATTCGAAGCCGGCGGCGATCGAAGCGGCCGCACCGGCGGAGATGCCCTCTGCCAGGCAGTCCTGCAGTTCGTAGCTGCCGCGGCCTGCGCCAACAACCTGCTGGTTGCGGACCACGCTGGACGGGATGAAACCGGCCAGTTCGTCGTCCCAACGCAGCTTGCCCTGGCGCTGGCTGTGGAGGTGCACCACGGGGCTCCAGCCACCGGAGACGGCGAGGACATCGGCGGCGATCTGCTCGACGCCCGAGGTGAGTTCGCCGTCGTCGTTGATGCTGCGGACGGTCACGCCGTTCAGGCGACCGGCCTCATCAGCGCTGGTATCGGCAACTGCGCTGCCGATCAGGACCCGGAGGCCGGATTCGACGGCGGCTGCGGCCTTTTCGCTGATCTGCGGACGGGCGTCGACGACGGCGGCAACCGGCACGCCTGCTGCCTGCAGGTCCGCGGCGAGCAGGTAAGCGGAGTCGTTGGTGGTGCCGATGACAACGCGCTGGCCGGCTGCGACGGCGTAGCGGTTGAGGTAGGTGCGCACGGCCGAGGCGAGCATGATGCCCGGGCGGTCGTTGTTCTCGAAGACCAGCGGACGCTCGTGGGCGCCGGGAGCCAGGACCACCTGTGCAGCACGGATGTGCCAAATACGGGTGCGGGAAACACCGGGGGCGGCAGGAACACTGAGGTGGTCCGTGCGGTTCTGGGCTGCGATGAAGTAGTTCGAGTCGTAGGAGCCGAAGGCCGTGGTGCGGTGCAGCACCGTGCATTCCTCGGCGGAGACCAGCTCTGCTTCAACATCGGCGACCCACTCCAGGGCGGGCTTGCCTTCGATGCTCTCGGCGAGGCCCGCAGCGGTGGAACCCGAAAGCAGCGAACCGCCGAGTTCGGGCTGGTCGTCGATCAGGATGACGCGGGCACCGGTGCGAACGGCTTCCCGGGCGGCTGCGAGGCCTGCAACACCGCCGCCGACCACCAGGACATCGGTGTGGACGTACTTCTTGTCGTACTCGGCCTTGTCCTCGGCCGGGTCAAGCTTGCCCAGGCCGGAGAGGAGCTCGATGCTCTGCCCGTCCACCAGGGAGACTGCCGTGGCCGGGAGCATGGATTCGGCGACGTGGCCGGGGAAACGCGGAGCGATCTTGACCAGTGCGTTCGGCTCCTCGACCCCTGCGGCGACGATCCCGCGGGGGCGGTCCTCGTACAGGGAGTTGCCGGCGTTGACGTGGCCGTTGGCCAGGAGGGCCGAAGCGATGGTGTCGCCGGGGTGGCCAACGAATTCCTGGCCATCCACGGTAAACCGCCAGGTGATGCTGCGGTCGATGCGGCCGCCTGTGGCGAGGCGGGCGTTCTGGCTTGTCACTTCTGGGCTCCTTCCGGGGAGGTGGATGTGGTGGGGGCTCCGGGGGCGAGGCCGGGTGCGCCCGCTTGGCCTGCGGCATTGTCTGCCGCGAGCTCCGGGCGAGGCGAACCCATCGCGTAGATGGAGTGGATGTCATAGCTCACGGTGTCGCGGAGCATGTTGAACCACTGGCGGCACCCGGTGCTGTGGACCCAGCGTTCGGCGTAGGTGCCCTTGGTGTTCTCGCGGTAGAACAGGTATTCAGCCCATTCCCGGTCCGTGAGGTCGTTCGGGTTTTCCGGGTAGGGGACGTGAGCCTGTCCGCCGTAGTGGAATTCGGTTTCGTCGCGCGGCCCGCAGTTGGGGCATGAGATAAGAAGCATGTCCGTGCCTTCCTTAGTGGGCCACGGCTGCGGCGCCGTGTTCGTCGATCAGGGCACCGGTTTCGAAGCGTTCCAGTGCGAAGGGCTTGTTGAGCTGGTGCGGTGCGCCCGTGGCGATGGTGTGGGCGAAGGTCAGGCCCGCTGCCGGGGTGCCCTTGAAGCCGCCCGTTCCCCAACCACAGTTGACGAACATGTTCTCCACCGGAGTGACGCCCACAATCGGGGAGGCGTCCAGCGTGGTGTCCACGATGCCGCCCCAGGTACGGAGGACGTGGGCCCGGGCGAAGATCGGGAAGAGTTCAACGGCAGCTGCCATCTGCTCTTCGATCACGTGGAAGGAACCGCGCTGGCCGTAGCCGTTGTACGAGTCGACGCCGGCGCCCATCACCAGTTCGCCCTTGTGCGCCTGTGAAACGTACACGTGGACGTGGTTGGACATGACCACCGTGGGGTGGACGGGCTCGTGGAGTTCGGACACCAAGGCCTGCAGCGGGTGGGACTGGATCGGCAGGCGGAAACCGGCCATCTCGGCCAGCACGGAGCTGTGGCCGGCGGCGCAAAGACCCACCTTTTCGGTGTTGATGGTGCCGCGCGTGGTCTGGACACCCGTCACCCGGTTTCCGTCCTTGATGAAGCCGGTGACTTCACAGTTCTGGATGATGTCCACGCCCAGCTCGTCGCACTTGCGGGCGAAGGCCCAGGCAACGTGGTCGTGCTTGGCGATGCCTGCGCGCGGCTGGTACGTGGCGCCCATGACCGGGTACCGGATGTTGTCGCTCGTGTTCAGGATGGGGCAGAGTTCCTTGACCTGGTCCGGCTCCAGCCATTCAGCGTCCACACCGTTGAGCCGGTTGGCGCCTACGCGGCGCATGCTCTCACGGACATCGCCCAGGGTGTGCGCGAGGTTCATCACGCCGCGCTGGCTGAAGAGGAAGTCGTACTCGAGTTCTTCCGGAAGGATCTCCCACAGCTTGAGGGCGTGCTCGTAGATGGCAGCGCTCTCGTCCCAGAGGTAGTTGGACCGGATGATGGTGGTGTTGCGGGCCATGTTGCCACCGGCCAGCCAGCCCTTTTCCAGGATGGCGATGTTGGTCATGCCGTGGTTCTTGGCCAGGTAGTAGGCCGTGGCCAGGCCGTGCCCGCCGCCGCCGACGATCACTGCGTCGTACGACTTTTTGGGGTCCGGGTTGCGCCAGAGGAAGTCAGGGTGTTCGGGGAGGTGGTCGACACTCACTGGGCTGCTCCAATCATTTCTGCTTCGAGTACGGATTCGGCACCGGTGCCGTTGGTGGAAAGGTGCGGGTACAGGGGGAACTTGTCCGCCAGCGCCGTGACGCGGCTGCGGAGTTCGACGGCGGTCGCCTCGTCCAAGGTGCCGGTGCTCGCCGAGGCGATCAACGCCGTCGCAATGATGTCTGCGACCTCCGTGAATTCACCGGCGCCGAAGCCGCGGGCGGCGAGGGCAGGGGTGCCGACGCGGAGGCCGGAGGAGACCATCGGCGGGCGGGGGTCGAAGGGGACGGCGTTGCGGTTGACCGTGATGCCGATGTGGTGCAGTGCGTCCTCGCCCTGCTGGCCGTTGAGTTCGGAGTTCCGCAGGTCAACCAGGACCAAGTGAACGTCGGTGCCACCGCTGACCACGGAGATTCCGGCCGCTGCCACGTCTTCCTTAAGGAGGCGCTCGGCGAGGATCTTGGAGCCTTCCAGGACGCGGGACTGGCGTTCCTTGAACTCCGGCTCTGCGGCGAACTTGAACGCAACAGCCTTGGCAGCAATCACGTGCTCCAGCGGTCCGCCCTGCTGGCCCGGGAAGACTGCGGAGTTCACCTTCTTGGCGATGTCGGCATCGTTGGTCAGGATCACGCCGCCACGGGGGCCGCCGAGGGTCTTGTGCGTGGTGCTGGTGACGATGTGGGCGTGCGGGACCGGGCTCGGGTGCAGACCTGCAGCGACCAGGCCGGCGAAGTGTGCCATGTCCACCATGAGGTATGCGCCAACGGAATCGGCGATGCGACGGAACTCGGCGAAGTCCAGTTGGCGGGAGTACGCGGACCAGCCGGCCACGATCAGTTGCGGCTTGTTCTCCAGTGCCAGGCGCTCCACCTCAGCCATGTCGATGGTGTGGGTGTCCTCGCGGACGCTGTACGGGACCACGTTGTAGAGCTTGCCGGAGAAGTTGATCCGCATGCCGTGGGTCAGGTGGCCGCCGTGGGCCAGGTTGAGGCCCATGATGGTGTCGCCGGGCGTGATCAGCGCGTGCATTGCCGCGGCGTTGGCCTGTGCTCCGGAGTGGGGCTGCACGTTGGCGTATTCTGCGCCGAAGAGCGACTTCAAGCGGTCGATGGCGAGCTGTTCGATCACATCAACGTGTTCGCAGCCGCCGTAGTAGCGCTTGCCCGGGTAGCCCTCGGCGTACTTGTTGGTGAGCACCGAGCCCTGGGCCTCCATGACGGCCGTGGGGGCGAAGTTCTCCGAAGCGATCATTTCCAGCGTGGACTGCTGGCGGATGAGTTCCTGGGCGATCGCCTGATCAACCTCCGGGTCCGCCTGGGCGAGCGGGCGGATCAGCGGTTCAACCATGGTGTTCTCCTTTGAAGTACGTGTGATTGCTGACTATTAGCCAACTGATATATTAGAACTATTGCCATAGTATGTTGGACATCACATAGTCGTCAACAGGTCTGCGGCAACTTATCCAGCAGGCCGATGGCGACCATCCGGGGAGAAGGCAATGACTACAGCACTGGAAGCTTTGGAAACAGCTCCGCAGGGTACATCCCTGGCGGAGAACGCCTACCTGCTGCTGCGCGACAGGCTCATCATGCTGGACATCAAACCGGGCGACCCCATCAACGACGGACAGATCGCCACCGAACTCGGTATCGGCCGCACGCCCGTCCGTGAAGCCATCAAACGACTGGAAAGCGACCACCTGGTGGTGTCCTACCCCCGTCGCGGAACCTTCGCCACCGGCGTGGACATCACCCAGCTCGCCGAAGTCTCCGAAATCCGTGAGCTCCTGGAGCCCCTCGCTTCCCGCAAGGCCGCCCGCATGGCCAGTCCGGCAATGCGTGCAGAGCTCCGCGACGTTGCTGCGGCCATCCGGGATCTCGAAGGCCAGGATGCCTCCTCGCAGGAACTCATGCGTTACGACATCCAGGTCCACCGGCTCATCTACAAAGCCTCGGCCAACGCACACCTTGAGGACGTCCTGATCCGGTACGACAACCTCGCCACCCGCATCTGGTGCCACATGCTGGAGAAGATGCCCTCGGTCTCCGGCCACATCTCCGAGCATGCGGATCTCCTCACGGCCATCGCGGACGGTGACGAAGAGCGCGCCGCCAACCTGGCCCTGCATCACGTGGTGAGCTTCGAAGAGACCATCCGCAAGGTCCTCTAACCGACCCTCTCTCACTGAACCGCCCGTTTTGGCGGACGCTCTCTCACGGAACCGCCCTTTTTGGCGGTCCCTCTCTCACTGAGCCGCCCATAGTGGCGGTCCCTCTCCCACCGAACCGCCCCTTATGGCGGACGCTCTCTCACCAAACCGCCCCTTATGGCGGGCGCTCTCTCACCGAACCGCCTGTTCTAGGGGTCGCTCTTTCCCGTCCCTGGCGGAGGCGCCATCCTCTGCGCGCTCGGTCTTCCTCCCTTAGGCGCGAGTTGCCGGATGCCCCCGCCTACCAGCCTTCCCTCACCAAACCGCCCGCTTCCGGCAGGCGCTCTCTCACCAAACCGCCCGTAATGGCGGTCCCTCTCTCGCCGACCGCCCCTTATGGCGATCCCGCTCTCCCATCCTCGGGTGGTTGGCCCCTGGCGTACGACGTCGACACCCGCCTGGGTGCCGACGTCGAGCGTTCTTGCCGTTGAGAGAGCGTTTGGGCGGTTGGGGGTGTTTGGTGGGAGAGCGTTTGGGCGGTTGGGGGTGTTTGGTGAGAGAGCGTTTGGCTGGATGGGGGTGTTTGGTGAGAGAGCGTCAGTGGCAACTGAGTTGGATTGAATGCAACAAGTCCGATGTCCCTCGGTTTGCGGTCTTGAATACCGCGCCTCGCCCTTTACGGTCAGAATCCAATGTACTCTTTCGAAAATTTAGCCCTTGACCGTGGCGTCGCTCACACATAATCTGGTGCAACAGCGTTGCGTTGAATGCAACCCAAATGATTTTGGTGGACACATGAGCAATGAATCCTCTGTGGCAGCCGAGCAAACGACCGCTCTCGGCGCCAAGACCACAAACAACCACACAGTCAGCAAAGACACTCGACGACGAGTTGTCACTGCGAGCTTCATCGGCAACTTCGTCGAATGGTTCGACTACGCCGTTTACGGCTACCTTGCCGGCATCATCTCCACAGTCTTCTTCCCGGAATCCGACCGGCAGACCGCACTCCTGGCAACGTTCGGTGTCTTCGCCGTGAGCTTCTTCGTCAGGCCGCTCGGCGGTTTCATCTGGGGCCACATCGGAGACAGGCTTGGCCGCAAGCAGGCACTGAGCCTCTCGATCCTGTTGATGTCCATAGCCACGTTCTGCATCGCCCTCATACCCGGGTACGCCACCATCGGCGTGATGGCCCCCATCCTGCTCCTGCTGGTCAGGGTGGTCCAAGGCTTCTCTGCGGCAGGGGAGTACGCCGGGGCGTCCGCCTTCCTGGTGGAGTATGCGCCGGCCCATCGGCGCGGACTCTATGCCGCCGTCGTGCCTGCAAGTACCGCAGCGGGACTGTTGCTGGGTTCCCTGCTGGCCGCCCTGCTGAGTTCAGCCATGACGCCCGAGCAGCTTAATGAGTGGGGCTGGCGCTTGCCGTTCCTGCTTGCGGCTCCTATGGGCCTGATCGGCAGGTACATCCGGACCAAGCTTGAGGACACCCCGGCGTTCCGCGAGCTCGCCGAGCAGGACCACGCCGTGAAGGCGCCTGCGTTCGCGATGTTCCGGCTCTACAAGAGGCAACTGATCATCGCCACGGGCGCCGTGCTGCTGAACGCCGTCGGTTTCTACGTGATCCTCAGCTACATGCCCACGTATCTGTCGGAGGAACTGGGGTTCGGTGCCACGGAGTCGTTCCTGGCCACGACCATTGCCTTGGCGAGCTACATCGGGTTTATCTTCCTGACCGGTATCGCATCGGACAAATTCGGCCGGAAGCGGATGCTCCTCACGGCGTCCATCCTCTTCGTGCTGCTGACCGTGCCGGCGTTCATGCTGCTGGATACGCGGAACTTCCTGGTGATCGTGCTGGTGCAGATCCTGTTGGGCGGCATGCTGACCCTCAACGACGGCACCCTGCCCAGCTTCCTCGCCGAACTGTTTCCCACCAAGGTCCGCTACACGGGATTCGCCGTGAGCTTCAACCTCTCCAACGCCCTGTTCGGCGGCACCGCCCCGTTCATGGCGACCCTCCTGATCGGCTTGACGCACAACCAGTTGGCTCCCGGCTGGTACCTCGTAGCCGCCTCCATTGTTTCCCTGATCGCAGTCCTCTTTGCCGCGGAGACTTCCAAGAAGCCCCTGCAGCAGGACTGACAAATAACCACACCTATCGAAAGGAACACCCATGACCATCACCCAAGACCAGGCTGTCAACGACGTCGCCAAACTGGAGCGCCTCAAGGTCCTCAATAACGGCGACAAGGTTTCGCTGACGTTCTCCGACGCCGAGTTCGAGCGTCGCCTTGCCGGCCTCCGCAGCATCATGGCGGAGAAGGACCTCGACGCCGTAGTCCTCACCAGCTACCACTCCATCAAGTACTACTCCGACTTCCTCTTCACCTACTTCGGCCGTTCCTACGGCATGGTGGTCACCAAGGATGACACGGTCACCATCACGGCAAATATCGACGCCGGGATGCCTTGGCGCCGCAGCTACGGCGAGAACCTGGTGTACACGGACTGGCGCCGGGATAACTACATCCACGCCATCCAGGAAGTCCTTCGCACCCGCGGCATCAAGCCGCGCCGCATCGGCGTCGAGGACGACTCCTTGCCGCTCGACAACCGCAACAAGATCCAGGCGGCCTTCGCGGACGCCGCTCTGGTGGATGTTGCCCAGGCCGCGATGCGCCAGCGCATGATCAAGTCGGCCGAGGAAATCGCGGTCATCAAGCACGGTGCCCGCATTGGCGACCTCGGCGGCGAAGCCATCCGCAATGCCATCACGGCCGGCATCACCGAGTACGAGGTTGCCCTGATCGGTACCGAAGCCATGGTCCACGAGATCGCCCGGACGTTCCCGGACTCCGAAATCCGTGACACCTGGGTGTGGTTCCAGTCCGGCATCAACACCGACGGCGCCCACAACTGGGCAACCACCCGGAAGATCCAGGAACACGACATCCTGTCGCTGAACTGCTTCCCCATGACCAGCGGCTATTACACGGCCCTTGAGCGGACGCTCTTCTACGGCGAACCCGATGCCCGCTCGCTGGAACTGTGGAACATCAACGTGGAGGTCCACAAGCGCGGTCTGGAACTCATCAAGCCCGGCGCTGTGTGCAAGGACATCGCCGCTGAGCTGAACGAGATCTACGTCAGCCACGGCCTCCTCGCGAACCGGACCTTCGGCTACGGCCACTCGTTCGGCGTGCTCAGCCACTACTACGGCCGCGAAGCGGGGCTGGAGCTCCGCGAGGACATCGATACCGTGCTCGAACCGGGCATGGTGGTGTCCATGGAGCCAATGATCACGGTGCTGGACGGGCAGCCGGGTGCCGGTGGCTACCGCGAGCACGACATCCTGGTTGTGGGCGAGGACGGCGCGGAGAACATCACCAAGTTCCCGTTCGGCCCCGAGTACAACATCATCGGAGCCTAGCGTGACGGGCCGGTGGACATGGTGCACAGTGTCCACCGGCCCTGCGCCGGGACCGGCGGACCACCCGCAGCGAAATATAGTGAATCCATGACTCCCACGGAATCCAGCGCGACTCCTGACAGCAGCAACAACAATGGCGAAGGCAAAGGTGCCTCCGTCATCGTCAACGCCGTAGCTGTGCTGAAGAGCTTCAGTGCCGAGGAACCATTGCTGGGCGTCACCGAAATCGCAGGCAGGATTGGCCTCCACAAGAGCACCGTTTCGCGGATACTGGCCACTTTGGAGCAAGAAGGTTTAGTGGAGCGCGACGTCGATTCGCGCCGGTTCCGCTTGGGGCTGGGGATGATCGCGATGGCGGGCCCGCTCCTGGCGGAACTCGAGGAGCGGCGCGTCGCATACCCCGTTTTGCGCGAGCTGACCGAACGTACCGGTGAGACCAGCGCCCTCATGGTGTGGAACGGCGTCGAATCCATGTGCGTGGAGCAGATCCCCAGCCGCCATCAGGTCAAGCACCTTGCTCCGCTGGGGGCCCGGTACAGCGAGGCACTGAGCTCGTCCGTCCAAGTCTTCCTCGCTGCGGAGGATGCGGAGCGGGTCCGGGGCCTGCTCCGCAGCGGTTCGATTACCTTGCCAGGGTTGGACGAAGCTTCCATCGACGCCTATCTGCAGCGGCTGGAGGAAGCCGGCGCGCGGGGTTGGGCCGTCAACTTCGGGGAGACCTCCATCGAAGAGGTAGGTGTTGCCTCGCCCGTTTACGACCATCGAGGCCACATTGTTGCGGCTGTGCTCGTTCCCGCCCCCAAATTCCGCGTTTCGCAGGACACCCTCAACAGCCTCGGCGACGCATGCCTCGAAGCAGCCGCCAAGGTCACCACGCGCTTGGGTGGACGCCCGCCGGTCTGAATCGACGTGGAGCGTCGCCGAGCCCAGCTTGAAGGATGAATCTGCTGGCTCGCAGGTGGAGATCCTTCGGTAGGCCGGGAATTTGGTCAGAGGCCGCTCCAAGCCGTGGATAGTCTGGCTGGCATGGAACGAACACTAAGAGTTGTCCGGCATTGGGGCGCCCCCGCGGCGGCCGCCATCTTCTTTGTGCTGTGGTGTGTTGCCGAAGCGGGCCGCATGGGTCCGTGGCCCGGCCTGCCATACTGGGCGGGAACGGCACCTCTGCTGATGACGACGGCGGCAATCGCCTTGGCGGGTTGGAAGCCCCTGGTGTCCCTGTCGTTCTCCGCGGCTTTGCTGCTCGGGCAACTCGTTTATCTCATGCCCCCTATGGCTCCCAATCACTGGGCGATCTATCTCGGATCATCCTTTGCGTTGGCCTTCACAATGTGGACAGGAAGCAAGCGGCAAAGGATCTGGGCGGCCGCAGCCAACGTCCTCTTCGTGGCGGTCATGACATTCATGATGATCTCCTGGCGCTACGGCTACGGAGTCGGCTGGTTCATGCCGTTGTATTTCGGCGATGCCTTCGCCCTCAAGAACTACGGCGGCCAGTTGTTCAGCATGCTGCTGGTCATCGCAGCCGCTTGTGGAACCCTTGGGATTTTGGTGGCGCTGTATGAAGACAGACGCAACCTGTCCAAAGCCCAGGCCATGACGCAGGCGAGCCTCAAGGAAACGGAGATCGAACTGGTCGTAGAGCAGGAACGCACCAGGATCGCCCGGGACCTGCACGATGTCCTGGCGCACTCCCTGGCGGTGATCGCAGCCCAGGCGGACGGCGCACGCTACCTGAGTCAAAACCAGCCCAAGGCGGTCCTTGATGCTTTGGAAAATATTGCCGGTTCGGCTCGGCATGCCTTGGTGGATGCGCAGCGCGTCATTGAAGGAGTGCGGGATGACGGCATGGTTGCGCCACAGCCACGGCTGACCGACGTTCCGTCCCTCATCGAAAGGATGCGGCAGGGCAGCTTGGATATCCAACGCACCGAATCGGGAGCCCCTGTGGACCTTGGTGCGGGCCAACAACTGGCGGTGTTCAGGATTGTGCAGGAGTGCCTCACTAATGCCCTCAAACATGGTGGCCGCGGGTCACTGGTTCGTCTCCATCTGGACTGGAGCGGGCCAGGGCTGACGTTGCATGCGGCCTCAGCGCTTCCGGTGTCCTCTCCATTGGGGGGAGCGGGCACCGGAGACAATGCGGAGCGGGTTGGCCGTGGGATTGCAGGGATGCGCGAGCGGGCCCACCTTGCCGGCGGCTGGTTGACGGCGGGGCCGGACGGCGAGCAATTCAGGGTAACGGCATTCATCCCTTATGGTGCCCGAAATGGTACGGCGCTGGTGGACGAGGTTTTTGTAGAGAGCGAGGATGAAGCCTCCGAGGTAGCCGTGGGAGTGTTGGAAGCGGGCGACCGTGGTTGATCCATCCTCGTCCGTTCGCGTGGCCTTGGTGGATGATCAACCGTTGTTCCGTGCGGGGATCCGCATGGTGGTGGAGAGCCAATCGGACATGACGCTGGCCTGGGAAGCTGATCATGGAGGGCAGGCTGTGGAACTCGCGGCCGAGCATCCTCCCGATGTGGTGCTCATGGACCTGCGCATGCCTGAGATGGACGGGGTGACCGCCACGCGGATGATCGTGGATTCAGCACGCGAGCGGGGCCTGGATCAACCGAAAATCATCGCTTTGACAACTTTCAACCGCGACCATGCCGTAGTGGAGTCCGTCCAGGCCGGGGCCAGCGGGTACCTGCTGAAGAGTGCCGAACCGGAGTTCTTGCTGGCAGCCATCCGCACGGTCCACTCCGGATACTCCGTCATCGCGCCCGGCTCCGTCCACGATCTCTTCCAGCATGCGGCCCGCACGGTGCCGACGGCGGGACCTGACCTCTCAGTTTTGGAGCCTCTGTCTGCCAGGGAAAGGGATGTCTTCCTGCTTGCTGCCAAGGGCTTGGCCAACGGGGAGATGGCTGAGAGCCTGTTTGTCTCGGAAGCGACGGTGAAAACACATCTTCGGAGCGTCCTCACCAAGCTTGGTGTGCGGACGCGCCTGCAATTGGTTGCTTTCGCGTATGAGCATCGTCTACTCGGCTGACCCGTCGCCGGGACAACAAAAGAGGATTATCCCGGGCCGACCATAGTGATTGATTGTCACCCCGGGCGGAACGCAGGCTTGACCTGACCCTTCTTCCTTCCTAGGGTGTTCTGAGAAAACGTTTTCTTGCCCTGTTTATCCATTGCCGGAGTGCCCGTGCGCTCCAGGACTGGGTCACATCGTTGTGCCCGGGAAGGATCATCCATGCAGACATTCCGTAAGAAACAGCTCAGCCCTGGCGTGGGAGCGGTCGCCTTGGCTGCGGCGTTGGGGCTGGCTACTCTGGCGGCACCGGCCACAGCCTCGCCGGGGACCGCCGCGCCGGGCAATAGGCCCGGTGCGGCTGACAGCCCGGCGTGCTCCAGCAGCAGCGTCCAACTCACGCAGGGTGCAGGTACTTCCCCACAGAATCTTTGTGTTCCGGCGCAGGCCACGGAGGAGGACAAGACCCTCCTCGTCTGGAACAAACCGGGCAGTTATGTAGATGTGGTGGACTACCGCATTTACATGAATGGGCAGCCCTTGGGGACTGCGGAGCAGAACGCCCGCAGCCATTCGCCTGCCCAGGAGTACGTCGATGCCTTCCGCGCCGCAGACAAGGATGGGTTCCATGTCCGCACGGTCGCCCACAACTTCACGGTGACGGGTCTGGCTCCAAAGACCGCCTACCAGTTCAGCGTCACTGCCATCAGGGCTGACGGGACTGAGTCTGCAGCGAGCGGCCCCATCACCGTGACAACCACCCCTGCTCGCCACAGGGTGGTCATTACTCATCCCGCGTACAAAGCGGTGGGCGATGGACAAACCTTGAATACCAGAGCGATCCAAAAGGCAATCGATACCTGCAGGACCCCCGGCTGCACGGTGGTGGTCCCTGCCGGCACGTTCAAGACCGGCGCCATCTTCCTGCACTCGGACATGACGCTCGAGCTCGAAGACGGTGCCCGGCTGCTCGGCTCCGACGATCCCGCAGACTACCCGTTGGACAAGGGCTACTACCTGTATCCGGTTCCCGACCCGCTCCCCAGCGAGGCCGAGTATCGGAACTACCGGAGGCCGCCGTCGCTCATTAACGTGCTGCCGGGGGACAACGGCCGGTCAGCCGAAAGCCGCGAGCCGGGAAGCGTTGCCAAGAATGTCCGCATCACGGGCCAAGGCGTGGTGGACGGCAATGGGTGGAAGCGGACGGCCGAGGGCTCCATTACCGACGAAGCGGGCAACACCCTTCCGCAGTACGTGGCCAGTTCCGCCGGTAAGGTCCTGGACGACGGCGTGTTGGCCGCCGCGCAGTTCCGCAACGCCAAGGAACATCCCGAGTTCCTCACGGGCGCGATCAACCCGCCTGAATCGCCGGATGATTCGGTGTTCTATGGGCAGTACCGCTCAAGCCTGATGACCTTCATGGGCGTGGAAAATCTGTACCTCGAGGGAATCACTGCAGACAACCCGGCTTTCCACGGCGTGATGATCCTGGACAGCAAAAACACCACCGTCAATGCCATGCGGCACACCACCTACAACACCAATAACGGCGATGGCCTGGAGTTCGGCGGCACCAGCAATGGGATGGTGCTGAACAATTTCTTCGACACCGGTGATGACCAAGTGAACTTTGCGGCGGGCCAGGGCAAGTACGGAGCCCAAGGGCGGCCGAGCGAGGACGTCTGGATCTTCAACAACTACATGCGCATGGGCCACGGCGGCGTCGCGGTAGGTTCCAACACGGCGGCGTGGGTCCAGCGGGTGCTAGCGGAAGACAACGTCATGTACAAAGTGGAAACCGGCGGCCTCCGCATGAAGAGCACCTCCGACATGGCTGGTGGCGGCAGGGACTTCCTGTTCCGGGACACGGCCATGGCTTGCATGGGCAGCAGTGCCTTCATTATGTCGCTCAGCTACAACCAGTCGCCGTCCGGGTATGTTGCCGCCGATTCGGCGACCTTTAAGAACGTCACCGTCAAGAATGTTTCTGTGGACGGAAACAACTCGCCCACGTGTGGAATGGCGGTTTCGGACAGCAAACCGGTGATCGATATCCAGGCCGGCCCGTCCCTGGGACAAGGGACGGCGACCTTGGGAGCATTCACGTTCCAGGACGTCGTTTTCCGGAACGTGAATCCCACCAACATCAAAGGCCTGACTGATTCCATCTTTGACGGCGTCACGTTCCAAAGCGTCCGCGGTGGCGCGAATCCGTGGCGGTTCGATGGCTACTCCACGGGCAATGTGTTCACGAACGTCACTCCTGTGCCCGCCGGACAGTAAGACCCGGAGAAGAGAAGCGGCGGCCGCCCCCGCAAGGGGAGCGGCCGCCGTCGTGGTTAATCTGAAACGTGCGCGGATGGCTAAGGTGCCCTGCGCGCCGCCGTCTCGTCCATTGCGTCCCTGCCCAGCCAAACGCCCAAGCCGATCATGGCCACGCCAAGAATGAAGTGGAGCCAGTTGTCGGCGGTGTTGAACGGAACAAAGTTGGCGCCCGTTTCCTGGTTGATGACCAGGCCGTAGATCCAGAGGACCAAGTACACGGCTCCGCCGCCCAGGAGGAACAGGCGGGCCATGCGGCCCGTCCTTGCCATGGCCAAACCGGCCGCGCCAAACAGCAAATGGACAATGTTGTGGAGTATGGACACTTGGAAAACTCCAAGCAGCATGGCGCCGGAATCATGTCCTGCGAAGGTCATGGCGCCGTAATTGGTGGTGATTCCTGGAATGAAGCCCAGGACACCGACCAGCAGGAACACAATGCCAACTCCCATGGCTGTGTTGTGAAGCGTTAAACCCATCGCATGGTGGTGTGCTGGGTGCGAAGCGGTGGTCATAAGTCCTCCCTTTCACGCTGTTATCCGGCTCTTCTCATGGAGAACCGGCCCGCGGCAAGGGGTGTCGGAAAACCTTGCCGACGCCGCCATAATACTCCTGAAATGCCCCTGATAGCAGGGGATACGGCCAGTTCAGCGCCCGATAGCATGGGTTCATGACTCACGGTCCCAGCGGTGGATTCGCCTCGATCTTTCATGATTCCCGTGACCTGACCCCGTTCCGGGAGGGGCGGATCCGTACGCCGGTCAAAGGGCTCACGGACGGTTTGGGTGGTGCGGTTTCCGGCGTCCTGGGTGGTCGCGGTGCCGCGCGGCTTTCGGTTGCCGGCGATGTTCCGCGTTTGAAATTCCTCTCCAGCAGGCAGGCCAAAGTCCTGCATGACGCCGTCTTCACGTCCACGGAACCGGAGAGGCTCCTTGCCCTGGCCCGCGAGTTTCCTGGCTGGGCCGGGCTTTGCTACGTCATGGCGGGCTTGCTCGTGTACAAGCACGGCGGCCACCTGCGGGCCTCGGAATTGCTGCAGCGCGGCTTGGCGACAAGGATCGACGACGACGCCAGCCAGTTCTCGGCCCAGTACCTTGGGCAGGTGGTCACCCGGGTTGAGGTCGCCGAGCGCGTTGAGGTTCCAGTGCTGTTCAGCGAAGAATCCGTGTTCCTGGCGCTGTCCCACTCGCTGCGGGAAATGGGCATGATGGAGGCCGCCCTGGAAGCCGTGGTGGGTTTGCCGCCGTCGTTGCCTTCCGCGTTGGCGCGGTGCACAGCTGCGCTGGCCCTCGAACGGCACCGCGACGTGGTGGTTTGGACCAACGGCCTTCTTAATACGGACGATCTGTCCGCCGCGCTGCTGCTGATCCGGGCGCGGGCCCAGAGGGCTCGCGGGGACTTCGATTCGGCGCAGGCGGCGTTGAAAGAGGTCCTGAGGCGGAAGAAGACCAGCCTTTCCCTGCGCCAGGATGCCCTGACGGACCGGGCGCTTCTGGCCCTGGACCAAGGGCGGATGTCCCTGACTCCGCGCTCGCGGCGTCCCGCACCGCCCGCGGAGTTGGAGACGCTTGAGGTGATCCGGAAGGACGCGGAGATGCGCCGGTTGTGGGAGAACGATTTCAGGCAGCTTGGCGGCGAATAGGCCCATTGTGGTTCGCGGTGACGAGGCGTAATCTTGTAATCAACCAAATGGTTGATAAAGCATTTGGTTGATTACGAAAGGCAGAACCCCTCATGGATCACGATGCTCTGGACAAAGCGTTCATGGCGTTGGCTGATCCCGTCCGACGGGACATCGTCGCACGGCTTTCCCGCGGCGATGCCACCGTGAACGAACTGGCTGAGCCTTTCGAAATCAGCAAGCAGGCAGTTTCCAAACATATCCAGGTCCTGGAGCACGCCGGACTGGTGACCCGCTCCCGTGACGCCCAACGCAGGCCCGTCCATTTGGACGCAGCAGCCCTCGAACGGCTGACGGCCTGGATAGACCGATACAGGCTGATTGCCGAGCAACGGTTCCGGTTGCTCGACGAACTCCTGGCCGACCCCGCCAAAAATACTGGCCCCGCAGGGACCGCAGGTAATGGAAAGAAGAACTGACATGAGCAATCCAACAACCATCACCGCCGACGACGGCGTTCCGTTCGTTGACACCGTTCGCGAATTCGACGCTCCGGTCAGTGCCGTCTTCAAGGCTCACGTGGATCCGGACCTCCTGGCCAAATGGCTGGGCCCCCGGACCACGTCCATCAAGGTCACCGAATACGACGCGACCACTGGTGGCAGTTGGCATTATGAAAGCGGCGATGCCAACGCCATGTTCGGCTTCCGTGGCGTCTTCCACAAAGTGGACCCCGAATCGTTGATCATCATGACCTTCGAGTTCGACGGCGCCCCGGACCAGGTGGGCATCAGCACTACTACCTTCGAGGAAACCGATGGCCGGACCAGGATTGTGGTCCACGAGGTCTACCCCTCGGTTGAAGCCCGGGACATGGCCCTCGCCACCGGCATGAACTACGGTGTGGTGGAAGGATACGAGCGCTTGGACGAGATGCTCGCTTCCTAACGATGCCCCTGGCCAAGGAGCGGTACAAGCTGCTCTGAAAGCAGCACGGTTCCCAGACCCACCATGATGATGCCGCTGGTCAACGTGACTACGCGTGCAGCACCCGGACGGGACGCCAGCAGCCGCCGCGAGGCCAGGGCAACCACCGTGTACACGAGGCCTGCCAAGGCTACAAAGGTCAGGCCCAACACGCCCGACTGCACGGGCACGGGCAGCGCCGCATCCGGGCTGACGAATTGGGGAACCAGTGCCACGAAGAACAGGAGCCCTTTGGGGTTGATGCCGCTGGTTCCCATGCCCGTCAGGAAAGTGCGGAGTTGCGTTCGGGAAGGTACGACGCCGGCTTCCGCGCTGAAGCTCGCACCTCGCCAGGAGCGGATGGTTCCGACGCCGAGCCACAGCAGATAGGCGGCTCCGGCGATCGTGAGCCAGCCAAGGAGGCCCGGAACGCCGGCGAGGAGGGCAGCGAGGCCGGCGGCCATCAGCAGGGTGTGGACCACGTAGCCGCTGCACAGTCCGGCCACCGCGGGAACGAAACTGCGCTGGCGGAGGCCGGCTGAAATCGAGTAGGCCCAGTCGACGCCGGGGGTGCAGGCCAGGCTGGCCGATACCAGCAGGAAGGCGACGAAGAGCTGCGGATTCACGGGTTTTCCTTCCGGGGTGTGCGGGTAGGAAAACTCTAGGGAAAATGCGCCGAAAAGTGTTCGCTAATTTCGCTCTGGACCAGGGTTTGTCGGTAAGATTCTTGCGTGATCGACGGAATCGACAGAAGTATTTTGCGGCACCTCAAGGAGGACGGTCGCATCACTGCCACGGCGCTGGCCTCAAAGGTGGGTCTCACGGTGGCTCCGTGTCATCGTCGGCTCCGGGATCTCGAGCAGTCCGGGGTGATCCGCGGGTACCGCGCGGACATCGATCCGGCAGCCGTGGGGCTCGGTTTCGAAGCAATTGTGTTCGTGACCCTGCAGCGCGCGGACCGGGCAACCATGGCAGCCTTCGAGGCCAGGGTGGCGGCGAGCAGCAACATCGTAGAGGCTCAACGCCTCTTTGGCTCGCCGGATTATCTGCTCAAAGTCATAGCGGCCGACCTGCCGGCGTATCAACGCTTCTACGACGACGAACTCGCGGCGCTGCCGGCCGTCGAGCGACTGACCTCCACGCTGGTGATGAAGAACCTGAAGACGAACATCGGCCCACCGGTCTAGAGTCCTGTTGTTATAGCGGACGTCTTTGATAAAGGGGGCTTCAGGGGATCAGGCGCTGGGGCTCACGTGCACAATGATGACCTGGGTGTCCTTGGAGCCGTCGAACCGGATGTCGTAATTCACGCTGAGGCCAGTGCTGGTGCCCGACGTCAGTGAGTAGTCACTTGTCCCGGACGCGTCCTGGCCTGCGGAAGTGATCCAGCGTTCGGCGTCAGCGGAGTCGATGCCGTACTTCTCCACGCCCTCCCTGATCTGGGCGAAGAGGTCCTCGAGGGAGTCGGCGGTGAGGAAGTACGTCACCTCACTGAAGTCCGGGCTGGCGTCAGTGGTCTTGAACCGGATCCGGTCCGTTTGGCCGGTGACTTCTCCGCTGGGTCCAACAATGCTGAGCTGGATCTTTCCGGAACCCTGCGTATTGATCTCCGGGCCGTAGCTGGTGTCATCCACCCTGACGGCAGACTTCTGGAGTGAGCCGCTGCTCATGTCCAGGCGTGCCCGCCCTTCGGCTTTGATCTGTTCGACGCCTGATGCATCCAGCGTGGAGAATTCCGAGGTGATCACTGTGCTCCCTTGGGATGGTGTGGATGAGGACGACGTGGCCGCGGGGGTAGGGGTTATTCGGCATCCGCTCGCACTAAGGGCGGCCAGGCCAATGGCGAGAACGGCGGCAACTCTCCGACCCCACGCGCCTGCACTGCGCTGGGTATGGCTCATTGGTGCACCTCGGCGTCGAACCCGTCGAGGAACCGGTTCATGATTCCGGGAATGTTGTTGGTGGGCCGGTACTGCTCAACCCGGTCATTGAAGTCGGAACCGACTATGTCCCTGGCGCCCTGGGGATCGTTGGCCAGGAGATTCTGGTACGCGGGCAGGGTGTCCTGTTTGATGAGGTTCCAGCGCGCATCAGCATCGGCGATGTTCCCGTCCGGGAATCCCGTGGTGAAGTCCGTCCGGAACTGCGTTGGGTTGTCCCAGTTGGTGAACGGGATGTTCTCCGGTCCGGGGCTCTCCACGCTGAACTTGTAAGGGAAGACTTCGGGGTAGCTCTTGGCGCCGGGAATGGAGGGTTCGCCGGCCAAGGTAACCATGTAGGTGACGGCTTCGCCGCCTGGATGGTTCCGCATGTTGGTGTAGTCGTCCGCGATGATTTCGTTTTGCTCGCGGTAGAGCAGTGCCGTGTTGCCTTCCTTGATTTGCGCAGGATCACCGGAATCGATCTGGGCCCAGGCCTCGGCGGTGCCCGGATCAATGGCGCCGGAGTCCCGCAGCCTGTTGATCTCGTCGATCCCACCGTTCATGTAGGCCTGGTGCTGCCGTGCCTGGTCGAGGAAGATCTCCTTGTTCATGTCCAGCATGGAGGTCTCGTAGAACTTGATCTCGTCGTCAGTCATGTTGGCCAGTTGTTCGATCTGGTCGAGCACAGGGATGGGGACGTCCGAGGCCGGATTGTCGGCGATCTGCCGCGCAAGATCACGCAGCATGGCCATGTCGCGGAAACCGCCCGCGAAGGAAGGCCCGATCATGTTGGCCATCCCGGCCCACTGCAGGTCCGGGTTGGACAGGAAGGCCTGGCCGTAGAAGTCGTAGACCTTCTTGATGGTTTCCCAGTTGTACTCGGTGCCCTTGCTGGTATCCCACGTGGACGGATCGATGCCCATTTCCCGCATGGCCTGCTGGTTCCAGTAGTCGCTGAGGAACTGCGCGTACTCCGGCGACTTCTTCTCGATCAGCCCGGAGTCGGCCGCTGTGTCCATGGCAGCCTTGGCCTCCTCGGGATGCTCAAGGGCCCATTGCTTGAATGCGTCGCTGCGCAGGTAAGCCGCGCGTTCGTCCGGGGTCATGCCGCTGAGAAGGTCCGTGAGGTCCTGGGCCGTTCCGCCCGCGGGGCCGCTCCCGCCGCCCGAACCGCCGGGTCCAGCGCCAGACGAGCCGCTCGCTGTCTCCTGTTCCTGCGCATTCTTGCGCAGGCTCTGGGAGGCGGATTCGATTCCGGATGCCGCCTGCTGCAGGGCTCTAAGATGCGAGCCGGTCCAGTCGTGACGGAATCTGTCAGCGTCGGCTCCACGCCAAGGACTGGAGGAGATGGAACCGCTGAGCTGTTGGCCCAACTGCGTCAAACGGTCTGCGCTGCGGGCAAGGTCCTGGGCCAGTTGCCGCAGCTGAGCGACGTCCGCGCCGTAGAAATTGCCCGCCATGCTTCCCCCAAGTGGTGTGATCGAATGAAACCATCCTAGGTGTGCCCGGCAGGCCCGCCCATGGGGACTCCTGCCCTATGTGCACAACAGAAGCGGACTAATCCGCACTTTCCCTCAACAACCCCGTAGTCCGGTAGGGGATGACCTCGCGGAGGAACATGCTGGTGGATGTCCTGACGATTCCCGGGCACAGCCTGATCTCCTCCGAGACGCGGTAGAGATCATCCGGGCTTTTGGCCACCACGCGGATGATGAGGTCCGTGTCGCCGGCGGGCGCATGGCACTCAAGGACTTCCGGGATTTCCCTCAGTGCGGCGATGGCCTCGTTGAGGTGGCTTTGGTCCAGTTCGGCACTGACGGCAGCAGCCACGCCGCGGCCAAGAGCCGTAGGCAGGACGCGGCTGCTGTTGGCCCGCAGGGCACCGGATGCGGCCATGCGTTCCAATCGGGACTGGACAGTTCCCCTCGCGAGGTGGAGCTTCTGCGCCAGGACCATGATGGGAACCCGCGGATCCTCGTCCAGTGCAGCGATGATCCGACGGTCGGTGGCGTCCAGTTCCTGCAATGTGACTACTTCCTGCCGATGATTTGTATCCAGACTGGTCAGATCGATCAATTGAGATCAAGTCTGTTGCACCAACTGTATGCCCGCTGCTGAAATAGTGGCAACGAAGCAGGACAAGGCTACCGCCGGAACCTGCAGGCACCGGGCTCTTGGAACACCTCCCGAGCGTCCGCCACGACTTCCCGCAAGGAAGCAGCCGCTGATTGACTCTTGTTCACGCATTGTCATTCCGCACTCGCCCGCCCCGCGGGCAGCACAGTAAGAGCCCCTGAGCCACCGGATCGTTGCGGTAGCTGAGGGGCTCTTGTGTTCCCTCGTCACGTGGACGGCCGCATAGGCTTGGGCCATGACTTCCGCAGGACGATTTGCCCCCAGCCCGTCGGGCGAACTCCACGTAGGCAACCTGCGGACAGCCATCCTCGCCTGGCTCTTCGCCAGGTCCACCGGGAGGAACTTCCTGCTTCGCGTCGAGGACCTGGACCGCGCACGGTCCGGCGCGGAGGCGGAGCAGCTCCGCGATCTGCACGCTGTGGGCGTGACGTGGGATGCCGCCGTCGTTCGCCAGACGGAGCGGACCCGGCTTTATGCGGCAGCGATCGATAGCCTCACCGCGGAAGGCCGCACCTACGAGTGTTTCTGTACGCGTCGCGAGATCCAGGAGGCGCCATCCGCTCCGCACGCACCGCAGGGCGCCTACCCAGGGACGTGCCGGCGTTTGTCCGAGGCGGAACGGGAGATCCGCCGGGTGTCCCGGCCGGCATCCATCCGGTTACGCGCCGACGTCAGTGAGTGGGCTGTGGAGGACCAGTTGCAGGGGAGCTATACAGGCGTGGTGGACGACTTTGTGCTGCGCAGGAACGACGGCGTCACCGCGTACAACCTTGCCGTAGTGGTGGACGATGCTGCCCAGGGCATCGACCAGGTGGTGCGCGGCGACGACCTCCTGCCCTCAACCCCCCGGCAAGCGTACCTGGCGGCGCTGTTGGGCTTGCCGGTCCCGGAATATGCGCACGTTCCGCTGGTGGTTAATCACGACGGCGCGCGGCTGGCAAAGCGCGATGGCGCCGTGACGCTGGGCGACCTTGCCGCCGTCGGAATTGCCGCTGGCACCGTGCGGGACATCATTCTCCGGTCGCTGGGATTGCCCGCAGGGAGCCTGGAAACCGCCCTGGCGGCCTTCCATCCCGAAGGGCTCCCGCGGGATCCCTGGGTGTGGATAACTCCCAAGGCGGGGACAGCATCCGGCTAGGCTGGCTGGATGCATTCATCGGTGATCGCCCCAGGTTTCGAATCCGTCGCAGCACTCTTCGAGAGCTTTCTTGAACAAGACCCTGAGTACTCTGCGCAAGTTGCGGCCTACCATCGCGGCGTCAAAGTCCTGGACCTGAGCGGTGGTCCGCATATCCGCGCCGATTCGGTGACGGGCGTCTTCTCCTGCTCGAAAGGGATGGCCGGTCTGGTCATCGCCTTGCTGGTTCAAGACGGTGTCCTGGATCTCGATGCGGAGGTGGTCAAGTACTGGCCTGAGTTCGGAGTCGAAGGCAAAGCGTCCATTTCCGTGGCCCAGTTGCTGTCACACCAAGCGGGACTGTTGGGCGTTGACGGTGGGCTGACCCTCGAGGAAGTGAATAACTCGGAGTTGGCCGCCGCCAAGCTCGCGAAGCTTCCCCCGCTTTGGAAACCGGGGGCCGCCTTCGGCTACCACGCGCTGACCATTGGCATCTTCATGGAGGAGCTGTGCCGCCGCATCACGGGCTCGACGCTCCAGCAGGTATTCGAGCAACGGATCAGGTCCGTGGCTGGCGCACATTTCTACCTCGGTTTGCCGGCCGACGAAGAGAGCAGGTTTGCGCCGTTCCGGTGGGCTGCCGATCCCTCGTGGCCATGGGTGGACCCGGCCAGCCATTTTGGGCTGACCGTCAACGCGGCTGAGGGCGACATCCTGGATCTGCCCAATATTCCGGAGGTCCGGGCCGCAGGCTTGTGTTCGGCGGCAGGAGTTTGCAGTGCCGACGGGATGGCGCGGATCTATGCGCTCGCCTTGACCGGGTTGGCCGGCACTTCAGCGGAAGGCGGGCCGGCCGCCGTCGCGCCTTTGTTGACGGAAGAGACCATCCGCGTTGTCTCAGCCGAACAGGTCTTTGGCATCGATCGTGTGTTCGGCGAAACCGGCTGCTTTGCCACGGCTTTCATGAAGTCGCACAGCCGGATGCCGTTTGGCAGCTACCGGGCCTTCGGGCACGATGGCGCGAGTGCCTCCCTGGGCTACGCGGACCCGGCTTACGAGTTGGGCTTCGGTTACGTTCCGCAGCAAGCCGAGCCCGGGGGAGCCGGTTGCCGGAACCTCCAGCTCAGCTCAGCCGTGCGGCAGGCCATCGAAGCGCTCTAGTCCCCCGCGACGCGGTGTCTAGCCCACGGTCTGTCCGGCAGCCTGGGCTGCGGGCACTCCGGCGGCCATCCCTGCCCAGAGCGTATCCGTCACAGCTTTGACGATTGCCTCGGTACTGGTGCCCTCCAGATGTTTGCCTGCTGCCAGCATGGCTGTGCCGTGGAGGCCGGAGAAGCAGACCATGGCGAGGGTTCCGGGGTCGCCTTCTGCCAGTGCTCCGGAATCCTGGCCCTCCTGAATGAGTGCCAGGGCCACCAGCATCCCCTGCTCGCCGATGCTGCGGAGTTCATCGGTGGAGTCGGATTGGTGCTTGGTTGAGTACATGACGGACAACAGGGCGGGGCGGGTCAGTGCGAAATCGACATAGGCTTTCGCGACGCTGACAAAACGGCCCTGCAGGCCCCGGCCGGACTGGGACGCCTCAAGGATGTGGCCGTTCATGATGCCGAATCCTGCCATTGCCAGGGCATCGATCAAAGCCTGCTTGTCCCGGAAGTGTTTGGCGGGGGCGGCATGGCTGACATTCAGGTCACGGGCCAACTGCCGGAGTGAGAGCCCCTCAACACCGGAGGTCTCCAAGGTCTCCATGGCGCGTTCCAGGAGTGCTTCGCGTAGTTTGCCGTGGTGGTAAGGCTGGTCCGTCATGTCATCAGTTTAGCCGTTAGGTAGTCATTGACAACAATGTAGGCAGTGCCTACGATGTTGGCATTGACTACTTCTGATCGACCAAGTGGTCTCACCCAAATACACAAGGATGGAATCTGCCATGACCATGACTTACTCCGGTACCACCGCACTGATCACCGGCGCGAGCTCTGGCCTCGGAGCCGAGTTTGCCTCCCGGTTCGCTGCCCGCGGCGCCAACCTGGTTCTCGTGGCGCGCCGGGCCGACCGCTTGGAGGATCTGGCCCGGGACCTTCGCGCCAAGCACGGCGTGACCATCACCGTCCTTCCCCTGGACCTGGGCCGACCCGGCGCGGGCCGCGTCTTGAAGGACGAACTTTCCGGCCGCGGGATCGCAGTGGACACGCTGGTCAACAATGCAGGCTTTGGAACGCGGGGGCCGTTCGTGGAAGAGGACGCTGACGTCATCGCCTCGGAGATCGCCCTCAACGTGTCCGCCTTGGTGGACATCACGCGCGCCTTCCTCCCCGGACTGCTGGCGTCCGGCAAGGGGGCCCTGGTGAATGTTGCCAGCACGGCGGCTTTCCAACCGATTCCGGGCATGGCCGTCTACGGCGCCACCAAGGCGTTTGTCCTGAGTTTCACGGAGGCCGTAGCCCACGAGACCAAGGACGCGGACCTGCGTGTTCTGGCGCTGTGCCCCGGAGCCACCCGGACGGAGTTCTTTGAGGTCCTGGGCAGTGAGTCCGCAGCTGTTGGCGTCATGCAGACGTCCGAACAAGTGGTTGAGACCGCGCTCAAGGCACTTGGTGGCAAAGCGACTCCGGCCAGTGTGGTGTCCGGCTGGGCCAACCGCGTGGCCGCTGGATTCGCCCAGCGTTTGCCGCGCGCGCTCACGGTTGCCATCGCCGCCCGCGCTGTGCAGGACTGACAGCGTTGCGGGGCCGCTTTGCGCTCCGCAACGGCCTCGAGGCACGTAGAGCTGGCCACACAATTCGAAACCCATGCGACACACTTGAACGCATGGAGGACATGTACAAGGTATGAGCCACACGTCGAAGTCGTCGGACCAAGAGAGCAGCTTTCGCCTGCTCTATGAGTCCCTGTATGAGGACCTGCACAAGTTTGTCCAGCGCAGAGCCCACCCGGACCACGCTGACGACGTTGTTGCCGAGACGTTCCTGGCAGTGTGGCGGAGGTTTCAGGACGTACCCGCTGGGCATGGTGACGCGAGGGCATGGACTTTTGGAGTGGCCCGCAACATCCTGCTCAATACGCTGCGCGGAGACCAGCGCCGCCAAGCCCTTGGAGTCCGCTTGGCAGTGGCGGCTGCCGTGCAATCTCCGGGCGAAAGCATGGACGTGATTGTGGACAGGGTTGACTTGGGCCGGGCATGGAATGTGTTGTCGGCCGTGCACCAGGAAGCCCTGGGTCTTGCCGTCTTCGAAGAACTCAATGCAACACAGGCCGGAGTGGTCCTGGGTATATCCCCTGTGGCCTTTCGGCTGAGGCTGGGCCGGGCACGCCGGGCACTTCGATTGTTGATGGACCACCCGCCCGCGGTTCCCGCGGAATTCACTTCCGAGCTGATGAGGACAAAAACGCCATGAGCCCGCGCCAAGACACCGACACTTTGCTGCAATCCCTGGACCCCGCGAAGGCAAGTCGAATCGATGCTCACCGGTCCCGGTCGGATCTGGTGCGCATCCTTTCAACGGATCCCTCGAAAGCCCACTCCAGTCCGAAGAAAAGGACGTACCGGCGCCCGGCCGTGCTGGGCGGAGCCGTGGCTGCGGTGACGGCCGGTCTGCTGGTTCTTCCGGGCCTGACGGGAGGGGACCAAGCGTTCGCGACCTGGACGGCCGTGCCCTCCGGCATGAGTGCCAAGGAACGTCATGACGTGGCCGAGGAGTGCAGGGCGTCCAATAGAGACGTCGGCGGAGGGATGTACAGGGATGACCTCGCGACGGCCAAGGTAGCCATTTCCGAACGCCGGGGAGCCTGGACAACCGTTGTTCTTGCGGGTCAGGGCGGATTCTCAGCCCTCTGCATCACCGACGATTCCTTCCAACTCTTTGGCAAGTCTCGGATGGGCTCCATTGGCGGTCCGGCAAACACCGCTCCTCTCGGGCCCCGGGACCTGCGCTCCATGGCATTGGGCACGGGAACCATGGGCGCAGGAGATATTTCCCTTGCGGCAGGCGAGGCGGGTTCCGCCGTCGTTGCAATGACCTACCAGAGCAAAACCCAAGGTGAGGTGGCTGCCACCGTGTCTCTGGGGCGCTTCGCGTTGTGGTTGCCCGGGGAGGAACTCCGGGACGCCTCGTCTGCGGGCATGGACGTTATGGTGACGTACGACGACGGCACTACCGGGGTGCGGACGCTTTCCTTCGAGGAATGAGCGGTCAGCCCGCTGCCGCCTCCAGGCGTCGGAGTGCTGCTGCGCGGCCCTTGTGGCCCAAGCGTTCGTCGAGGGTGATGGAGATGCCAAGGGCTGCGACCATGACCAGCATGCACACGGGTACCGAGGCTCCGGCTGCGGCCAGTGCGATGCTTCCGGCAAGGACGGCTACCACCATGGCAGTGCTCCACAGTACGTGCTTGTCCACGCCCAGCATGGCGGTATAGAGAGTGGTCAGCGAGACCTTGAAGATTGCCACGGGAACTGCGATCCAGGCTACGGCGGCCGCCGCGCTGATATGGGCTTCGTGGTCGATGAAGTAGGCCGCAACGTGGAGCCCTGCGCCGGTTGCGGCGATGGATGCGAAGACGATCATGTGGCCGTAGCCGAAGAGGAACGAGCGGTGGCGCTGAAGGTGGAGTGACTTGCCGGAGGGAAGGATGAAGTAGATCCACCACATCCCGAAGGCCAGCCCCGTTCCACCGATCCCCACCACGGCTGCCTCCAGGGACCAACCGTGCAAGGCAACGATCGCTCGGAGGGTCTCAATGGCACCAATCAGGCATTCACCCAAGGCAATGATCGCCAACAAGCCGTAGCGCTCGGCAATGTGGTGGGCGTGCCAGGGGGTACGCATCTTCCGCTCTGCGAGCCCGGGGACGGACATTTCCAGGATGAACAGCGGTGCGGCAAGGAGGAAGGTTGTGAGGACGTCTGTCTCGATGACCAACGCGGCCACCCAGCCAAGCTGCACCAGGGCCAGGTACTTGGCGTAGCGGAGGCACGTCTCGCGGCGTTCCGGGTCCTGTTTGGCTGCCCGCAACCACTGAAACACCAGGGCCAAGCGCATCACGATGTAGCCGATGAGGATGGCCACGTTGTTCACGTGGTCGCCCTCCAGCAGCGAATGGAACATCGGCTCGATGCCCATCGCGAGGATCAGTACGCCGATCATCTGGACCATGGTGACTACGCGGAACACCCAGTCATCGGTGTCGTAGGCACTCGCGAACCAGGTGAAGTTCACCCATGCCCAGATCACCGCGAACATGGCATAGCAAAATCCGAGCAGGCCGGCGCCGAAGTGGGCATCGGCCACGTTGTGCGCCAACTGGCCCGCCGCCACGCTGAAGGCGATGACGAAGGTCAGGTCGAAGAACAGCTCCAGGGGCGTGGCGGTGCGGTGCTTTTCATGCGGATCGCGTCCGCCCATACGTGCCAGGGCATGGCGAAGGGGATTCGTGGACATAGCTCAAAGGTTACCGCCGGAGAAGTGGCTGGCGCCGGGGTCGCGGAAATGCGTCGAAACCCCCGGAAACTTCCGGAGGAACAAGCAGGCTTCCCGCGAACCCGCCGGAGCTCCTGCCTACACCCGGCCCAGGACGTCGATGTCTTCGAGGAACTCCTGGTAGACCTCGTCGCTGACGGTGGTGCGGGTGTCCGCGATCGCGTCGAGGTAGTCCTGCGTGACCGGTCCCTTTCGGCCGTTGGTGGCGGCAGCACCGTCGTCGTACACGGCTTTTTCGAGGGCGCGCTGGGAGGCGCTGCGGGCGGCGAACTCGATGTCAGCGGGCGAGAAGCCTTCGGTCCGGTCCACCAGGAGGGAGACGTCCACAGAATCCACCACCGTTGCCGGGATGAAGCGCTGCCACATGGCTTCGCGGGCGTGGATGTCCGGCAGGCCGATGGGGATGACGTAATCGAAGCGGCCGTGGCGGAGGAACGCCGTGTCCAGGGCACGGATGAAGTTGGTGGCGCAGACCAGCAAACGGCCGGGTTGTTCGCGGAAGGCCGGGATGATCTTGAGCAGTTCGTTGGTGACGCCCTGCAGGGGAGAGGGTGGGTCGCCGGCACGTTGGGAGGCGATCTCTTCCACCTCGTCGATGAACACCACCGCGTGTTCCAGCTCGGCGATTTCCAGGAACGTCTCCCGGAGTGCTCCGGCGAGGCCCTTGGGGTCGGACGCCAAACGCGAGGGGAAGACTTCCACGAACGGCCACTCCAGCCGGGACGCGATGGCCTTGGCGAACGTGGTCTTGCCCGTGCCGGGAGGGCCGAACAGGACCACGGCCCGCGGCGGGACTACGCCGAATTCATCGGCGAGATCGGCCTCGGCCAAGGGCAGCACCAGCCTGCGTTCCAGGAGTTCCTTCTCCCGCTTCATGCCCGCGACGTTCTCCCACAGGTCGCGGGCCAGGATCCGACCGCCGAGCAAACTGAGCGGTTCCAATTCCTGCCGTTGAACGGGGATGGTCCGTTCGAAGTAGCGCAGGTTCTTCTTCACCACGAAGCCGCGGCCAAGGAAGGCCTCCACCCGGGTTTCGGTTTCCGGCATGAGCGCGGAGAGCTTGTTCAGCCCGTGCGGGGCCATGCGGTTTTCGACGGCGGACAGCAGCGAAGTGCCGATCCCACGGCCGCGGAACTCGGTCAGCGTCGCGAGGAAAACCACCCAGCCCTGGTCGTGCGCGGCACGTCCGACGGCGGCGCCCACCACTTGGTCGCCCTGCACCGCCACGACTGCGTGGTCTTTCTCGCACGACGCAAGGACCTCGGACAACGCGTACACCGGCTCCACGCCATCGGCCTTCAACGACTCCCACAGATGCAGGATGCCGTCCAGATCGGATGAGTGGAAGTCCCTGATACGCCAGTTGGTCATGGCCATGTCTCCTGAATGGTCAAAGTGGATCGCCGTTGATGCCTTGGAGTTGAGCATAGGCGAACCGCGCCAACAGGAGGTTGCGGGACCGTTGCGTTACGCGGACACTACTGGACCGGACGCAGCCGCAAACCCTGCATGCCGCCGTCGACCGCCAGCGAAGTTCCCGACGTCGAACCTGAAAGCGGACTCGCGAGGTAGGCCACGGCCCCGGCCACCTCGGCGGGATCCACCATCCGCCCGTGAGGTTGGCGTGCGTTCAGTGCTGCACGTTCGGCAGCAGGATCCGCAGCGGCATCCAGCAACCGTCCAACCCACGGCGTGTCTACCGTGCCCGGGTTCACGCAGTTGACGCGGATCCCTTCACGCACGTGGTCGGCCGCCATGGCGAGCGTGAGGGAAAGGACCGCACCCTTCGACGCCGAGTACAGCGCACGCTGCGGGAGCCCCGCCGTCGCCGCGATCGAGCAGGTATTCACGATCGTGGCGGCCGGCGACTCGCGCAAGTACGGCAGGGCGGCCCGGCTGACACGCGCGATGCCGACGACGTTGATGTTGAGCACCCGGAGCCACTCGTCGTCGTCGTTCGTGGCGATGTCGCCTTGGGCGCCAATCCCGGCGTTGTTGATCACGACGTCCAGCCGACCGAACTGCTGGGCTACACGTTCGACGGCGGAACGCACCGAGGCGTCGTCGGCCACGTTGCATTCCACGCCGAAGTGCGGGCTGGCTTCCGGGTTCAGGTCCAGGACGGCCACCTGGGCGCCCCCGGCGGCGAGGCGGTCCGCGATGGCCGCCCCGATGCCCGAAGCGCCTCCGGTCACGAGTGCCGCGAGGCCTTCAAAGTCGTTGCCCACAGTGGTTGCCACGGCCTAGGCGTTGGAGCTCACGAAGGAAACGGGCTGTGCCGCACCTGCCACGGCTCGGTAGTACTCCTGCCGCTGGCGTCCCAGGCCATCGATTTCCAGTTCGATCACGTCGCCGGGCTTGATGAACGGGAATCGTCCGGACAATGCGACGCCCTCGGGGGTTCCTGTGATGATCACATCGCCCGGTTCCAGCACCATGTACTGGCTGAGGTGGTGGACGATCGTGGCGGCATCGAAGATCATGTCCGAGGTGTTGGAGTCCTGGCGGATTTCACCGTTGACCAGGGTCCGCAGACGCAGGTTGCCGGGTTCGACGTCGGCGGCCGGTACCAGCCAGGGGCCCAGCGGGGTGGAGCCAGGGAGGGACTTGCCCTTGGTCCACTGCCCGGCAGCGCCAGGAATCTGGTAGTCGCGTTCGGAGAGGTCGTTGGCCACGGCGTACCCGGCAATGCATTCGCCGGCCTCGGATATGGACGAAAGGTATGACGCTTCCTTGCCGATCACGATGGCCAGTTCAACTTCCCAGTCGTACTTTTCGGACGACGGCGGGATGGGCGCCGGATCGAACGGGCCACTGATGGTGTTGCTCGGCTTGAGGAACACCACTGGAACCTCAGGCGGGGTGGCGCCTGATTCGGCAGCGTGGGCGGTGTAGTTGAGGCCGATGGCGATGACGGATCCCGGACGCGAAACCGGCGCTCCGATGCGCAGGCCTTCGGCGGAGATTTCTTCCAGTTCCCCGGATTCCAGCGCTTTGCGGGCCCGTTCGATGCCATCGGCGGCGAGGAAGCCGCCGTCGATGTCGTTGGTCAGTGACAAGAGGCTGAAGTACTTCTCCGTGCCGCGGGCGTCCTGGGCGATGACGGCCGGTTGTTCGTTTCCGGCCGTACCCAGCCTGGCGAATTTCAAGGTCATGGCTTCCTCCGTGCGTTCGGGACTAACATCCGAGCTCTAGTGTGCTGTTCTCGTCCATAATACGGAAATGTGACCCGTTGACAACTAAGACATCGGATGTTTAGGCTCGTGACAATTCCTCTAACGCGCAGCCAGGAGCCGCATGAGCATCGTCACCGCACTGGATACCTTTGATATCCGCTTCCCCACCTCGCTGGAACTCGACGGCTCGGACGCCATGAACCCGGACCCTGACTACTCGGCCGCTTACCTGATTCTTCACACTGACGCGGCAGACGGGCACGAGGGCCACGGTTTCGTGTTCACGATCGGTCGCGGCAATGAGGTTGAACAGGCTGCGATCGACGCGCTGAGGGATCACGTCCTGGGCCGCAACGTCGAGGAACTCCTTGCTGACATGGGCGCCACCTGGAAACTCTTGGCCCACGACTCCCAGCTCCGCTGGCTTGGCCCGGAGAAGGGCGTGATTCACATGGCGATCGGTGCGGTGGTCAATGCCCTGTGGGACTTGAAGGCCAAACGTGCCGGGTTGCCACTGTGGGAGATGCTTTCGGACATGAGCCCGGAGGAGCTCGTTGCCCTGGTGGACTTCCGTTATCTGACGGACGCTTTGACCCCGGAAGAGGCCCTCGACATCCTCCGGGCCGCCGAGCCGGGACGGGACGCACGCCGCTCGCGACTGCTCGCTGAGGGCTACCCCGCGTACACCACGACGCCGGGCTGGCTGGGTTACAGTGACGAGAAACTGATCCTGCTGGCCAAGGAAGCCGTGGCCGACGGATTCAAGCAGATCAAGCTCAAAGTCGGGGCGTCACTGGAGGACGACGTCCGGCGTGTCCGGGCTGCCAGGGCCGCCGTGGGTCCGGACATCCGGATTGCTGTGGACGCCAACCAGCGATGGGATGTGCAGGACGCCATCGACTGGATGGCACACTTGGCGCCTTACGACATCGCGTGGATCGAGGAACCCACCAGCCCGGACGACATCCTGGGCGCCGCGGCCATTGCCCGCGGCGTGGCTCCGATTCCCGTGGCCACAGGGGAGCACGTCCAGAACCGGGTGGTGTTCAAGCAGTTGCTGCAGGCCCAGGCCCTGGAAGTGTTGCAGATCGACGCCGCGCGAGTGGCCGGAGTCAATGAGAACATCGCCATCCTGCTGCTCGCGGCTAAGTTCGGCGTGCGGGTGTGTCCACATGCCGGCGGAGTGGGCTTGTGCGAGGCCGTGCAGCACCTGTCCATGTTCGACTACGTGGCGGTTTCCGGGACCAAGGAAGACCGGATGATCGAGTTCGTGGACCACCTGCACGAACACTTCGTAGACCCCGTCGACGTCCACGCCGGAGCCTACTGGCCGCCCGCCAAGCCCGGCGCCGGGAATGAGATGCTCCGTGAAACACTGGCCCAATACAGCTTCCCCGACGGCCCGGTCTGGAAGGACAAGCATTGATCAAGCACGCACCATGGTTCGAAGAAGCCCGGTTTGGCATGTTCGTGCACTGGGGGCTGTACGCGCTCCCGGCCCGGCACGAGTGGGTCATGAACCGGGAAGAGATCGGCGTCGAAGCCTACGAACAGTATTTCCGGCGCTTTGATCCTGACCTCTACGATCCACGCGAGTGGGCCCAGGCCGCACGCAACGCCGGGATGAAGTATGTCGTCCTGACCACCAAACACCACGACGGCTTCTGCCTCTGGGACTCCGCGCTGACGGACTACAAAGCCACGAACACGCCCGCAGGCAGGGACCTCATCCAGCTTTACGTCGAGGCGCTCCGGGCCGAGGGGCTCAAAGTGGGCTTCTACCATTCGCTCATCGACTGGCACCATCCGGATTTCACCATCGACGGCGTGCACCCCCAACGCAACGCTGCCGACGTGGAACATCTCAACAGCGGACGCGACATGGCCCGCTACCGCGAGTACCTGCACGGCCAGGTGCGTGAGCTCCTCAGCAACTACGGCACCATCGACTACCTGTTCTTCGACTTCTCCTACGCCGGCCATCCTGACTTTTGGGGCGGCAAAGGCAGCAAGGACTGGGACTCCGAAGCCTTGCTCGCCATGGTTCGGGAACTGCAGCCCGGGATCATCGTCAATGACAGGCTGGACATTCCGGGAGACTTCGTCACGCCCGAGCAGTACCAGCCGGCCGCGCCGATGATGCTCGACGGCGTCCCGGTCACCTGGGAGGCTTGCCAGACGTTGAACGGCAGTTGGGGCTACGACAGGGACAACCTGGACTACAAGTCTGTTGACCTGCTCATCCGCATGCTCGTGGACGGGGTATCCAAGGGTGGCAACCTGCTGCTCAATGTCGGCCCCACAGGCAGAGGGAATCTAGACCCAAGGGCCTTGGCATCCTTGGAAGGGATCGGCGAATGGATGAAGCTGCATTCCCGCGCCATTTACGGTGCCGGTCCCTCTGCTTGGACCGCGCCGCCGGATGCCCGCTACACGCAGCGCGGAGACAGGCTCTATGTGCACCTCTTCGCGTGGCCTTTCGAATACGTCCACCTCCCGGGTTTGGCCGGAAAAGTGGAGTACGCCCAACTCCTCAACGACGCCTCGGAGGTCTTCCTCCGCGAGGTGGACCCCGAACAGCAAGCCATGAACATGACCCCGGGCGGCCAGCCAGCGGGGACCCTGACCATCAAACTCCCTGTGCAGCGGCCCGATGTGGCAGTGCCCGTGCTGGAGCTTTTCCTTGCACCGGAGACCGTCGATGGGTGAGTCGATCGCACTCCACACCCGCCTTAAGCCCGGAGTCGAAGCGGAGTACGCCGAAGCCCACGCGAACATCCCGCCCTCCTTGGTTCAGGCGCTCAAGGACGCGGGTGTCCGAAACTGGCGGATTTGGCGCAGCGGCCAGGACCTCTTCCATGTGGTGGACGTGGACGATTATCAGGCAATGCGCCGCGCGCTCGCCGACCACCCCGCCAATGTGCCCTGGCAAGCCCGGATGGCTGAACTTCTTGAGGTCCAGGATGATTACTCCGGTGACGATTCGGGTATCCAGAAGGTATGGGAATTGCCATGAACACTCAATCCGCTGAAATCCCCAAGCTCGGGAGACTCGGCTTTGGTGGGGCCGGGATCGGGAACCTCTACCGTGCCATCCCTGACGGTGAAGCGCTTGCCACCGTGCTCGCAGCGTGGGACGCCGGTATCCGGTACTTCGACACCGCCCCGCACTATGGCCTCGGTCTGTCCGAACAGCGTCTGGGCGCAGTCCTCCGGGACAAGCCGCGGAACGAGTTCGTCATTTCCACCAAGGTTGGCCGCGTGCTGGAACCCTCCCCGGACGGTGGCCGGGACCCAGAGGGCTTTGACGTCCCCGCGGACAAGAGGCGTGTGTGGGACTTCTCCGAGTCCGGCATCCGCCGCAGCCTCGACGATTCACTGGAGCGGCTGGGCCTGGACCACGTGGACATCGCCTACCTCCACGACGCCGACGTTCATGACCTGCAGTTGGGGATCTCCCAGGGCCTTTCGGTGTTGGAAAAACTGCGTTCCGAGGGCGTGGTCAAAGCGATCGGCGTGGGGCTCAATTCCGCCGAAGCCGCCCTCGAATGCGTCGAAGCCGCGGACCTTGACCTCGTGATGCTCGCCGGACGCTACACGCTGCTTGAGCAGCCCAGCGTCCCGCTGCTCGACCGCTGTGTGGAGCGCCGCACCGGCGTCGTGAACGTCGGCGTCTTCAACTCCGGGCTGCTGGCCCGCCCCGAAGTGCCCGACGATGCCCACTACAACTACGATCGAGCGCCGCGCGCCTTGGTGGAGCGTGCCCGGGCGCTCGCGGCTGTCTGCCGGGATTTCGGCGTGGAACTCCCGACGGCGGCACTCCAGTTTCCGCTGAGGCATCCGGCCGTCGTCAACGTGACAGTGGGGGCCAGCGCTCCGGAGCAGGTGGTGGAGAACGCCGCCCGCATGGAGGAATCCGCACCCGAGGAGCTGTGGGCAGCGTTGGAGGCCGTGCCGCGTGATTGATGCGCATCTGCACTTGTGGAGCCTTGACTCTTTCGTCACTGGAGGGGTCCGGCCCTACTCGTGGCTCGGGCCGCAGCATGGCGCATTGTTCCGGAGCTTCGGTGAGGACGAGGCCGGCGAGGTCCTTGCTGCTGCAGGTATGCGGGGCGCGGTGTTGGTGCAGGCCGATGACACGGTGGCTGACACAGAGAGCATGTTGGCCGTCGCAGGGCGGCAGCCGTGGGTTTTGGGCGTGGTGGGCTGGATCCGGCTGGATTCACCCGGCGAGGCAGCTAACCAACTGGACCGTTTTGCAGCGAATCCCGTGTTCCGGGGAGTACGGCATCTGGTGCACGATGATCCGCGTGACGATTTCCTGGATCTGGCGCCTGTGCGGGAATCCCTTGGTTTGCTGGCTGGGCGAGGGCTTGCCTTTGACGTTCCCGACGCTTTCCCCCGTCATCTCGGAGCAACCGTCAGGCTGGCACAGGAGTTGCCCGGGCTGACCGTGGTCCTGGATCACTTGGGGAAACCACCTCTCGGTGACCCCGACGGCATGGAGCTGTGGCGGACGGAGTTCAGTGCCCTGGGAAGCACAGGAAATGCCGTGGCCAAGCTGTCAGGGTTGCACTTGCCCGGCGTTGAGTACTCGGCGGATTCGTTGCGTTGGCTCTTCGGGTTTGCGCTGGAGTGCTTCGGCGCCGACCGCCTGATGATCGGCAGTGATTGGCCGGTGAGCACATTGGGGGCGCCGTATGGCAGGACACTCGAGGTGCTTTTGGAGCTTGTCTCAACCCTGAGCCCGGCGGAGCAAACGGCAATCCTTGAGGGGACGGCGATCCGCGCCTACGGTCTGGACGCCGGCGCAGGCTAAAGCGCCTGCCTTAGCCAGTTCTCCACGCCGCTGATATGCACGGTGACCAGCGCTTTGACGAGTTCGGCGTCCCCGCGCTCCAAGGCGTCCGCGATGGCCCGGTGCTCTGCCAAAGTATGCGCCACGGCTTTTTCCTGCGTGAGACCACGCCAAATCCGGGCGCGGACCGTGCTGCTGGACAGGGCTTCCAAGAGGCTGCCGAGATAATCGTTCCCGGCCGCTTCGGTAATGATGCCGTGGAACTCCAAGTCGTGGGCAACGAGTTCCTCCACTGGGGTGTTCTCGTCGATGCCGGCCATGGTGCCACGGAGTTTGTCGATCTCTTCCGGCGTGATCTTTCCGGCTGCCAGGTGCGCAGTGGCGGGTTCGAGGATCCGGCGGACCTCGAAGAGCTCAAGGATGGAGCGGTCCTGGTGCAGGTCCACGACGAACGCCACGGCTTCGTTCAGGAGTTTTGCATCCAAGCTGGTCACGTAGGTGCCGTCGCCGCGCCGCACGTCCAGCACACGGATGAGTTCCAGTGCCTTGACGGCTTCCCGAAGCGAACTGCGGGACAAGCCCAGCCGTTCGCTGAGTTCCTTCTCCGGCGGAAGCCTGTCGCCGGCCTTGAGTTCCCCGCGGATCAGCATGTCCTTGATCTTGCCGATCGCCTCATCTGTGACAGCCATGGACCCATAGTAGACGGCAATGATCGGATGTCTGCGTTCGCCGCGTTCTCACCCAACTGGGTCGCATTTGTGCGCGTTTAGAGCGCTCAAAACGCGCACTTCTGCGACTCAGTTGGGTTCGTTAACCAACGACGGCGGCACCCACGTTCCGTTGGTACGGAACCCGGGTGCCGCCGTCGGGCACGTCTTGTTACTTATCGCCGCCGGGAAGCGGGCGGTTGGCAATGACGGGGGCGCTGCCCGTGTAGCCATCCCGCGTGGCTGCAAGCTCGTGGATCTGCTTGCGGCACAGGAACCATCCCCAGACCATGAGTCCGCAAGCTACGGCAGTGACCAGCATGGTGAGTGGCGACTCGATGAAGACCATCACCAGGACGCCCGCCAGGAAGATCAGTGACAGCCAGCCGGTGTAGGGAGCGCCGAAGAGCCGGAACGACGGGCGTTTGACCCAGCCCTTGTCCGCCCAGCGCTTCAACTGCATCTGGCACAGGACGATCGTGGCCCAGGTGACGATGATGCCCACGGAAGCGACGTTCAGCACGATCTCAAAGGCATCGGCCGGGACGAGGTAGTTCAGCGGGACACCGAGCAGGGAGACGCCGGCCGTGATCGCGATGCCGCCGTACGGTACGCCGGCCTTGTTCATCCGCTGGGCGAACTTGGGAGCCGAACCGTTGACGGACATCGAGCGCAGGATACGGCCCGTGGAGTACAGGCCTGCGTTCAGCGAGGACAGGGCAGCGGTGAGAACCACGAGGTTCATGATCACGTCAACGCCCTGCACACCGATGGAGCCGAAGAACGTCACGAACGGGCTGACACCCTTCTCGTACGAGGTGTAGGGGAGGAGGAGTGCCAGCAGGATGACGGAGCCGACGTAGAAGACAGCGATACGGAAGACCACGGAGTTGATGGCCTTGGGCATGATCTTTTCCGGGTTTGCGGTCTCACCGGCGGCGGTGCCGACGAGTTCGATCGAGGCGTAGGCGAACAGCACACCCTGCATCAGGATGATCATGGGAAGGATGCCGTTGGGGAAGATTCCGCCATTGTCCGAGATGAGGCTGAAGCCGACCGTCTGGCCATCAACGGGCGTGCCGAAAACGACGAAGTAGGTGCCAACCAGGAGGAAGGCCACCAGCGCGGCCACCTTGATCAGCGCGAACCAGAACTCCATCTCGCCGAAGACCTTCACCGACACGAGGTTCAGGCTAAGCACAACCACCAAGGCGATAAGGGCCCACGCCCACTGCGGAACGGCCCCCATCCAAGGGATGTACTTGCCGAAGAAGTTCATGTACAGCGCTGCGGCGGTGATGTCCACGATGGTGGTGGTGGCCCAGTTGATCCAGTAGAACCAGCCCGAAACGAACGCCGCCTTTTCGCCGAAGAACTCACGGGCGTAGGAGACGAACGAGCCCGACGACGGGCGGTGCAGCACCAATTCGCCGAGGGCGCGGAGGATCAGGAAAGCGAAGAAACCGCAGACTGCATAGGCGATGACCAGCGAGGGGCCGGCTGCATTGAGCCGTCCGCCCGCGCCGAGGAACAGGCCGGTACCGATGGCACCGCCGATCGCGATCATCTGGATCTGCCGGGGCTTCAAGTCCTTGTGGTAGCCCGTGTCCTCCTTGTGGAGGGCTTTCTCGCTGGCATGCGCTTGGGCCGGGACCGTGTGGTCCGTGATGGGGTTGGTCATGGGAATCCTTACGGGTGTCCTGTTGGGGGTCTCATGGGCGCGCACTTCTGGGGGTTTCGGGCGCGGCTCAGAGCCTCTTGTGGGTGCCTCATCGGGCGGGACGGCTTTCAAAGCCGCTGGGCTGACTGGCCGGATTGGCCTACTTGCTCAGGTTTGCCAGACGTTCGGGGCTGAGCAGTTCTTCAAGCTGGGCTGCGGTCAGGAGACCGTGTTCCAAGACGAGTTCTGCTACACCCTTGCCGGTGGCCAACGCCTCCTGGGCGATGGCAGTGGCGGAGGCATAACCGATGTGCGGGTTCAATGCCGTGACGAGACCGATCGACTGCTCCACGGTAAGCCGTAGCCGCTCGGTGTTTGCTGTGATGCCCCGGACGCAGCGTGCCGTGAGGGTGCGGCAGGCTGCTTCCAGGTGGGAGATGCTCTTGTGCAGACTGTGCACAATGATCGGTTCGAAAGCATTCAGCTGGAGCTGCCCTGCTTCCGCGGCCATGGTGACCGTGACATCGTTGCCGATGACTTCGTAGGCCACCTGGCTGACCACTTCCGGGATCACCGGGTTGATCTTGCCGGGCATGATCGACGAGCCGGACTGTACCGCCGGCAGGTTGATCTCGCCCAGTCCTGCACGCGGTCCAGAGGACAGCAGGCGGAGGTCGTTGCAAATCTTCGAAAGCTTCACCGCGACGCGCTTCAGTACGCCGGACAGGTGGACGAACGCGCCCACGTCCTGGGTGGCCTCGATGAGGTCGGCCGCCGTGAGGAGGGGTAGGCCCGTGACTTCAGCGAGGTGCCGGCAGGCGGCTTCGGCGTACCCGGCTGGGGCGTTCAGGCCGGTGCCGATGGCCGTCGCACCGAGGTTGATCTCGTGGATCAGCATGTGCGACTCGTCCAGACGGGCACGGTCTTCACCAATGGTTACGGCATATCCGCCGAATTCCTGGCCGAGCGTCATGGGCACCGCGTCCTGGAGCTGCGTGCGACCCATCTTCACGACCGTCCGGAATTCCCGGCCCTTTTCCGCGAAGGCAACTTCCAGCTCCTCAAGGGCTTCCAGGAGTTCCTTCACGGAGAAGATTGTGGCGAGGTTTACCGCCGTCGGGTAGACGTCGTTGGTGGACTGGCTCAGGTTGACGTGGTCGTTCGGGTGCAGCTTCGCGTAGTCACCCTTGGGGTGGCCAAGGATTTCCAGTGCACGGTTGGCGATGACCTCGTTGGCGTTCATGTTGGAGCTGGTGCCCGCGCCACCTTGGATCACGTCCACCATGAACTGGTCCTGGAGCTTGCCGTCCAGGATGTCCTGGCAGGCCTGCTCGATGGCATTTGACCGTTCCTTATCCAGCAAACCAAGCTCGTGGTTGGTGCGCGCGGCCGCCTGCTTGACCGCTGCCAAACCCCTGACAAGGTGTTTGTTGGTGGAGAGGGGTTGCCCTGTGATGGGGAAGTTCTCGATGGCCCTTAGCGTGTGGACGCCCCAGTACGCATCCGCGGGGACGTTGCGGTCGCCCAGGAGGTCGTGCTCGGAACGCAGGGGGATCGCTTGATCGACGGTGGTCATAGCTGTCCTTTAGTTCGTGGTGAAAATCTGTGCAGCGCGGAGTTCGCCGACCGGAAGGCCGCCACCCAACACGGGTGGGCTCTGCAGCGAGTCCAAGCTGCCGCCGTCGAGCCCCAACTCCATCAGAGCCGCGACGGTAATCGGCATGCGCGCCCGGTCTCCGCCGTCGGAAATCTTTACGGCCAAGCCACGGCCGTCCGCGAGGCCCACCAGCTGGAGGCCTTCGAAGCCGTCCTTGGCGAGCAGGCCCGGAACGGCGCGCATCAGGGCGGTGACGTCGCGGCCCTCACCGGCGACCATCTCCGGGAAGCGGCGCATGGCGTGGGCGACTTTGCCTTCGTTGGTGTCTTGCTCTGCTGAGGCAAGACGGCCGTAGGCGCGGGCCATGCCGTGGAGCGAGTGGGCGAAGAGCGGCGTGCCGCAGCCGTCCGTGCTCACTGCGGCGGCTTCCTCGGCGGTCAGTTCGGTGATGGTGTCGCGGACCAGGACCTGCAGCGGATGTTCAGGGTGCAGGTATCCCTCCACAGGCCAGCCGTTGATGACGCAGACGGCTGTCATGGAGGCGTGCTTGCCTGAGCAGTTCTGCGCCAGTTGCGTTGGACCGTTGCCGTCCCGCAGCCATTCGTTGCGTTCTTCAACCCCATAGGGAAGGTCGGAGCTGTTTCCGAGCGCTGCTTCGGTGAGGCCGTGCAGTTTCAGGATTTCGGCGGCACCGTCACGGTGTTTCTTGCTGCCCGAGTGGCTCGCCGCGGTCAGGGCCAGGAGTTCTTTCGGGATGTCCAGGCCGGCCTTGAGGAGGGCGACGGCTTGCAGCGGTTTCAGGCTCGACCGGGGATACATCGGGGCATCCGGCTGGCCGGCTTCCAGTGCCGTGCTTCCGTCTTTATTCAAGGCGATCAGCGAGCCGTAGTGGACGCTCTCCACCAAGCCGTGGCGGGTCTGCTCGACGAGGGGGACGTGGTTGGGCGCTGCTTGGTGGGCCACTTTGGGGCTGGGCATGGTGTCCTTTGGGTGGTTCATTTGCTGAGGATCGTGTCCAGGGCCACGCTGACGGCCTGCAGGTGTTCAGCCATGGCTTTGCTCGCGGCCTGGGAATCGCCCGACTCGATGGCGTCGAGGATGGCGACGTGCTCTTCGTCGGAGCGGTGCTGGCGGTCGGCCACGAGGTTAAGGGTTTCGGACTGGTGGGCCAGGGCGTCGCGGATATCCTGGACGACGCTCGCGAACACGCGGTTGCCACTGGCGCGCGCGACGGCGGAGTGGAAGCTCGCGTCCAGGTTCACCCAGGCTTCGGGATCGTTTTCGTTGAGCATCTCCTGGACGATGTCCTTGAGGTGTTCGAGTTCTTCGTCGGTGCGCCGTTCGGCAGCGAGGCCTGCCGCGGGAATCTCGATGTGAGGACGTGCTTCGTTAAGATCGCGCGCGCTGTACTGGCCCAAGGTAAGGTCATTAGCAACCTTGTTGGCCACAATGAACGTGCCCTTGCCGGTCTTGGTGATTGTCAGGCCAAGGGTGTTGCAACTCCGCAGCGCCTCCCTAATGACCGAGCGGCTCACTCCGTACTGCGCCGCAAGCGTCGCTTCAGAGCTGAGCTTGGTGCCGATATCGAACTGCCCGCCCTCGATGGCTCGCCTGAGCGCCGCGAAGACCGCCTCAGCTGCGGAGATGCGGGAGATGGGAGTGGGCGTTGCGCGGCTTTGTTCTTGCCCTTGCTGTCCGGCTGTCCGGCTGTCTGACAGGTTCACGTTATTGAATATGGCACGGGTCACAAGGGGCTGTCAACGCTGAAAGAACCGCTTCACGCTTTGGGCGTTTGGGGTGGCGTACGACGGCGGGTGGCAGGGTTTCGCTGGCGGGCTGCCATGGTGCCCGGTTCCGTCGGATAATGGCTGGCATGAGGGCCAGTCACCCCACTGCTGAGCGCTTACCCCGCATTACCGTCGAGGTGCCGGTGCTCGACGTCGAAGCGCCTTTGGAATCGCTCGGACGATACGTCGACTCCGTGCGAAAACCGGAGGGCCTCCACATGACGCTGTTGCACGTAGGCATCCTGGATCGGCTGGCTACAGATGTTGTTGCCTGGACAGGCGGGATTGCCAGCGCAGACGTCGTGATTCGGGAAGTCTCCAGTTGGCTGAGAGGACTGCCGGTGCTGGACGGATTCCTAGGCAAATCCGCGAAGCTGGTCACCCTGGGTGGCGGCCGTGTCAGCAGCTTGGAAGTCGAGGTTCCGCAAGCTGTTCATGACTACCAAACCCTGCTTGTCCAAGGGCTCCACGTACTTTTGGACGACCTCGGCCTGGACAACATCGACGACTTCATCCTGAGTTCGCCGGCACTCGGGTACAGGTCGCCCCGTTGGATACCGCATGTAGCCGTCGGCAGAGCCCGCACCAAGCACCAGGAACCCCTGGTGCTCGAAACTGTGGCTTTGGAGTTCGGTTCTTCGCGGATCAGGAACGAGGCATCGCTTCCGTCCGTTGTCTAAGGCGACTCCTGTTCCCGATGTGAGGTTTTCCATGCTGCCCCGCGCCCTCTTCCGTACTGTTGCCTTGGCCGAAGCCGTGACGTGGACGCTTTTATTGATAGGGCTCTTCCTCAAATACGTCACGAAGACAACGGATGTTGGAGTCAGCATCGCGGGTGGCATCCACGGGTTTGTGTTCCTCTGCTACGCCTTTACGGCAGCGTTCACCTGGGTCAACCAGAAGTGGTCCGTGGGCACCGGGCTTTTGGCTGTTTCATCCGCCGTGATCCCGTACGCCACGATTCCGGTTGAGAAATCACTGGATCGCCGCGGCCTGCTTGACGGCGGGTGGAGGCTTGCCGCTGGCGGTGAACAGCCTGTTGGCGCGTTGGAGAAGCTCCAGGCCTGGATCTTGGCCAAGCCGCTTCTGGCCGCCGGTGTAGTCCTTGTTGGTGTGGCGGCCGTGTTCAGCTTCCTGCTGTACATGGGCCCGCCGGATACGTGGTTCTCGTAGGGCTGCGTCGTCCGCTGTGACAAGCAAAGGCGGGGAGAACCTTTAGTAGTCGCCTGACAATCTCTCGGCGGCGAGTTGGAGGATCCAGTCAGGGGTTTGTTTGCCCAGCCCCCGATCTGTGATGATGCGGACGCGGGCAGCAGCAATTTGAACACCGCGATCGTATGAGGATGCCAGATGTTTGATGGGATATGTGGATTCTTGTTCCGCGGCTCCCTCGGCATGTATCCCTTGAGACTCCATTCTTTGCACTCCTCGTTAGTCGGGTTGTCTTCCCGCTTCGCTACCCTCCCGCCCTGAATCGGCCGAGGGGACTTCGGGGCGAGTGTTTGATTCCATTTTGCTAGTGTCGACACCCGGATAATCGTGACGGCTGAAAGGTCTAAGGGCTGGCCCCTCGGCAACCCCCAGCGAATCGTCGGTTGCGCCTTCGATGATCTTCAGTTCCTCCGCGCCCGGAGGGTCCTGAGCGAGAACGGCTATGATCCGGAGGCCTGCCTGTGCCCGTCTCGGTTCGTCCGAGAGGATGCTGTCGAAGGCCCACTGGGCGCGCCGCCACCACTCTGCCCGGTTGTCGGCTGCGGACTTCTGGCGGAGGGACTTCCACGCAATCCACCCCGCAATGCCGGCTGCTATCAAAGCAGCCAGAGGCGTCAGGCCTGCAAGGAATTGCCACCACTCGGCGGGGCCACTGTGAAGGTTGACATCGATGGGGTTGGGAAGCGGTGGGGTCACAAGACCACGTTATGAGGGGTCGATCTTGGCCGGAACAGCTCGGGAGCGTTATGTGGACAACTCCTGCGCTGGCCCGTGACGCGGCCCTTCGGGTGTCTCTGTTTCGCATCAGGCTGGGCGGAGGTCCGCACCGGCGTTCCTTCGCGACCTACTTTGGGTCCGGTTGGTGGGTCTTTCCCGCGTTCTGGGCGCGTTTGGAGGCCAATGTTGGTGGTGGCGGTGCGGGGTGACTGTGGGGGCGTGAGTGGTGCGGGCTTTTTCGGTGGTGTTGGTTTCCGGTGGTGCCGGCTTCGTTAGTGCTTGGTTGGGGTGTTTGTGCCGGGGCAGCCCCAGGAGTGGGGGTTTTGTTCACAGGTGTCGGCGACGAGGGCTGTTTCTGTTTTGAAGACGTGGATGGTTTTGGGTGTGGTGGTGAGGGTGAGGGTTCCGTTGATGGGCAGGGGTGGGCCGTTGTTGACGGAGTAGGTGCCTGTGTAGGTGATGGTCAGGATGGCGGGGTAGTTGCCGGTGGTTGTGTAGGTGTGGCTGGTTCGGGTCTCCGTGGTGAGCCAGGCGTTGGCGGGGATGGGGTAGCCGGCGGCGGGTGTGGGTCCGAGGGTGGTGCCGTCGCCGAAGGTGTAGGTGTAGGTGGCGGGTGTTGCAGTGAGGTGGACCGCTTGGCCGAGGATGGTGGTGTCGAAGTGTTGTTCGGTGGTGGTGGTGTAGAAGTTGGTGGGTCCGCCTTTGAGGGTGTTGGGGAAGGGTTGTGCTTCGAGGGTTCCTGGGTTCACGGGGAGTTGGCGGAAGTCGGTAAGGATCCGGGCCGCGATGTCGGCCAGGACGTTCTGGGGTTCTGAACCGTAGAGACACGTTGGACCACTGATTCCCCTGTATTGTGTCCAGTCCGGATTGGTTATGCCTCTGGGCGCCCGCTTCCAAATGACAGGAGTTCCTGCAGCACCACCCGTAGTGGTGGGAGGGCATTCAAGTCCCTGGCAACCGAGTTCTCCTCCGCCTGCACGGCAAAAGGTGTCCGGTTTGTACTGGTAAGGATCCTCATCGACCGCAGTGGCTCTACCAAGATTCGCGACGGGCAACCCGGTAGCCGGGTCCGTCCTGAAATAGGCGCTCAACTCCAAGCCCGTTTCGCCTCTATTGGCATGAATGAACGGTTCGTCGTTCGCTGCAGCAGTACCGGGAGCCATCCCTGCCAGAAGCAACCAACTGGTGACTGCCGCGATGCCCAGAAAAGTTCGCATAGTCACCCCAGAATCAGGCCGTTGTCGATGACCTGCCAGAAGCCGTTTTGAAACGTAGCTTTCACTGCTTCGGCCGTATTGGATGCTTCCGAAATCTCAGGACGGGAGCTCCCGTCGGACCGGAAGTAGCGAATCTCTTCTTGTAGGACCTGTACTTTCGCAACTTGAGATCCAGATCCGTCTTGCCACAGAACCTCAACCGTTGGGATGGTTATCCGGCCTCCCAAGAGCCACCGACCGTCGGCGTAGTTAGCTTCAATTGCCCGTGAATAAGCAATGCCTGACTCTGTTGTCGTATCCGTGGATTTTGCCCAAGGTGCCATGTCACCCGTTTCGGTCGCGTAGGAATATGTTGCGTACCAATACCGGATAAACGCCTCCAGCCCCTCCTTGGTGTTCTCCTTCGCCAGAGCAGGCATCACCGGCACGGGCACGTTCTGGGCCTTGCCCGTTGCATCCGCTGGCTTGTATGGGCCGCTAGATGTGAGCGGGGGTGTCCGGGTTCCCGCCTCCGACGCGCTCGAGGCGGGTGTCGCCGTCGTCGTGCTCGTTTCGGGAGGTGTGCTGCCGCCTTGGCAACCGCTCAGCAGCACAAGAGTTACAACTCCGACTGCGACGGACCGGAAATGGGCATGCGGAATTAGGGCAAATGAACGGCGGAACATCAGACTCCCCAGTGACTGTTTTGGCGTAGTGCCCGTCAGTCTAGGCAGGAGGGAACACAAGAATCACGCAGCAATGAGGGCCCTGTGGATAACTCCAGGGCAGGAACTACCCTCGCAGCTTCTCCATATCGCGGCGGTCTTTCTTGGTGGGACGGCCGGCGCCGCGGTCGCGCTGGGGGAGGCCCAACGCGGGAAGAACCGGCCGCGCAGGCGTGTGGTCGGTGAAGCAATGGGATGCAGCCTCGGCGCCAACGCGTTTGGCGATGAGCCGGCGTACCTCAAAGATCCGCTCCCATCCGGATTCGCGGACCCGGATGGTGTCGCCGACAATCACGGTCTGGGATGCCTTCACCGGATTGCCATTGAGCCGCACGTGTCCAGCGCGGCAGGCAGCGGTCGCAGCGGAGCGGGTCTTGTAGGCGCGGATGGCCCACAGCCAGGCGTCTACCCGGACGGTCGCGGGGGAGGATGGCAGGCTGTTCATGATTCAGTCGAGTCTAGCGAAGGGCGGGAGGTCACGAAACAGCGGGAAACCACTCGAGATCGCTGGAACGCTCCAGCGAATCAGCAGGCTTCCCGCGAACGCTGCGGCCAGGCACCGCGAACGCTGCGGCCAGGCACCGCGAACGCGGCGGCAAGGCAGCCCAAGGACTACCGAACCGTCACCTCAATCCGCTGCGCCATGTTGTTCCCCATGCCCTGGTAGTTCCACACCTGCTCACGGGGTTGCAGCGCGCCGGAGGAGTCCATCGCCCGGCATCGCAGCACGTGCTCACCGGGCCTTGCCACCCACACCATGGACCAGGATCGCCAGGCAAAGTCGCCCAGCGGATCATCGAGGTGGGCGGGCATCCACTCTCCGTCGATCCCCACCTCGACCCGTTCAATGTCACCGTGCCCGGACCACGCCTTGCCACGAATCATCACGGGACCCGCGTCCACCACCCGGCGCCGCGTGAAGAAATCGGGGATACCCGGAGGAACCATCAGCGACCGAACCCTGATGTGCGAAACGGGAAGGCCCGGACCGTCAGGACCCTGCAGATAGTGATAGGCGACCGCTTGCTGGTATCCCATGAACCGCGACGTCACAGCCTCGATCGACGTCAGCCACTTCACGCTCGCCATCCCGTACCAACCCGGCACCAGCAGCCGCACAGGGAATCCGTGTTGCGGCGGCAGGGGCTGCCCGTTCATCGCATAGACCAGCATGACTTCCGGGTGCCTGGCCTCCGCTACGGTCAGGCTGCGGGAGTACTGCTCTTCGGCGCCTCCCTGGATACCGCGGTCCGCGCCGGTAAAGACAAGTTCGACGGCGTCACTCGCCAACCCCGCCTCCTCCAACAGCGGTGCCAAGGGAGTCCCGGTCCATTCGGCGGTGCCCACGGCGCCGAGCGTCCATGGCTGGCTGAGGGGCCGGGGTTGCAGGAGCGCCCGCCCGTTTCCTGCGCACTCCAACGTCACGGGCATGGTCACGGCAGGTCGGGCTTTGAGGTCTTCGAGGCTCAGTTCTAAGGGGTTGGAGACCGCTCCGCCAAGCCGTAACCGCCAGGATTCCGCGGAAAGGAACGGCACGTCGAAGTGGACCAGCAGGTAGTGCAGGCCTGCCGGGGTGATGTCCTCCTGCAACGCTTCGAGTGGCATGGAGTGGTTGCGCCCCGCGAGCTGGAGTTCTTCGTGGGTCAAGGCGTCTTGCGTCGGCTGGCCTGGAGTGGCTGCGACGCCACGTTCAATATGGGGTGTGGACATGGGCGGCGGCGTTCTACTGGTACCTGACGCTGCGGGCGTGACGCCTCGGCGGGACCAGCAGCACTTAGGTCAAGGATCACGCCGCACCCGAATGCCGTCAATAGCCCGTTGCGAGGCCCGCTGAACGTTTCAAACAAGCGGGCAAGCACGCAGGGCGGGCCACACAACGCAAGGAGACTACCGGCGTCGGAGTTCCGGATACTCCAGGTGCGGGGCCACGGTGCCGGCATCGCGCTCCAGGAAGTTGACGGCGGGAGCAACGATGTCGTCGATTTCGTCCAGGACGGCCTCACTCAGCACCACGTCGGCGGCCTTCAGATAGTCCGTCAAGTGCTCCTCCGTGCGCGGCCCAATGATCACACTGGTCACCGCGGGGTGGTTCAAAGCGAAAGCAACGGCGAGCTGGATCAACGTCAGCCCGTGCCGTGCGGCGAGTTGGCCCAGGGCATCGGCGGCGTGGAGCTTGCCTTGGTTGAAGGGCTGGGTGACGTCGAAACGGCCCGGCAGCGCGGAATATCGCGAACTCTCCGGCTGGCCGGCGCCCACCCGGTAGCCTCCGGCGAGCCAGCCGCCGTCGAGCGGTCCGTAACTCAAAACCCCGACGCCGTACTGCTGGGTGATGGGGAAAACGTCGCGTTCATTGGCGCGGACCAGGAGCGAATAAGGGACCTGGTCCACCACGGGCGGGGTGAGGTGGTTGGTGTTGGCGATCCACTGCGCCTCCACCAGCTGGGCGGGGCTGAACACGGACGTGCCGTAGTAGAGGATCTTGCCTTGCCGGATGAGGTCGTTGAGGGTCGTGATGGTTTCCAACAGGTCGGTGTTGTAGTCCGGCCGGTGCGCTTGGTAGAGATCAATCCTGTCCGTGTTCAAGCGGCGCAGGCTGTCCTCGACGGCCCGGACAATCCAGCGGCGCGAGTTACCGGCATGGGCCGGGTTGGAACCCATCTGGCCGTGGAATTTGGTGGCAAGGAAGACGTCGTCCCGCCGGCTGTGAATGGCCTGTCCCACCACGGTTTCGGCCTCGCCCTGCGAGTAGATGTCGGCGGTATCGATGCTCGTGATGCCCGCATCGAGTGCGGCCTTGATGATGCGGATGCTGTCCGCGGGGCCGGTGGGTGCGGTTCCCGTGCCGAAGTTCAGGGTGCCCAGGGTCAGCGGGCTGATCAGGGCGCCAGTGCGTCCAAGCGTCCGTAGCTCATTGAGGCTCATGTTGGCTTCCTGTGGTGGGTCTGGATGTCCCATCGAGGCTACACAGCGGTGCCGTGGGCAGAAACGCAAGCGGTAGAACTTCTTCGTTTTTCGTCTCGTGGAGTAATGGAACGAGCCTTACTTCGCGATATTTCTTGACATTCGGCAATACAAATGACGCGGGAATCAACAAATATGGAGCTTCTGTGGATCGCGTGAATTATGGGAAATGAGTTCAAACGACGCACGAAGGGGACAGCGAAAATGACGCAGACAACAGTGGAAGAAACCGCCGCCATCAAGGCTGCCTTTGCGCAGTTCCCGTCCGGCGTGGCTGCGTTCAGTGCGATGGTGGACTTCACGCCTGAAGCGTTGGTGGCGTCATCCTTCACTGTGGGAGTGTCCCTGGAGCCGCCGCTGGTGATGTTCGCCGTGCAGAACTCTTCTACTACCTGGCCGAAGTTGCGGCAGGCGGGCAGGCTTGGGGTCTCGGTTTTGGCGGAGGGGCAGGAAACCGCGGCACTCCAGTTGGCCTCAAAAACCCGTGATCGCTTTGAAGGATTGTCCACCAGCGTCGCCGACTCGGGCGCGGTCCTGATCGACGGCGCTGTCCTCGGGTTCGAATGCGAAGTTGTTTCGGAGACGCCGGCAGGGGATCACGCGATTGTGGTGCTTGAGGTCAAATCGACCACGGTCAACCACGAATCGAAGCCGCTGATCTACCACGGCGCCGCTTTCAACAGGCTGGCCGCCTAGCAGTCAGGAGTTGCGGCTCGCGCCGCTCAACGAACCTTTACGAATGGGGCTCGGAGACTTTCCGTTCTTGGAAGTCTTCGGGCCCGATCCAGTGGCGCCGTTTGTTTTTCCGGCAGATTGGGCTGTCTTGGCGGCTTCGGGCTTTTTCGCTCCGTTGCCCCCGGATGAATCCTTCGTGGGCTTGGCTGCCGAAGCCGCGCTGGAGTCGGGAGCGGAACCGTTCCCCGTGGAGGGGTTGGCGGGCGAGTCATTCTCATCGATGTCCCGGACCGTCACCTTGATGGCCGGCGGCTGATCGGCCTTGGCCCGGGCGGCCGCGCGCTCGTCGGCCTCCGCCACGGCGTCTGCCCAGTCCTTGGCCAGGACCGGCGGCTCTTTGGCGGCGGCAATGAGCAAGGGGTGGTGGGAGGTCTGGTTTTCCACCACATCCTTGACCTGTTCAGGTTTCGGCAGCTTTCTCGGATCGATCGCTGACTTCCACGCGCCGTCCTTGACGGCCGCAGACGCCTCTGCGATCCGGCGTCGGGCATCTCCCAGGAGGTCGCGCTTCGGCGGGACGGGAGCAGGGGGCGTTTCCACCACGAGCGCCGGTGCCGGCGGCGTCGAAGGGTCCGCTACGGCGGCAGCCGCGACGGCCTCAACCTGGGCGGTGTCCGGATGGGGGCCTGTTGCCAGCTGGTCCAGCGGGGATGCGGCCGCCTCTGTGGCAACCTCTGCGGGAATCACGACGCCGGGACTCACCTCCACTGGTCCACGCGCCGGACGACGGGGCAAGCGGACGATGGGAGTGGTGTCCTTCTTGGGGAAAATCCCAACCATGGCAAGCAGGACAATCGACAACAGGCGCCCCACTCCAGCCACAACCAGGGTGATGATGATGACCAACCCAAGTCCCAGGAACATGAGGACAGCCATCCCCAAAGTACCCAGATACGTCAGGTTGATGGCGAGTGTTGTCGGATCCTCCACTTAGCCTCCCCTGGCCGTCGTTTTGTGATGCGCGCGGTGCCCACCCAGCTTGCTCCATCCAGCCTACGGTTCAGCACTGACGGAATCACGCGCGGCTCAGGCGTCTGGCGCGGTTGTTTCGAAGCTGTTATACGGCGTGGGAAAATATGTTGCGCAGCTCTCATTTACAGACTCGGAAAGGGGCATTTTGACGCCTGATACCAGCCGCCTCCGCAACGGCGCTTGCCCCTGCCTGTCGGGCGAGCAGTACCCCGCTTGTTGTGGCCGCTTCCACAGCGGCGACGCCGACGCGCCTACTGCAGAACAGCTCATGCGCTCCCGGTATTCAGCCTTCGTCGTCCTGGATCCGGAGTACCTGATGCGCACGTGGCACACCAGCACCCGCCCGGGATCGATGGAGCTGGACCCGGACATGCAATGGCGCCGCCTTGACATCCTTGGCGCCACTGGCGGAGGTCCGTTGGACACGGAGGGCACGGTTGAGTTTGCTGCCCACTACAGGCACGACGGCCAACGCGGAGTCCAGCGCGAGCACAGCCGTTTCGTCAGGGAGGACAAGCGTTGGTACTACGTGGACGGCGACGTGCTTTAGCCTGACGGCCCGCTACCGATACTTCCGGTGCAGGTTCTCCTTGGCGGACTCATGCGGTGACGCATCCGCGATCCACGGCCCTGTTCCCTCGGACTGGTCCAGCACGCCGGCCTCGAGCCAGGTGTAGTCACCGGCGAGGACTTTGCGCGAGAGCCCGTGATCGGCGTCGTCCGTGTTGCGCCAGAGTTGGTCGAAGTACTCGTCCACCCGCACCCTGGCTTGCTCACAATAGGCCTCGGCCAATTCGAAGGCGGCGGCGCCTTGTTCCGGGTGCGTCCGCAGCATGTTCTCGGCCCGGGAGCAGCACGCAGCCATGGCAAAGAGTTCGGCCCCGATGTCAACAATCCTGCCAAGGAACGCTTGCTTGTGCTCAAGTTTCGCCTGCCAGCGTCCCATGCCGTAAAAGGTCTGCCGCGCCAGCCGCCGCGAAGACCTCTCCACGAACCGGAGCTGCTTGGCGAGCCTGCCGAATTCGGCGTAGGACCGCGGATCCATCCCGGCGCCTGCCACAAGCTTGGGCAGCCAGCGTGCGTAGAAACCTGAAGCCCCGACGGCGGCCCTCGCCTTGTCCTGCAGGCTCGCATCCGCTGAGGCGAGGTCGCCGGCAGCGGCAAGGTGCGCGTCAACGGCTTCCCGGGCGATCAGGAGCTTCATGATCTCGCTGGATCCCTCGAAGATCCGGTTGATGCGGAGGTCGCGCAAAAGCTGTTCGGCAGCTACAGCCCGTTCGCCGCGCGCCTCGAGGGAGTCCGCCGTTTCGAAGCCCCGTCCACCGCGGATCTGGACCAGTTCGTCGGCGATCCTGCAGCTCAACTCCGTGGACCAGAGCTTGGCCAAGGCCGCCTCGATGCGGATGTCCCTGGCACCTGCGTCGGCCATCTCCGCGGACAACTCGAAGACGGCCTCCAAGGCGAACGTGGTGGCAGCAATGAACGCGATCTTCTTGCCTACGGCTTCGTGCTGGCCAACCGGCCGACCCCACTGGGTGCGGGCGTTGGACCATTCGCGGGCGATCTTGAGGCTCCATTTGCCGGCGGCAACGCACAACCCCGGAATGGAGAGGCGTCCCGTATTCAGCGTGGTGAGGGCAATCTTCAGGCCTTGGCCTTCGCGGCCCAGGCGGTTGGCGACGGGAACACGGACCTGGTGGAACCGGGTCACACCGTTCTCGATGCCGCGCAGGCCCATGAACGTGTTCCGGTTCTCCACGGTGATCCCGGGGGAGTCCATCTCCACGACGAAAGCGGAGATGCCGCCCTTGTGCGTGGTGCCGTTCGCATCGGTGTGGGCGGGGACACGGGCCATGACCACTACGAGTTCAGCGATCACGCCGTTGGTGGTCCAAAGTTTCACGCCGTCCACAACGTAAGAACCGCCGTCGTCGGACAATACGGCAGTGGCGCCCATCCGGGCGGGGTCACTGCCGACGTCGGGCTCGGTGAGCAGGAAGGCCGTGACGGCTCCCGCGGCGCAGCGCGGCAGGTACTCCTGTTTTTGTTCCGGGGTTCCGAAAACCTTGACTGGCTCCGGTACGCCGATGGATTGATGGGCCGAGATCAGCGCTCCGAGGCTTGGATGCACGGAACCGATCAGCGCCAGGGCACGGCCGTAGTACACCAGTGATAAGCCGAGGCCGCCGTATTCGCGGGGGATCTTCATGCCGAAGACGCCGAGGTCGGCGAGCCCGGCCAGGTAGTCATCGGGCACCTTGGCCTCACGTTCGATCACCCGGCCGGACATGGTCCTGCAGAACGCCTCAAGCTTGGCCATGAACTCTTCGCCGCGCTCAACATCCTCCGCTTTGGCTTGTGGCCAGGGGTGGATCAGGTCCAGGTCGAAGCTGCCCAAATAGAGGCCCTTGGCGAAGCTGGGGCGGTTCCATTCGGTTTCGCGCGCGGCTTCGGCGACGGCGCGGGCTTCCTCGGCGGTGGCGTTGACGCTTGCTGCGGAGAGACTGTTGTCAGTGGCGGACGTCATGGAATAACTCCTCTAGCCGGTTGTGCCGGATGGAGCCAGGGTCCGCCTCGGGTGGGAACCCTTCAGCTGTCCCTCAATGCTACCCGCGGGTAGCTTCCCGTACCAGTGGAAACCTGGGGCTGGAACTCCACCGGAATTTCCACCTGTCCGGCGTGGTGGACCAGGCTGTCCCAGGCGAAGTTGATGCCGTGGACCAAGCCTCCGAGCACGCTCTTGACCATGTACCAAACGAAGCTCAGGATGCCGATGAAAACTATTGCGGCCACGGCTGCCGCCGCGATGAACGCGACCAGGAGTGCAGCGAAGCCAAGCGTTCCGATAAAGACGTATGTTCCGGTTTCAAGCGCAGTAAAGTCGAAGTTCATAGTGCCCCCCTATGCGACAGTGCGTGGGTAGACGCGGCGTTGCCGGCGTCGATGATCTGACCTTAGGGCTGGCGGCCCTTTGCGGCCAGCAGGGAAACGCTGTTGATACGGGATCGAAACCATACCGCACGGTAGGTCACGGAAAGGGCACGACGGCGGCACGCACTCGGGCGCGCGGCCCCGCCCAACTGGGTCGCAGCAGTGCGCGTTTTGACGGTTCAAAACGCGCACAACTGCGACTTACTTGGGCGATGACACTCTGCGTTAACCTTGTACGGGGCAGTTTTCGCTGCCGGTCAGGTTTCGCAGCAGCTGAAGGAGAGTAATTGTCCCGTTCAGCCATGTCCTCCGCCGACGCTATCAGTGCCCGGCTTCGCGACCTCGAACAGCTGACCAAGGGACCTGCCTGGGCGCTGACCCGCTCGGCGCCCTGGGTGATCGCCGTCCTCCAGGCCTCCTTCACCCGCACCCGGCCGCAGCTTCCGCTCGAAGAGTTCCATGCCGACGTCGACGCTTTTCTTGAGCAGCTTCGCCGCCAGGACCCGACGTTGGGCGGCCAGCAAAACGGCAAGGCGTTTGGCGACGAATGGACGCGGAAGCAGTTCCTGACGCGCCGCAACCAGTCCGGCCAGATCGTCTACGAAGTCACTGAAGCCGCGGCCCGCGTGCTCGCGTTCCTGGACAGCCTCTCCAGCGAACGCTCCACCCTTAACGGTTCCCGGCTGGGCACCTTGCTCGGGGACGTCGAAAAGCTCGCCAACGAGACCAACCCGGACCAAAGCGCACGCCTGGAGGCCCTCGAGGAAGAGATCCAGGAGCGGCAGCAGCTTGTGGAGGACATCAGCTCGGGTGAGTTCGATGGTCTTCTTGACGATGACGAAGCCGTAGAAGCAGCCGGCAACATCCTGGACCTCGCCGCGAGCCTGCCTGCCGACTACAAGAAGATGCGTGACCGCATCGAGGAACTGGTGGGCGAGCTGCGCAACCAGATCATCGAGGAATCGCTCAGCAAAGGCGCCACCATGGCCCAGGTGCTGGAAGCGGACAAGCGGCTCCGGCAAAGCCCGGAAGGCCGTACGTTCCGTTCCTTCACGGCGTTCCTGGAAGACCCTCAGCAGCAGTTGCGCTTCCGCTCAGCCATCGGTGAGGTGCTGAGCCGCCAGTTCGCGGATGACCTCTCGCACGAGGACCGCGAAACGCTGAAGAACCTCGTCGCCGAACTCCGCACCCAGCACAGCCAGATCCAGCGGATTTACGGCAAACTCTCGGAGAGCCTCAACACGTACATCCAGAGTGACGATGTCCGTCAATCCGTGAGCCTGCGGAAGGTCCTCGCCGAGGCCGAGCATGCCATCAGGTCGCTGCCCTACGAACGCGACCGGCCCGGATTGGTTCCCGGCCCCGTCCTGTACAACGCAGGCTTTGAGTCCCTCGCAATGGTCAAGCTCTTCGACCCCGACGAGTTTGCCACTCCGCCGCGCCTGGCCGACCCCATCGCCTTCAGCGACTCGGACCGCGTGAAGTCCGCCCGCACCGGAAAGGCCAGGCCCGCCGTCGTGCGTGCCGCCATGGCCGGTTCGGCCACCATCGGCGAGGCATGGGAGAACCTGCCACCCGAAGAACGGCACATCAACACTGTCCGTTCCCTCCTGTCCATGGCGCTGCAGTCAGGTGCGGCCTTTGACCGGGCCACGTGGGAACACATCGACTTCGAACAAATCGACGGCAGCATCCGCACGGCGTACCTGCCGGTCGTCTCGCTGAATGAGGATTCTGATGACTGAGGAAATCACGACGACGGACGCCACCTTGGAGGAGGACGTCACCGTTGAAGCGGGTCACCAGGCGGATCCCTTCCGGGTCACCCCGCGCGACACGTTTGTTGATGGTGCCGCGCTGTTCCCCGGGGACACCGGCGTGCTGCCGATGAAGGTCCGGCACGCCCTGGTGAAGCTCCTGAAGGGCCCGTACATCGACGGTGGACGGGACGAGAAACTCTGGACCACGCTCCTGGACAACCAACTGATCCTCCGTAGCCGGCTCTCCGAGCTTTTCCTCACTCTCCAGCTGGACCATGACCGCAAAATCGCGGTCCTCCGTCCGGTCGATCCCGAGATCATCGGCGCCAGCTCCCGTTCGAGCATCCTTCGCCAGCAGAGGGCACTCAGCCGGGTTGAAACCATTGTTTTGCTGCGCCTGCGCCTTCTTTTGGACCGCCACGTGACAGCCCAGACGGACCCAACCATCACCCGCGAAGAGATCTCGGACCTCGTAGCGAACTACACACCTGCCGGCCAACAGGACGCGTTGCGGGACTCGGACGTGGTCACGCGCACCATCACCAAACTCCTGGCGCGCCAACTCCTCCTCCCCACCCCGCTCGATGACACCTACACCATCAGCAACGCCCTCCCGCTGGCCCTCCCGTTCGAAAACATCGGAGACATCCCGGCCCACATCGAGTCTTTGGTGGCAGTAGCAGCCGACGAATCAGGGACAGAGCCGCTGCTGGACCTGGACTCTGATTCGCAAACGGAAGACGACGACTCCGCGGACGCAACCCCGACTGACGGGACAGAGAAGTGACGATCGCAAGCATGCTGCCCCTCGGCGAACTCACCAACCCGGGCCAGATGCGCTTGTCGCTCGTCCAGGTGGTCAACTGGGGCACCTTCCATGGTGCCCACACCATGCACGTGGACCGCAACGGCACCCTGCTCACCGGTAACTCCGGTGTTGGCAAGTCGACGCTGTTTGACGCGATGCTTCGCGTTTTCGACGCCCGTCCACGTTCCAACGAGGCCGCTGCCCAGCGTTCGGGCGGTGCTGTGGAGGACAAGAGGACCACGTTCACCTATATGCGCGGCAAGGTCGGTGACAAGGCTGTCGGCGATGGTTCGGCCAGTGCCTTCCAGCGCCCTGGTGCCACGTGGTCCGCCGTCGCACTGACGTTTGATAACGCTGCTGGCACCAGAGTGACGGTCTCTGCGCTTTTCGACCTGCCCAAGAACGGCACGGAGTCCAGCGTTGGTCGCTTCTATGTGATCGACAGCAAGCCCCTGGACCTGGAGGCCATTGAGGGCATCGCCCAGAAGCGTTTTACCAAGGGAGCGCTGGAGTCGATCTTCCCCGAAGGCCAGGTGTTCGACGTCCACAAGGCCTTCGCGGAAAGGTTCCGCAGGCTCCTGGGAATCAACTCGGACCAGGCGCTCCCTTTGCTACGCGTGATCCAGGCAGGCAAGGGCCTGGGCGGCAGCGTGAACACGTTCTTCCGCGACCAAGTCCTCGATGCCCCGGCCACGCTGGCCGCCGCCGACGATGTGGTGGAAGAGTTCAGCAACCTGATGTCCATCCGCCAGCGACTGGAGGACGTCCGCCAGCAGCGCGACCAGTTGGCGCCGGTTCCCGGGCTGAATAAGGATTACGCACAGGCCCTCCTGGACGCGAACCGGTTGCGCGAGCTCGCCGGGGAGGAGTTCGTCGCCTTCAAGCAGCAACTTGCGGTGACGGTGCACGCCAAAACGCTGGCCCGGTTCAAGGAGCTGGCCCAGTCAAAGGCCCAGGAACTTGCGGCCGAGCGGACCGTGCGGGACGCCTTGGCCAAGGAACTGCGCGAGCTCGAGTCGGACTACAACAACCGCGGCGGCAACGCGATCTCGGCCATTGAGCAGTCGTTGGAAAATGCGCGGGTGGGTCTCAAGCTCCGCCAGCAGGTGGAGGAATCCGCCAGGAAGGCGTTGAGCGATGCCGGCCTGGACCTGGAATGGTCGGCGGAGGGCTGGGACCAAGCCCACGAGCAGGCTGCAGCCCGATCGGCCGCCTTGCAGGATGACTCGGAGTCACTGAAGGAGCTCCGCTTCGAAGCCTTCGATGCGCACGCCACCAAAAAGCGCGAACTGGCAGCGGCCGGGCAGGAGCTCTTGTCGCTGCGGTCGCGCAAGTCCCTCCTGCCACCGTCGAGCATTGAGAACCGCGCGGCGATCGCAGCGGCGACCGGCGTTCCGGAAGAGCGGATGCCCTTCGGCGGCGAACTGATCGACCTCGCGGAAGGCCAGGAGCAATGGCGCCCGGCTGCTGAGCGCGCCCTGCGGAACCTCGCCACCACCTTGCTGGTTCCGGGAGAGCACTTTGCGGCGGTGACACGGTACCTCAACGACAACACCGTGCGTGGGGCCCTCCGCGCCGTTGATGTGTCCAAGCCACTGGCCGGCGGCGCGCTGGCTGTGGAGGACGTGTCCGACGGCGACCTCTTGACCAAGTTGAGCATCCTCACCTCGGGTGCCAATGCGGACGCGGGGGAATGGATACGCGAGCGGATCGCGGTCGACTTCGGGTATCCATGCGTGGAGGACCCCGATGAGCTGGCCTCCCTCGACAAGGGCTTGAGCCTGGGCGGCGTGGTCAAACGCAACCGGCACACCGTGGAGAAGGACGACCGCTTCACCAGCCGGCAGGATTACGTGCTCGGCTTCGACAACGCCTCCAAGCTGGAACTCGTTGCTGCGCGCGTAGGCGAGTTGGAAAACGAGCTGGCCAAGGCTGCCGAACTTGCCCAGAGCCGCGAGGATTCGCACCAGGGAATGGCCCGTCAGCTGGAAGCCCTCCGCCGCGTGGCCGAGGACGAACGTCCGTGGGAACAGGTTTCCGCGGCAGTTGCCGCTGACGAGCTGGCCCGGATCGAGCAGCGCCTTGCCGATGCACTCGCCGCCCAGGCCGACCTTGAGCCCCTGCGCGCCAACATTGAGGCCGTACGGGAAAAACACCAGTCCTCCACAGGTTCTGCCGCTGTGCTGCAGAGCGAGTACAAAGCGCTCGATCATCAGATGACCACGGCTGACGGCCTGCTGGACGCGGCGAGGTTGAAGCTCGAGCAAGCACCGCCGTCGGGCTCCACCGTTGCGGCACTTGAGCCGTACTTCGCCGGCGCCGCGGACGTTTCCGAACTCCATGAGCTGGACAATCTGGCCAACAGCGTCCGCAATACCCTGCTCGACGAGCTTCACGCTGCCGAGTCGCGGGGGCAAGCCACAGCTGAACGCCTGACCCGCATCTTCGAAGCGTTCGTGCGCGACTGGGGCAGCGCCATCAGCGCCGACCACGGCACCTCGATCGGTGCAGCCGGTGACTTCGAGTCCCGGTACCACGCGATCGTGAACGACGGCCTGCCCGCCCAGGAAGCCGAGTTCCGCCTGTTCTTCAACCAGCGGACGCACGAGTCCTTCAGCACGCTGTTGCACCTGCTCGATGAGGAACGCCGCACCATCACCAGCCGCATCCTGCCGCTGAACGGGATCCTGTCCGACGTGAATTTCCACGAGGGCAGCTACCTGGAGCTGGACATCAAACAGACGCTGCCGGCTACGGCGAAGCAGTTCAAGGATGCCATCCAGAACGCTTTGAAGGCGAAGCACACCCGGCCGTCCCGCAATGCTGCGGCCGCAACGGAAACCGACGAGGATGCCGAGCTCACGGCCCGGTACAAGTCGCTCGAAACCCTGGTGAAGCGGCTCGGCTCGCAGACGCCCGAAGACCGGCGCTGGCGTGCGGAGGTCCTGGACGTCCGCGGGCACCTGTTCATCCAATGCAAGGAACACCGCGAAGTGCCGGGCAAGACCGGCAAATCGGGCAAGCCGAAGACCGAGGTTTTCATGCACGCCGACACCGGGTCCATGTCCGGCGGCGAACGCCAGCGTTTTACGGCCTTCATTATGGCCGCGGCGTTGAGCTACCAGCTGGGCATCGCCGAGCAGGGCTTCACCATCTACGGCACGGTGATGATGGATGAGGCCTTCGTGCTTGCCTCCGAGGAGTTTGCCGGCGCAGGCATCAAGGCGCTCCACGAGTTCGGCTTCCAGTTGCTGCTGGCGGCGCCCGAGAACGTGATCGATCTTTCGCGTCACCTGGGTTCCGTCACGGAAATCCTTCGCGACAAGCGCACCAACCGGTCCGGTGTCCTCACCGCTCCGGTGATCGCCGGACCGGGCGTGCCTGGCGCGTGGCGTTCGGAAGCCAATCCCGTGGACATCGTGCTCCGCTAAGGCCTCCGCCGCCCGCCTGACTGGCAGTAGCGGTTGTTATGAGCCGTCATAGCAACCACTACTGCCAGCCACATTGGCCTACCCGCGGACGCTGTCCAGGAACTGGGCAGTGCGGAACTCCAGCCCCGCGATTTGTTTGAGGACGACGGCGGCAGGGTCAGGGTTGATCTCGTTGACCGGGGGTTCCTTGCGCACGTTGGCGCTGCAACCAAACTCGGCGCAGATCAACGTCCCCACGGTGTTGCCGTCCTTGCCGGATTGCCCGGCTTTCCTGGCGACCCACAGGTAGACATCGGCCTTGGAGAATACGTCCCGGCACAGTTCGCAGAGCACAGCCCGCTTCTTGCCGGAGCCACCCTCGGGGGCGCGGAGCATGATGCCTGTCAGCTTGCCGTTGGACGGCAGGACCAGGTACCCGCGTTGGGGCATTTTCTCGTCCCGCCAGCCCAGGAACTCCAAGGACTCCCACTCGATCGCGTCGAAGTCGCGGGGGAGGTTGAGCTTGGCGGCTTCTGAGCGGCTGGCATTGATGAACGACGAACGGATTTGTTGCGCAGTGATTTTCTGCATGGTGAAGCTTCTTTCGGAAATTGACGACGTCGGCAGCGCGCCTTGCGCTGCGTCATGACACGGGGGGGGCGTCGATCACCTGAAAGGATTCGGGCAGGCTGAAGTAGCCAGGGATGGCTGGAGCTTGCTGTCCGGGTGTTACTTGGTTGGTGCCGACGCGTGGGGGTGTGCCAAGCAGGCCGATACGGCCACCTCGCAACCCATGGCGGCGGCAACTGATTCAGTGCGCACGCTCATCCCCTCGTCGGTTCCCTGTGGAAGCGGATCGCCTTGAAGTGGGAGTCCGCTGCCGATATCCTCCCAAACCTTCACCAGTGATGTCCACTGCGAGAGGGTTCGGTGGGAAGGGGCGGTTCGGTGAGAGAGGGTTCGCCGGAAGGGGCGGTTCGGTGAGAGAGGGTTCGCCGGAAGGGACGGTTCGGTGAGAGAGGGTAGGTGGGAAGGGGCGGTTCGGTGAGAGAGGGTGTGAATTGGGGCACGCTGAACGGTATTTTGGCGTCATGAGGGGATTAGGCGACGCAAACGTTTCGTAATTATCAAGAGGCTAGGCTAGCCTTACTTAGGTTCGCATCACTTACTTAAGGAGTACCGTGGCTTCCCTTCTCCCACGCCGCGCCCTGCTGAAGACCGCAGGTTCTGCGACGGTCGCAATTGCCGCCGTCGCCCTCACCCTCACTGGCTGCTCCACTGGACCCGCCACTTCCACTCCGGCCTCCCAGCAGGCCGAGTCCGCTGCTTTCCCCGTGACCATCAAGAACGTCTTCGGTGAGACCACCATCAAGGAACAGCCCAAGCGCGTAGTTACCGTTTCGTGGGTCAATGACGACATCGCGATCGCCTTGGGCGTTGTCCCGGTTGGTGTTCCGAAGAACGAGTGGGGCAACAACGACAAGGGCTCCACGCCGTGGAAGGACGCAGCCCTCGAGAAGCTCGGCGCCGGCTTCGGTACCGACAAGGCGCCGGTCCAGTTCTCCGAAGCTGACGGCATCAACTTCACCGAGATCGCCAAGCTCAGCCCGGATGTCATCCTGGCCGCGTACTCGGGTCTCGAAGAAGCCGACTACAAGAAGCTCAGCGAAATCGCCCCCGTCGTGGCCCAGCCGGAGCTCGCCTACGGTACCCCGTGGCAGGAAAGCACCACCCTGATCGGCAAGGCCCTGGGCAAGGAAGCCGAAGCCAAGAAGCTGATCGAGGACACCGAGTCCACCATCAAGGACAAGGTCTCCAAGTACCCGCAGATCAAGGACAAGACCTTCATCTACGGCAACCTCGAGCCCGCCAAGGGTGACGGCGTCAACGTCTACACCGCCATCGACAACCGTCCGCGTTTCCTCTCCGAGATCGGCATGAAGCTGGCTCCGGTGGTTACCGAGAACACCAAGACCAACAAGGACTTCTTCATCCCGTGGTCTGCTGAGAAGGCCAACGAACTGACCTCCGACGTCTTCGTCACCTGGGTTCCCGAGGCTGCTACCGCAGATGCCATCAAGGCCGACCCGCTCCTGAGCCAGATCCCGGCCATCAAGTCCGGCGCGCTGGTTGCCGACGCAAACCAGACCCTGACGCTGTCCATCTCCGCGTCGTCGCCGCTGAGCCTCCCGTGGGCTTTGGACACGTTCCTGCCTCAGCTTGGTGCCGCCGCCGACAAGGTCGCGGCCAAGTAAAGCAATGAAACTGAGTACGACGACGGCGGCTACCGCGGGGCGGGTTGGTGGCACTTCGGTGCCGGGTAACCAGCGAGGCATCGCCCCAGGCAGCGACACGGCCGGAAGGGGAACCCGGCCGCGGAGCGCAGGCAAGCGGACCGCTTGGCTGTTGGTCGCCGTCGTCGTACTCGCAGCTGCGTGCGCCGCATCGTTGGCGATCGGCGCGCGCGGGCTTCCCCTTTCCACCATCTGGGAAGCCATCACGCACTTCAACCCGGCCGACGGCGACCACGCGGTGGTTATCGCCCGCATTCCGCGCACCGTGCTGGGTCTTCTTGCCGGAGCGGCCCTTGGCTTGGCCGGCGCTGCGATGCAGGGCGTGGCCCGCAACCCGCTGGCCGATCCCGGCATCCTCGGCCTCAACGCCGGTGCTGCCTTGGCCGTGGTGGTGGGCATCTATGTCTTCGGCATAGGCTCCCTGACCGGCTACATCTGGTTCGCCTTCATCGGCGCCGCAGCGGCCGCCGTCGTCGTTTACGCCATTGCGTCCCGCGGACGTGACGGTGCGACGCCGGTCAAGCTCGCTTTGGCAGGCGCGGCGCTGAGCGCTGGATTGTTTTCGCTGATGAACGTCATCCTCGTTTCCAGCCAGGACACCCTGGACCGCTTCCGTTTCTGGCAGGTGGGAAGCATCGGTGGACGTGACTGGTCCGTCCTCCTGCCCGCCTTGCCGTTCCTGGTGATTGGCGCGCTGATTGTGGTGGGCGGTGGCCGCGTACTCAACAGCCTTGCCCTCGGCGACGACATTGCCCGGGGCCTCGGCCAGAATGTTGCGTTGTCCCGCGGCATCATCGGCCTGGGCATCGTGCTCCTGTGTGGCTCCGCTACCGCGCTGGCCGGTCCCATCGGCTTCCTCGGCCTGGTCATTCCGCACGCCGTCCGGCTGCTGACCGGACCGGACTACCGCTGGATCCTGCCGTTCTCCATGGTGTCGGCGCCCATCCTGCTGATCGTGGCGGACGTGATCGGCCGCGTCATACTCCTCCCGGGCGAAGTTCCCGCGGGCATCATGACCGCGTTGGTTGGCGCTCCCGTGTTCGTTTGGCTCATCCGCCGCGGAAAGGGGGCCGGACTGTGACCACCCTCAAATCCACCGCCGAGCCGGCAACTAATGGCAATGGCTCCGGCGAGCATCCGCATCAATTGCCATCCCGCCGCGCGCTCAGCCCCACGATCTTCCTGGTGCTGGCCCTCGTAGTGATGTTCGCGGTCTACGTCCTGCTGGGCAGCTACACCGTGACCATCCCCGACTTCTTCAAGATCGTCATCAACCACCTGACCGGGGGCGAGAAGATTCCGGGCGCCACCTTCATCGTCATGGAACACAAGCTTCCCCGTGCCATGGTGGGGACGCTGATCGGCGTTGCCTTCGGCCTTGCCGGTGCGCTCTTCCAAACCATGCTCCGCAACCCGCTGGCCAGCCCGGACATCATCGGCATCAGCTACGGAGCAAGTGCTGCAGCCGTCACCGCGATCGTGGTGTTCGGTGCTTCCGGCGCCGTGATCTCCGGTGCTGCCCTGGGTGGCGCACTGGGCGTCGCTGCCATCATCTATGCCATTTCCCGCAAGACCGGCTCCGGGTCCGGCAGCCGCGGCAATGCTGCCGGAAACCGTCTCATCCTTGCCGGCGTGGGCATCGCCGCAGCGCTCCATGCCGTCGTGAACTTCCTCATGACCAGGGCGGACATCCGCACGGCCGCGGATGCCCTGGTATGGCTCAACGGCTCGCTGAACTCTGCCAACTGGGAACGAACGGGCGTCCTGGCCCTTGCGCTCTTGATCCTCGTTCCGGCCGTCATCGCCCTCGCGGGACCGCTGCGCATGCTCGAACTCGGAGACGATGCTGCTGCTGGATTGGGCATCAAGGTCAACGCCGCCCGGCTGGGACTCGTGCTGACCGCCGTCGGGCTTGCCGCCGTCGCAACCGCCGCAGCGGGCCCGGTGGCCTTCGTCGCCTTCCTTGCCGGGCCTATTGCCCGCCGCATCGTCCGCAAACCGAGCCTTCCGGCGTCGGCCCTCACCGGTGCGTTGATTGTGCTCGCCGCCGACTTCTTTGCCTCCAACATCGCGCCGGTTATCCTCGACGGAACCGTCCTCCCTGTTGGCGTCGTTACGGGTGCCCTCGGTGCCCCCTTCCTTCTGTGGCTCCTGCTCACGTCGAACCGAAAGGAAGCCTGACATGGCGATCCTTAATGCCAAGGACCTGACGCTCCAATACGAGCAGCGGAAGGTGGTGGAAGGCCTCACCACGGAGATTCCGGAGGGCAAGGTGACCATGATCGTGGGCGCCAACGCCTGCGGAAAGTCCACCCTGCTCCGCGGCTTGTCCCGGCTGCTTAAGCCTGCCGGCGGTGCCGTGACGTTGGACGGCAAGGACATCCATTCGCGCCCGGCCCGCGAACTCGCGCGGACCCTCGGCCTGCTCCCGCAGCACCCCACCGCACCGGACGGCATCACCGTGCGGGACCTGGTGGGCCGCGGGCGGTACCCGCACCAAGGCTTCTTCCGCAGCTGGAGTGCCACGGACGACGCCGCTGTGCAGCGCGCGCTTGAAGCCACCGCGACGCTGGAACTCGCTGAGCGGAGCGTCGACGAACTGTCCGGTGGACAGCGCCAGCGCGTGTGGATCGCAATGGCCCTGGCACAGGAGACCGAGGTCCTGCTGCTCGATGAGCCCACCACGTACTTGGACCTCGCGCACCAGGTAGAGGTCCTGGACCTGGTCACGGACCTGAACCGCAGCCGCGGCACCACGGTGGCGATCGTGCTCCACGACCTCAACCTCGCGGCGCGCTACGCGGACCACGTGATTGCCATGAAAGGCGGCTGCATCGTCGCCGAAGGTCCGGCCCCGGTAGTGGTCACCGAGGAACTGGTCCACACCGTTTTTGGCCTGGAATCCCGGGTGGTTCCGGATCCGATCTCCGGCACGCCGCTGATCGTTCCCATTGGCCGCCACCACGCCCAAGCTCCGACACGTACCGAACATCACGCCCGTCACGCCAACGAACTGGAGATCGCCTCATGAGTGCACAACCAACCCGGGCCAAAGCGAGCGCCGCAGTGGAACCGATGACCCTGGCCTTCGACGTCACCGTCACGGCGGTCCAGGAACTGAGCCCCAACTTCCGCCGCATCACCTTTGGCGGCTACTCCCTTCGCGATTTCGGCGTGGCAGGGGACACCCTGGACCTGCGCGTGAAGCTCATGATTCCGTCCCTGGACGACGACGGCCGCATCATCCCGCTTCCGGAATTCAAGATGGACGAGGCCGGCTGGTACCAGGAGTGGCTCGCCATGGACCCCGCCGTCCGGGGCTCCATGCGTACCTACACCGTCCGGTCCGAGCGCCTCGACGCCGTGTACCCGGAAATCGACATCGACTTCGTCATGCACTTTGACGATTCCGGACACGGTGGACCCGCCGCCAACTGGGCAGTGGCAGCCAAGCCGGGCGATGCGCTGACCATCATCGGGCCCAACAACCGCGCAGCACAGTGCACTACCGCCGGTGCCTACGGCGGCATCGAATGGCGTCCTGGCCTGGCCCAGCGTGTGCTCCTCGCGGGTGACGAGACTGCCGTGCCGGCCATCAGCGCCATCCTCGAAAGTCTTCCTGCTGACATGACGGGCCACGCTTTCCTTGAAGTCCCCTCGGCGGCTGATTTCCAGGACATCAGCACGGCGGCCGACATCGAAATTACGTGGCTTGCTCGTGGCGCCGCGATTGGACGCTCCCGCCCGCACGGTGAACTCCTGAAGGAAGCCGTGGCTAAGGCCGTCCCCGTTCCGGGCTGGGTGGGCCTGAAGGGTGCCGACTCTGCAGCCGGTCCTGAGCCGGAGGACGTCAACGTGGACCAGGACATCCTGTGGGAAACCCCACAGCGCATGGACGCCGCAGCCATCGAAGCCACCAAGAACCCCACCCTCCCCGCCGGTGCCCTGCCGTTTTATGCGTGGATCGCCGGCGAAGCGTTCGTCATCAAGGAAATGCGCCGCTACCTGGTGCGGGACGTCGGCATCGACCGTAAGCAGGTTGCCTTCATGGGTTACTGGCGCCAAGGCAAAGCGGAGGGTTAAGCGTTCTCCGTCGAGTCCGCCGCCGCGGCGGGTGGCCGGTTGGCTGGGTCCGCCCGCGCGGCGGCCGTCCTCGGCGTGCTGCTCCTTCGTCGCTTTGACGCACGCTGCCGGACGCCCTCCGCGCGGTCTCGTGCGTCCGTCCCCTTCCAACGCTCTCTCACCAAATGGCCCCTTTTGCCTAACGCTCTCTCACCGCGGTGAGAGCGTGGGACTGTCTGAATAACGGTGTGTGGGGTCTGGCCTGATCTGAAGGAGACGGCCGTGTCTGAATCCACGACT
>NZ_JBIVXM010000022.1:0-70205 GCF_044769205.1 Paenarthrobacter sp. NPDC090520
GAACCCACACACCGTATATCGGACAGACCCCGGCCGGACCCGTGGGAAGTGAGAGAGCGTCGGGCTTTTAGGGCTGTTTGGTGAGAGAGCGTCGGGTTTTAAGGGCTGTTTGGTGAGAGAGCGTCGGGGGTGAGGGCTTGGACGAAGTGCGGGGGCCAAGGCTGCGCTGTCGCGTACCCGGCGGGGACGTGCGCCGTCGTGACCGTTCCGTAAGAGGCCACGACGGCGGCTGCCGGGCTGCCGGCTGCCGGGCTGCCGGCGTCGGGGGTTCCTGCCGAGGCCGGCAGCGGGTGGCCGAGTACCTCGAATTCCAGAGTGAGCGAGGTCCGGCCGAGCGCTTGTACCCGCACCGACGCGGTGATGCGCTGGCCGAACCACAGCTTCGCTTTGTAGTTGATGACCTGCTGGACGCGGGGCGCGCTGGGGAAGTAGTCGGGCAGCTCCAGCGAGCGGAACAGCTCGGCCTCGGCGGCCTCCACCCAGCGCAGGATCGCCGAGTTGTGCTGGTGGCCGGAGGCGTCGGTGTCCACCCACTCCACCGTCCGCTGGACGCTTGCTTCCGGCATGGTTCTCCTAGCCGACGCTGACCGCCGCGTCTTGCTCGTCGGGGTCAGCGGTTGCTTTCCCTTCGGTCACCCGCGCTTCCTGCTGCGGCTTCGGGATAAGTGCGACGGCGGCAGCGGCCAGGACCGCGATACCGGCGAAGATTCCGAAGTTCGCCTCAAACGGGAGCTTGGAACCTGCGATCCACCCTCCGATCAACGGCCCGGAGATAGCGCCAAGCCGGGCGAAGCTGAGTGCCCAGCCCGTCGCCGTGCCGCGGACCTTTGCCGGGTAGTAGTCGGCGATGTACCCCGTGAGGACCAGCGACGTGGAGATGGAACCAACGCCGGCGAAGGCCACGAGCAGCAGGTTGACCACCATGGTGTTCGGGAAGACCAGGAGCATGATGCCCAGGCCGCCGAGGATGTAGAACACCACCAGGATGAGTTTCTTGCCGTATTTGTCTGCCGCCCGGCCCAGAAGCAGGCCACCGATCGCCGAGGCGAGGCTGAAGACCAGGAGGAACGTCAGGGACGAACCGAGATCGTAGCCGGCCTTCTTCATGATGCTCGGAAGCCAGGTGTTGAGGCCGTAGACCAGGAGCAGGCCGCAGAACAGCGAGATCCAGAAGAAGACGGTCGAGCGGAGATACTGCAGGGAGAACATGGTGGTGATGGTCTTCCACCACGGGTCTGCGGCTTGGTTGCTAATGGGCTTGGCGGCCACCACCGGGCGGTAGTCAGTGATTCCGAGCCTGGCAGCCAACGTCTTTGCCTCTGAACTGCGGCCCTTCGACTCTAGGTACTCAAGGGATTCCGGCAAGAACTTCCAGATGACCGGCAGCAGGATCACGGGGGCTGCGCCGATCGCGATCACCGCCCGCCATCCACCCAGCGGAAGGACGAACAGGGCTGCCAGCGCGGCCGCGACAATCCCCAGCGAGTACCCGGAATACATGAGTCCATAGTTATAAGAGCGCTTGTTCGGAGCGGAGTACTCGATGGTCAGCGCCGCTGCCACGGGGATCACGCCGCCCATGCCGAGCCCACCGATCAGGCGGAAGAGGCCGAAGAGTTCAGGCGTAGGAGCCCAGGCTGCACCGGCCTGCGTCAGCGTGAAGATGATCATGGACGCAAGCAGCATCTTTTTGCGGCCCACAAGGTCGCTGAGGGTGCCGATGAACAAGGCACCGATAAGCATGCCGATCAGGGCATATGACCCCAAGCCGCCCAGAGCCAGCGGCGAGAGGTTCCACTCTTTGTACTCGGCGAGGGCCGGGAGGACGGCTCCCAGCACTCCGACGTCGTAGCCTTCGGCGAGAATCGCCAGCCAGCAGCAGAGGAGCACAACACCTGTGGTGCGCTTAGGCACGTTCCAGGTGTTCAAAGGTGCGGCGGCCACGGCTACTTCACCAGGACCGATGCTGCGGCGGCGGCAGCAGGGGTCCAGCGCAGGTGCGTGATGGCTTCCTCGGCGTCCGGTTCCTTGAGCAAGGACAACCGCGGTCGGACAGCGTCGGTGCGGGAGCTCGGGGGCTTGCGGCGTCCGGCGCGGAATTGCGGGATCCACTGGGCACCCGGGCCGTGGTACTCCTGCTCGGCGGCTGCGTGGAGGGTCCATTGGGGGTCGTAGAGGTGCGTCCGGCCGAGTGCGATGAGGTCGGCGCGGCCTGCGAGGAGGATCGAGTTCACGTCGTCGTAGCTGGAGATTGCGCCGACGGCAATCACTGCCACTCCTGCCGGGGCGGCGACTTCCTGGCGGATGCGGTCCGCGAACGGGGTCTGGTAGCTGCGGCCGAACGCGGGCTTCTCTTCCTTGGCCACCTGTCCGGTGGACACGTCGAGCCCGACTGCGCCGTGCTCAACGAAGGCCTTCGCGATCTGCAGCGAGTCGTCGGAAGTGTTGCCGCCGTCGATCCAGTCCGTCGCGGAGATGCGCACCGTCACCGGCCTGTTGGCAGGCCACGCCGCCCGGACGGCGTCGAACACTTCCAGCGGGAACCGCAGCCGGTTCTCCAGGCTGCCGCCGTATTCGTCCGTGCGCTGGTTGGAAACGGGAGACAGGAAGGAGGAGAGCAGGTAGCCGTGGGCTGCGTGGATCTCCAGGAGGTCGAAGCCGGCTGCCTCGGCGCGCTGCGTCGCGGCGACGAACTCGGCCTTGATGGCGTCCATCCCGGCGCGGTCCAGTTCCAGCGGGGTCTGGTTTTCGGGGCCGTACGGCAAGGCGGAAGGCCCGACGGCGGTCCAGTTGCCGGAGTCGAGCGGCTGGTCGATGCCTTCCCACATGAGCTTGGTGGAGCCCTTGCGGCCGGAGTGTCCCAGCTGGGCACCGATTTTCGCGGTGGAGCGGGTGTGCACGAAGTCGACGATTTCCTTCCAGCTCTCGCGCTGTTCGTCGGTGTAGAGGCCGCTGCAGCCTGGGGTGATGCGGCCGGATTCGGAGACGCAGACCATTTCGGTCATGACCAGCCCTGCACCGCCCAAGGCCTTGGAGCCGAGGTGGACCTTGTGGAAGTCGCCGGGGACGCCGTCCGTCGCGGAATACATGTCCATCGGGGAAACAATGATCCTGTTCTTCAGCTCGAGTTCGCCGATGCTGAAGGGCTGGAACATGGCCGGTGCCACCTGGCTGAGGCCCTGCGAAGAAGCGAAGTTCCGGTCCACTGCCTCCGCGAATTCGGGGTCGCGCAGGCGCAGGTTCTCCTGGGTGATGCGGCGGCTTCGGGTGAGCAGGTTGAACGCGAACTGTGTGGGGTCCTGGTCCTTGTACTGGCCGATCCGTTCGAACCACTCCAGCGAAGCTTGCGCGGCACGCTGGGTGGACGCGACCACGGGGCGGCGCTCGGCTTCGTAGGCTTCCAGTGCCTCTGCGACCGTGGGGTGCTCGTGCAGGCAGGCAGCCAGTGCGAGGGAGTCTTCCATGGCCAGCTTGGTGCCCGAGCCAATGGAGAAGTGAGCCGTGTGCGCGGCGTCGCCCAGCAGGACCACGTTGCCCTTGCGCCAGCTCTGGTTGCGGACAGTGTTGAAGTTCAGCCACTTGGAGTTGTTGGACAGGACCTCGTAGCCGGCCAGTTCCTCGGCGAAGATCTCGCGGATCTTAGCGATGGCCTTCTCGTCGGAGACTCCTGGTGCGAAGACCTCGTCGGCGGTCTCGTCGAAGCCGGCCGCGTGCCAGACGTCCTGGTGCATTTCGACAATGAACGTGGAGCCTTCATCCGAGTACGGGTAACCGTGGATCTGCATGACGCCCCACTCGGTTTCCTTCACGAAGAACTTGAAGGCCTCGAACACCTGGTCTGTTCCGAGCCACATGTACTTGTTGGTGCGCGGGTCCAGGTCCGGGCCGAACGCGTCAGCGTACTTGGCGCGGATCTGCGAGTTCACGCCGTCCGCGGCAAGGACCAGATCGTAGCCGGCTTCGAGTTCCTCGATGGCGGGGGCCATGGTGCTGAACCGGACATCGACGCCGAGTTCGATGCACCGGCGCTGCAGGAGTTCCAGGAGTTCCTTGCGGCTCATCGCGGCGAAGCCCTGGCCGCCTACGGTGATCATTTCGCCGCGGAAGTGGATGTCGATGTCCGACCAGCGGGCGAAGCGCCGGCTCATGTATTCGGCGACCACGGGATCGGCGTTGCCGATGCCACCGAGGGTCTCATCGGAAAACACGACGCCGAAGCCGAACGTGTCGCTCGCGGCGTTGCGTTCCCAGAGGGTGATGTCGTGGGACGGGTCCAACTGCTTCATCAGTGCTGCGAAGTACAGGCCACCCGGGCCGCCTCCGACGATTGCGATTTTCATGGTGGTGCTCCTTCTACGCCTGGCCCTGGCCGGCGGGGGTAAGTTCGTGGGTTGCTGTTTCCTCTGCGAGGACACGGTCGCGCAGCTTGAAGTGCTGCAGCTTGCCGCTGGGGTTGCGGGGCAGTTCGGTGACGAATCGGATATCCCGCGGGTACTTGTACGGGGCGATGGTCTGCTTCACGAAGTCCTGGATTTCCTTGCGCTTCGCGGGGTCGCCAATGACTCCTTCGCGCAGGACCACGAACGCGCACACGATGCTGCCGCGCTGCTCGTCCGGAATGCCGACGACAGCGTTCTCCACCACGTCCGGGTGCTGGTCGATCGCGGCCTCAACCTCGGGGCCGCCAATGTTGTAGCCGGACGAGACAATCATGTTGTCCGAACGGGCCTGGTAGGTGAAGTAGCCGTCCTCATCCATGGAGAAGGTATCTCCGGTGACGTTCCAGCCGTTCACGACGTAGTTCAACTGCCGGGGATCGTCCAGGTACCGGCACCCGGTGGGCCCGATGATCGCGAGGCGTCCGGACTGTCCCGGGCCGAGTTCCTTGCCCTCGGGATCGAGGATCGTGGCTCGATAGCCCGGCACCGCCTTGCCCGTAGTGCCGGGGCGGATGTCATCCCCTGCAGCAGAAATGAACACGTGCAGCATTTCCGTGGCACCGATCCCGTTCACCAGGCTCAGTCCTGTGGCTTCATGGACGGCTTCCCACGTTTCCTTGGACAAGTGCTCCCCGGCGGAAACGGCAATCCGAAGACGGCTCAACAGCTCGCCGCGGTTCTCCTTGAGGATGGCCCGGTACGCTGTCGGAGCCGTGAACAAGATGGTGGCTCCCGCCTCGGCAGCGCGTTCGGCCAACTCCACCGGACCGGCCTTCTCGGTCAGCAAGGCAGAGGCCCCGAACCGCAGCGGGAAGACCACCAGTCCACCCAGGCCAAACGTGAAAGCCAAGGGCGGGGAACCGGCGAACACGTCGTCCGCAGTGGGCTGCAGGATGTGGCGGGCGAACGTGTCCGCGTTCGCCAGGATGTCCCGGTGGAAATGCATGGTCACCTTGGGCACACCCGTAGTTCCGGACGTCGGGCCCAGCAGGGCAACATCGTCCGAGGACGTGTCCACCGCCGTGAACTCCCCACTCTTGCGCCCGCAGCGGGCGGTGAGGTCGCCGTCGTCGTGCGCTCCATAACTGAGGACGGCAACGTCATCCCCGGCAGCGACAGCGAGTTCGTCGACGAAGCGGTGGTCCGAGATGGCGACCACGGGCTTGGTCAGCTGGATGATGGTGGAAACCTCAGTGGAGCGCAGCATCGGCATGGTGGTCACCACCACGGCTCCGGCCTTGATCACGCCGAGCCACGCCGCGACGATCCACGGGTTGTTCGGGCCGCGGAGCAGGACCCGGTTGCCGGGGACGATTCCGAGATCTTCGGTGAGGACCTGGGCCACCTGGTTGGAGCGGGTCTGGAGTTCCCCGTAGCTCCAGACTTCGCCGTCCGGGGTACGGAGTGCCGGGCGGTCTGCGCCGAACTGTTCGACAGCGTCGTCGATCAGCACTGAGGCGGCGTTGAGCCGGTCCGGGTAGTTGAGTTCGGGGAGGGTGAATTCGAACGCCGGCCAGGTTTCGGCGGGCGGCAAGTGGTGGCGGGTGAACGTGTCCACGTGGGCCGATGGCAACATGCTCATGGCCGTTCCTTTCAGTGGTGCGTCGTTGGGGCTGGGTGTGGGTGAGTCAAGCGCGGATCATGCCTTCTTGGGCGACCGTGGCCAGGAGTCTGCCTTGCCGGTCGAAGAAGCGGCCCATAGCCAGGCCGCGGTTGCTTTGGCCGGAGATGGCTTCCTGGGCATATAGGACCCAGTCGTCCACGCGGCCGTCGCGGTGGAACCACATGGAGTGGTCCAGGCTGGCGGTAGCGAGTCCGGGGCTTGACCAGTTCAGGCCGTTCACCCGGAGGAGCGGTTCGAGGATGGTGTAGTCGCACACGTACGCGAGGGCAGTGCGCTGGAGGTTGGCGTCATCCGGGAGCGAGTCGAATGCCTTGACCCAAATGGCCTGCTGTGGCGCGGCCCCGCCCTCAAGTTCGATATATACCGGACCGGGAATATGCCGCATGTCGAAGCTGCGACCGGTACCCCAGTAGTCGGCGGCGCTTCCTTCGATACCGGCCAGCACTTCCGCTGCCGAGCGAAGGGATTCAGGTTCGACGGCGGCAGGCGCCTGGGGCTGGAAGTCCGGGCCGTCTTCGGGAACCTGGAAGGAACCCATCGCGGCATACAAGGGCTTGCCGTTCTGGAAACCCCGGACGGTACGGGTGGAGTACCCGCGGCCATCCCGCAGCCGCTCCACTTCGTAGCGGACCGTGGAACCAATATCCACCGGGCGCATGAAGTAGCTGTGCATCGAGTGGAGCTGCCGGTCGGCATCCACCGAGCGCATCATTGCCGCTGCGGCCTGGGCCACCATGTCTCCACCGTAAGCCTTGGGCCACGGAACGTACTGCGTGGTCGCTTCGTAGGCCTCGTCGAAGACCTGCGCCTCGGTTTCCGTGAGCTCGACGGCCCGGAGGAACGTCTCCGAGGTCAGGGTTCCCGTGATCATGGCTTAAGCCCGGCGGTAGTCTGCGAGAGTTTCGTCCGGGACGTCCTCGAGGTTGACCACGAGGTTTTCCGGGGTCCGGGCGGTCAGCCAAACAAGCTCCTCGGTGACGGACATGTTCGCTTCGACGTGCGGCATGAACGGGGGCACGAACACCCAGTCGCCGGCCTTCATGTCGATGAACTCTGAGTAGTTTTCGCCAAAGTAGATACGGCCGTGGCCGCGCAGCACGTAACCGCCGGTCTCAGCTTCGCCGTGGTGGTGCGGGAGGGAACGGTAGCCGGGAGTGTTGGAAACCTGCCCGAACCAGATCTTGGTTGCCGGGGTGTGCTGGATGCTGACGCCGGAAACGCGGACACAGTCGCCGGACTGCATCGTGTTGGTGTCCTCCTCACCGGCACGGGTGACGACGGGGACAACCTTGCCGTCGGGCTGGGCGTAGATGGAGTTGTCGCCTTCGAGGCGGTACTCGGTGGTGGTCTGGCTCATGGGTTTCTCCTTGTGTCTCTTACGCTGAATGTCTCTTACGCCGAAGCGGTTACGGGTGCGTGGATGCGGAACTGGTTCTCCAGCCGGCCGATTCCGTCGATTTCGGTGACCAGGATGTCGCCGTCGTTCAGGAAGCGCGGCGGGGTCATGCCCATCCCCACTCCCCCGGGCGTTCCCGTCAGGACGAGATCGCCCGGGCGAAGGACGGTGAACTGTGAGATGTAGGAGAGCAGCTGTGCGGGGTCAAAGACGAGCGTCTTGGTGTTCCCGTCCTGCACGAGTTCGCCGTTGACATAACCGCAGACTCGGAAGTGCTCTCCGGCTTCATCTGCCGTGACCATGACCGGCCCTACGGGCGTCGTCCGGTCCCACGCCTTGCCTTGGAACCATTGCAACGTGCGGCTCTGCCAGTCGCGCATGGAGACATCGTTGGCCACGGTGTACCCGGCAATGGCGTCCCGGGCCTGGTCCTCATCAGCCCGGTACAGCTCCGAGCCCACGACGACGGCCAATTCGGCTTCCCAGTCGACGCGGGCACTCCCCTGGATTTCCACGGCATCGTTCGCGCCAACCAGGGTGTCCGCGTACTTGGCGAACAACGTGGGGTACTCGGGAAGGTCGCGGCCCATCTCCTGGATGTGGTCCCCGTAGTTCAAACCGCAGCAGATCACCTTGCCCGCGCTGGGCACGAGGGGCGCGAAATCGGGGTTGGTCAGGACTTCCCCGCCCGCTGCTTCGGCCACGGTCTTTTCAGCCACTGTCCGCCAGTTTTCCTGGGCCAGGAGCGCGCCAACGTCACTGGCCGGGAGCGCGAGGTATGTGCCATCGCCCGCGGCGAGTGCCGCCGTCGTACGTCCGTCTGCGGTGCGCAGAGTGGCAAGTTTCATCGGTTGGTTTCCCTTCGATTTTTTGATGTGTCGACTTTTTTACGATCGTCACATATGCTCAACGTAGCAGGGCGGGAATGATCTGCATAGGGGCTTTTCAAAACTTTTCGCAACTGCCACAACTGAGGAGGACCACCATGAGCCACAAGACCATCAACCCGGAATCACTGCCCAAGCCATCGGGTTTCGCGCACGGCATGCTCGCCGGAAATACCGTGTTCCTGGGCGGGCAGACAGCTCTTGATAAGGACATGAACATCGTGCCGGGCGGCATCGTGGAGCAGTTCACGCAGGCCTTTAGCAACGTTCTCACCACGCTCCGCGAAGCCGGCGGACAGCCCGAGGACCTGGTCAACGTGACCATCTACCTCACCGACGTGGACGATTACATGGCGAACGGCCGGGAAATCGGGCGCATCTGGCGCGACATGGCCGGCTCGCAGTACCCGGCGATGGCCGGTATCGGCGTCACGCGCCTGTGGCAAAAGGAAGCGATGATCGAGATCCAGGGCATCGCCGTCATTCCGGAGCGGTAAGCCTCTGGCCTTGGCTCTTGGGCGTGCGGCAGCATAGCCGTATGGGAACCGTCACCGAGTACTTGGAAAACGTCAGTGCTGCCAACCGACCGGCGTTGGACCGGATTGTTGCCATTGCGCGAGAGCTTGCGCCGGACGCCGAGGAAGGCACCAGTTACGGCATGCCTGCTCTCATGGTTGGGGGCAAGGGATTCGTGAGCGTCCTCGAAACCAAGAAGCACTTGGCGCTGTATCCGTTCAGCGGGCAGATCCTGCCTGAGATGTCCGAGGAGCTGGGTGGGTACTCGTGGTCGCCGGGCACGCTGCGGTTTTCCGTGGACAATCCCGTGCCCGATTCGCTCGTCCGACGGATCCTCGAGACCCGGCTGGCGGCGATCCGCAAGTAAGCACTCCCCGCGCCCAACTGGGTCGCAATTAAGCGCGTTTTGACCGCTGAAAACGCGCTTAACTGCGACCTACTTGGGTCAGTGCTTGGCGGAAACGTCCTGGGAGATCGCGTCCGCAGTTGCCACGACTTCCGCGCGGACCGAATCGAGGTAGCCTTCCGGCTGGGCCGCGACGGCTTGGGCCTGCAGGGACACGTTGATGGCCGCGACAGTGTCGCCGTTGTTGCGGTTGTGCACGGGCGCCGCAATGGACATGAGGCCGAGCTCCAGCTCCTGGTCCAGCAGGCACCAGCCTTGCGTTCGGACGCGCTCGACGGCGGCCCTCAAGTCGGTCGCGTTGGCTACGGTTCGCGGGGTGAGGGGCGTGAGTTCGGCCTTCTCCAGGTAGGCGTCGAGCTTGGCCGGCGGCAGGCCGGCGAGCAGCACCCGGCCCATCGACGTCGCATATGCGGGGAAGCGGGTGCCCACGGTGATTCCCACGTTCATGATCCGCTTGGTAGCGACTCGGGCAACGTAGAAGATGTCCTGCCCGTCCAGGACCGCAGCCGACGTGGACTCCCCCAGCTTCAGGCTGAGTTCTTCAAGGTGGGGTTGGGCGAGCTGCGGCAGGGACAGAGCTGAAAGGTACGAGTACCCCAGCTGCAGCACCTTGGCCGTGAGCGCGAAGGTCTTGCCATCCGTGCGGACGTAGCCGAGTTCAACCAAGGTGTGCAGGAAACGGCGGGCCGTGGCGCGGGTCAGGTCTGTTCGGGCCGCGACTTCGCTGAGGGTCATCACCGGGTTGTTCGCATCGAAGGCCCGGATCACTGCAAGACCCCGAGCCAACGACTGAACGTACTGGTCGCTGGCCTGTGGGGTCGTTGCGGATTCGCTCATGGTTACCAATCGTAGTTTGCGTTGTGGGGCCTGCTGTGCGGGCCAATTCCTGCGGGCAGGGTGTTCTGCGGGCCCCACAACGGGAGTTACTCGGCCTTTGTGAGGGCCAGGGGCACGAGTTCCTGGATTTCCTCAAACGTGCAGCCGAAGGTTTCGCGGACGGTGACGCCTTCGGGGCCGGTGAGGAACACGGCTTTGTCGGTGTAGACGCGGGTGACGCAGCCGACGCCGGTGAGCGGGTACGTGCAGGCTTCGACGAGTTTGGAGGCACCGTCGCGGGTCAGCAGGGTCATCATGACGAACACGTCCTTGGCTCCGGTGGCCAGGTCCATGGCACCTCCGACGGCGGGAATCGCATCGGGCGCGCCGGTGTGCCAGTTCGCGAGGTCACCGGTCGCGGAGACCTGGAAGGCCCCAAGGACGCAGATGTCCAGATGCCCGCCGCGCATGATCGCGAACGAGTCGGCGTGGTGGAAGTACGAGGCTCCGGGGAGTTCGGTGACGGGGATCTTGCCGGCGTTGATCAGGTCACCGTCGACGTCGTCTCCTTCCGCGGCGGGGCCCATGCCGAGCATCCCGTTTTCCGTGTGGAGGGTGATGTTCTGTTCTTCTGTGAGGTAGTTCGAGACCAGGGTCGGTTGCCCGATGCCCAGGTTCACGAACGAGCCCGGGGCGATGTCTCGGGCCACCAGCTGGGCGAGTTCGTCGCGGCCAAGGGGCTTTTCGGACGTTTGGATGCTTGTCTCGGTGCTCATGGTCAGGCCACCTTTCCTGTTGTTCCGGCAGATCCGACCCGCACCACCGCATTGACGTAAATACCGGGCGTCACCACGTTCTCCGGGTCCAGCGAACCGGTCGGTACGATCTCGGAGACCTGGACGATGGTGTGCTTCGCCGCGGCGGCCATGATCGGGCCGAAGTTCCTGGCGGTCTTGCGGTACACCAGGTTGCCCTTCCCGTCCGCTTTCAACGCCTTGATCAGTGCGACGTCGGCGTGGATCGGGGTTTCGAACACCTGCCATTTCCCATCCAGGAAGCGGGTTTCCTTACCTTCGGCCAGGGTGGTGCCGTACCCGGTGGGTGTGAAGAACCCGCCGATACCGGCCCCGGCGGCGCGGATACGCTCGGCCAGGTTTCCCTGCGGGACCAGCTCCAGCTCGATCTCCCCGGCGTGGTACTTCGCGTCAAAATGCCAAGAGTCGGACTGCCGCGGGAAGGAGCAGATCATCTTCTTCACGCGGCCTTCCTTGATCAGCAAAGCCAGGCCCTGATCGCCTTGGCCGGCGTTGTTGTTGACCACGGTCAGGTCTTTGGCACCGCAGTCCATCAGCGCGTCGATCAGCTCGAACGGCTGCCCGGCGTTGCCGAACCCGCCGATCATCACCGTGGAACCGTCCTTGATCCCGGCCACGGCCTCGCCAACAGTGTCAATGAAAGTCAACATTGTCCCTACGCTCCTTCAACGCCAGCGGTTACGTTTTCCAGCACCACGGCCAGGCCTTGCCCCACGCCGATGCAGATCGCCGCGACGCCCCATCGCTGCCCGGAAGCCTGCAACGATCGTGCCAGCGTGCCCAGGATGCGGGTACCGGAGGCCCCCAGCGGGTGGCCCATCGCGATCGCGCCGCCGTGACGGTTCACGATGGACGGGTCGATCCCCCACGCGTCCACGCACGCCAGGGACTGGGCGGCAAACGCCTCGTTAAGTTCGACGGCGCCAACCTGGTCCCAGCCGATGCCCGCCTTCGCGAGGGCCTTGTTCGCGGCCTCCACCGGGGCGAACCCGAAGAACTGGGGGTCGTTCCCGTGCGCGCCGCGCCCGGCGATGCGCGCCAACGGTTCCAGGCCGAGGATCGACGAAGCAGCCTCGGACCCGATCCACGCCGCCGAAGCACCATCAGACAACGGCGAGGCATTCCCGGCGGTGACCGTGCCGCCGTCGGGCCCTGAACCTTCGGGACGGAACACCGTCTTCAACCCGGCCAGCTTCTCCGCGGAAGACCCGGCACGGATCCCCTCGTCACGAACCAAGTCAGTGCCCGGAACCGCGGTCACCAGGTTGTCGTAGAAGCCTTCGTTCCACGCGGCATCAGCCAGGTTGTGCGAGTCCGCCGCAAACTGATCCTGCCGCTCGCGCGTGATCCCGTACTTCTCGCGCAGTCGTTCGGTGGCCTCGCCCAGTGAGATGGTCCAGTCCTTGTTCATGGCCGGGTTCACCAAACGCCAACCCAACGTGGTCGAGGCGAGGGTCATGTCCCCTGCAGGGTACGGCTTGGACGTCTTGGGCAACACCCACGGCGCACGGGACATCGACTCCGCGCCGCCGACCAGCATGAGTTCAGCGTCGCCAGCGCTGATCTGCCGCGACGCGATGATCGCCGCGTCCAATGAGGAACCGCAGAGACGGTTCACCGTCGTGCCAGGAATCGAGACTGGCAGGCCCGCCAGCAGCGTAGCCATGCGGGCAACGTTGCGGTTTTCTTCGCCGGCGCCGTTCGCGTTGCCGAACACCACCTCATCGATCCGCTCAGGATCCAGTCCGGGAGCCCGGCGAACGGATTCACGGACCACGTGCGCGGCCAAATCATCGGGGCGGACAGCAGCCAGCCCCGAGCCGAACTTGCCAAACGGCGTGCGCACGGCATCGTACACAAAAGCCTGGTTCATAAGATTTCCTTCGTTTCTACGTACCCAACTAGGGGACAGTAAACGTCGCTATGGGCGTTCAGTGGGACGTTTGCTGTCCCCTAGTTGGGTGAGAGGGGTTAGTTGGGGGTGGGGGACGCCTCAGAGGCAGCGTCGATGTCCTGGAATACTTTCTGGGCCGTCTTGAACGCCGAGTTAGCCGACGGAACGCTGCAATAGATCGCAGTCTGCAGCAGGATTTCCTTGATCTCGTCCCTGCTCAGGCCGTTGTTGAGGGCCGCCCGGACGTGCATGGCAAGCTCCTCCCAGTGACCGTGCGCCACCAACGCCGTGAGGGTGACCGCGGACCGCATCTGCCGGCTCAGGCCGGGCCGCGTCCAGATCCCACCCCAGGCGATCCTGGTGATCATGTCCTGGTAGTCCTCGGTAAAGGAATCCGTGTTGGCGTTCGCCCGGTCCACGTGCGCGTTGCCGAGTACTTCGCGGCGAACCACCATGCCGGCGGCGTAGATCTCCTGGCCGGTGGCCTCGGGCTGCACGGCTCCGTAGCGCGACGGATCACCGCTCCGCTGGGGGTTTACTGCGTTCACAGCCCGTTCTCCTTCATGAAGTTCCGCATCAAACCAGCCACGACTGAAGGCGCCTCGGCCGGCGCAAGGTGCCCCACGCCGTCGAGCGCTTCAACAACGGCAGTACCGCCCCCGGCGCGAATGCCGGCAGCAGTCTCCTCAGCCACCGACGGCGGCGCCACCGAATCCTCGACGCCGGCAATCGCCTGCGTGGGGACGGTGATGCTCCCGAGTTGCTCGCGGACGTCGAATGCGGCGAGGGCGTCGCAGCAGAACGAGTAGCTGAAGCGGTCGGCGTCGCGGAGGGCGTGCAGGAGGCGGCTGCTGATGTCCGGCTGGCGGTCCATGAATCCCTTGGCGAACCAACGTTCTGCCGAACCCTGGATCATCACCGGCGTGCCGAGCGAGCGGACGGTTTCCGCGCGCTCCAGCCAGCCTTCGGGTGTGCCGAGCTTCGCGCCGCTGCACTGGACGGACAGGCTGCGGAGCCGGTCGCCGTGCTTGATGCCGAGCTGCAGTCCGGTGGCCCCGCCCAGCGAGACGCCAGCGTAGTGGAACCTCGCGCCCGGCACTACAGAGTCGACAAGATCGACGACGGCGTCAGCCAGTTCCGCTACATCGAAGCCTTCCGAGGCGGTCGGCGAAATGCCGTGACCGGGCAGGTCCCAGCCGATGACGTCGAACTCGTCACCGAGCAGGGCAGCGGTCTCGGACCACAGAATGGTGGACGTGCCCAGCGACGGGCCGACCACCAGGAGCGGCTTGGCTCCCAGTTCGCGCTGCGGGGACAGCAGCACAGCCTTGACGGTTGGCTTAGCCACGTGGGGCTCCCTTCGTTGAAGAAGTGAAATCGGGGTAGGCGGCGAGGATGCGACGGCTGATTTCCGTGGCCTCGCCCAGGTAGCTTGCGGGATCCAGGAGGGCGTCGAGCTCATCGTCCGGGAGCTTGTCGGCGGGTATCGCTTCGCGCAGGAGCTTGCGGTAGGTGTCCGACTGCTCGGATGGCGGTGCCATGAGCGTTTCGTCGACGACGGCCTGCAGCTTCTGCTTTCCGTCATCGCCCAGGCGAGGTGCGACGGCGGCCGACACACCTTCGCTGACGAGCAGCGGACCCGAGATCTCCAGGTTCCGGCGCATCGCGTCGGGGAATACCCGGAGGCCCTCAGTGAGTTCGCGGAGCTGGATGGCAGCCCCGATGGTGAGCGCGAGAAGGCGCCGCAGGGCCGGCCATTCCGTGTGCCACGCGCCGTCGGGGCGCTCATCATTGAAGGTCGCTGCAGCCAAGTGCAGCTGTGATGCGAGGCCCGGCGCCTGGAGTGCCGCACTGCGGACCAGCACGGACAACACGGGGTTCTGCTTCTGCGGCATGGCCGAGGAAACACCGCGGCCGGCAGCCAGGGGTTCGCCGAGTTCGGCCACCTCCGGGCGGCTCAGGAACAGCAGGTCGGCGGCGATCTTGCCGAAGGAATCCACGAGTGCGGCCAGTCCATCGCCCAAGCCGGTGACGGCCAAGCGGTTGGTGTGCCACGGGGCAACTGCCGGCGAGAGCCCCAGCTTGGAAGCCAAGGAATCGGCCAGCGTGAACGGGGTTGAGCCCGAGCCGGAGGCTGGGCCGGAACCCGAGCTAATCGCGGAGGCTGCGCCGGAACCCGGGCTAACCGCCAGGCTTGAGCCGGCAGCCGAGCCAGAATCGCCGGTCAGCTTGGTACCGGAGGCCAACGTTCCGCCCGCGCCGCCGAACTGCACGGGCAACTCCAAGGAAGTGAGCCGCGATGCAGCGGCCGCCACACCCTGGAACCACTGCGCGGACCTGAGCCCAAAGGTGTACGGAAGCGCATGCTGCGTCAGGCTCCGGCCCACGCACAGCGTGTCTGCGTGCTGCTCCGCCGAGGCGGCGAGCGCCGTCGTCGTTCCTTGCACCTCGGCGAGCAGCGCCGAAACGGTACGGCTGGCCAGGAGCATGAGGGCGGAATCGAGCACGTCCTGGCTGGTGAGAGAGGTATGCACAGCGGAAGCTGCCCCGATGCCGTCAGCGTCCAATTCGCGGACCTTCGCACGGAGTTCGCCGAGGAGCGGGATCACCGGGTTGGCGCCGCCCTGGGCACGCTCGGCAAGGAGGGCGAGGTCGTAGTGACCGGGATCGGCGGCTTCGGCCACCACAGCGGCGGACCCTTCCGGGGCGAGCCCGGCATCCTCAAGGACGGCCGCCCAAGCGGACTCGACGTCGAGGATTGCCGCGATCACGGCACGGTCGCCCGTCAACGCCGTCACGGCAGGTGAGGCGGTGACGGGGCTGAGGAGGCCGAAGTCGCCGTCGATCATGGCTGTTCCGAAAGGTCCAGCGACCCGTCCTGCTGGAAGTCCAGGAACACGGTCTCGTCGCCGCCCTGGAGGCGGATGTCCCAGGTGAGTCCACCATCGGCGTCGCGGCGCGCGATGAGGGTCTTGCGGCGCTCGGGATCGAGGGAGCTCAGCAGCGGATCGTTGGCCAGTGCTTCCTTGTTTTCCGGGAGGTACACGCGGGTGAAGAGGCGGTTCATGAGGCCGCGGGCGAAGACGGCCACGGAGATGAAGGCCGCAGCGCCAGGCTTGGTCGGACCGGGGTTGACCGTGGTGAACGTGTAAACGCCCGAGTTGCCCACCGATCCGCGGCCCCAGCCGGTGAAGGTGTAGCCGTCGCGGACCAGCGAGCCGGTGCGCTGGACGATGTTGCCTTCTGAGTCCGGCTGCCAGATCTCAAGGATGGCATCCGGGATGGTGTTGCCCGCGCCGTCGTACACCGTGCCCTGGAGGCGGATGCTGCCGGGGCTGCCGGGTGCCAGGAGCTCGTTGTCCTTGGTGAAGGGGAGGGCGTAGCCGTAGAAGGGGCCAACGGTCTGGCCCGGTGTGGGTGTCAGCTTGCTCATGTGCTTACTCCTCGTCCCCGGCGTCGCCGTATGCTTCGTTTTCGGTCCAGGTCCGCTTGGAACCCGTCAGGATGATGTCCCACTTGTAGCCGAGGGCCCATTCGGGGCTGGTGAGCTCGTGGTCGTACTGGGCTACGAGCCGGTCGCGGGCGTCCTGGTCAACGATCGACTGGTAGATCGGGTCCAGCGGGAAGAGCTGGTCGCCCGGGAAGTACATCTGGGTGACGATGCGCTGGGTGAACTCCGAGCCGAACATGGAGAAGTGGATGTGCGCCGGACGCCAGGCGTTCAGGTGGTTCTTCCACGGGTAGGCGCCGGGCTTGATGGTGGTGAAGGAGTAGGAGCCGTCCTCGCCGGTGATGCAACGTCCGACGCCGGTGAAGTTCGGGTCGAGCGGGGCGGGGTGCTGGTCACGCTTGTGGATGTAACGGCCGGCGGCGTTGGCCTGCCAGATTTCCACGAGCTGGCCGGCAACCGGGCGGCCGTCGCCGTCGAGCACACGGCCGGCAACGATGATGCGCTCACCCTGCGGTTCGCCGTTGTGCTGGATGGTCAGGTCCGACTCCAGTGCGTGCACGTCCTGGTGCCCGAACGCCGGCGAGTAGAGCTCAATGGTCTCCGGGTCCGCGTGGTGCAGGCTCTTGGTGGGGTGGCGCAGGATGGAGCTGCGGTAGGGCGCGTAGTCCAGGCGCGGCATGGTCTCGGGAGCCTTGCCGTTCTTCAGCGACTCCGCGTAGCGCTGCTTGATGCCGTTGATCTCGGCACTGAGGTCTGCCTGCGTTTCCACCTTCTTGGAATCGTGCGCGGCGTGTGGCTCAGCTGGCGGCACGAGTTCCTCGGATTCGAGAGCTTGTGCGGTGTTGTCTTGCGGCACAGCCGGCTCCTTTCTATGGATTCTTTGTCGGGTTCGGGCGGCTATGCCCGGTGGAGCGAGTCGTATTGGACGGCATGGCGCACAGGGGCGTTGGGCGCTCCGTAGCCGTCGTAGGTGCCGCGGCGTTCCACCATCTCGAAGAACACGCTGCCCACAGTGGCCGTGTAGAAGTGGAGGAATTCGCCGTTGGCGTCCCGGTCATACAGGAGGTTGAGCTCCTGGAGCGTGTCCAGGAAGCCGGGTTCAAGATCGAACCGGGCGTCCAGGTCCTCGTAGTAGTTGGCCGGAATCTGCAGGAACTCAAGGCCGCGCTCCCGGGCGGAGCGGGCAGTTGCCACGAGGTCGTCCACGGCGAACGCGATATGTTCCTGGTAGGTTTTGCGTGCTTTGTCGGCCTGCTGCGCCGGGGCCAGGTTCAGCACCAGCCGTACCGCGCCGTCGGTGGTCTGCATGACCTGCGAACGCACCAAACCGCTGGGGCTGGGTACTTCGGCGAACGGCTGCGGCTCGAGGGCCAATGCGCTGGTGTAGAAGAGGACGGCTTCGTCAAAGTGCTGCCACGGCTGGGCGAGGTTCACATGGTCAATCACGGCGTTTTGATGTGTCGCCGGGTGTTCCAGCCCCTCGCCGAACTCGTGCGTCCAGGCGGCCGTGCCGTCAGGGCTGCCTTGGCACAGGAAGATCTCGGTGGAGTCCGGCGCGGCGATGCCTTGGAACACTTCCTCGTCTGCCTGGACCTTCCGGGCCACCACCGGCGCCTTGAGTTGCTGGGCGCGGGCGGAGGCAATCACGGGAGAGTCGACGTCGAACCCCAACGCGGCAATAGCCGGTTCGGCGTGCGAGGCGGCTTGTTCGTTGATGATCACGCGGGCCTGGCCCATGGTCCACAACTGGACGTCCTTGGTGCGGTGCCGGCCCTCGAATTCGAAGCCGAGCTGGCCAAGGAGCTTCTCCAGTTGGGCGGTGTCGTCCGCCTTGACCTCGGCGAAGTTGAAGCCTGCCGGCTCGTTCACCTTGGGCAGCGTGGCCAGTTCCATGGGATAACGACGGCGGCCGGGACTGCCGTTGCCGGCTGCGGTTTGACTGGACGTGCCCGCCAGCCACTTGGCACTCTGTTCCTCAAGCCAGATGAGCGAGCGCATGGCATCCACGGCCGTCCGCTCCACGTCCGACTGCCGGAACACATCGTTGAACACCTCCAGGGAAACCGGGCCGGTGTAGCCCGCACGGACCACGTGGCCCATGAACTTGGCGAGCTCGAACTGACCCTCCCCGGGGAAAACCCGGTAGTGACGGCTCCAGGACAGCACATCCATGGAGAGTTTGGGAGCGTCGGCCACCTGGACGAAGAAGATCTTCTCCGCGTTGATGTCCTCGATCGGGGCAGTGTCCCAGTCGCGCGAAAGAATGTGGAACGAGTCCAGGCAGGTGCCCAGGTTGGGGTGGTCCACCATCTCCACCAGGCGGTAGGCGTGCTCGTAGTCATTGACGTACTTGCCCCACGCGAGTGCCTCGTACGCCACCTTGACGCCGTGGTCCCCCGCCAGTTCGGCGAGTTCGCGGAGCTGTTCGGCCCGCAGGTCGTCAGTGTCGATCGTTGCCGTAGCCACGTTGGAGCACACCAGGATGGTGTCCATGCCCAGGCGTTCCATCAGGTTGAACTTCGCCTCGGCCCGCTTGAGGTTGGCCTTCAGCAGGTCCGGAGTGACGCCGTCGAAATCGCGGAACGGCTGGTACAAGTCAAGGCCCAGGCCCAGGTCTGCCGCCATCTTCCGGACATCCTCCGGGCTGAGCGAGGACGTGACGAGGTCCTGCTCGAAGATTTCAATGCCGTCGAAGCCCGCGATGGCGCAGGCCTGCATCTTCTCCTTCAGCGTGCCGGAGAGGCAGACGGTTGCGATTCCGGTGCGCATCAGTGGGCCGCCTTTGCCAGTGCGGGTGCTTGCTCTTCGGAAGCGACGAGTTCAAGGAAATGTTCACGCATGCGGTCGCGGTCAGCGTCCTTTCCGGTAAAGATCTTGAAGGCGTCCGCCGCCTGCCCAACTGCCATGCGGCCGCCGTCGAGCACTTCGCAGCCTTTGGCGCGCGCTTCGCGGACCAGCTGCGTTTCGATGGGGCGGTAGACGATGTCCGCCACCCAGTGGCGGGCTTCCAGGAGCTCGATGTCCAGCGGCAGGCCCGGGTGCGCGGCCATGCCGATGGGGGTGCAGTGCACCAGGCCGTCGGCGAGGGGCATGACCTGTCCCAGTTCGGCGATGCTCCGCGGGGTGACTGTCGCGGCGGGGAAGAGTTCGCTGAGTTCGGCTGCCCGTTCCGCGGCACGCTCAGGGTCCATGTCCACGAGATCCAGCTGCCTGGCGCCTGCCTTGAGCAAGGCGTACGCGACGGCGGATCCGGCACCCCCCGCGCCCAACTGGACGACGCGATCGAGCTTGGCCTCCGGAAGCCCGTCGGCGAGCGCCGAACCGAAACCGGAGTAGTCCGTGTTGTGGCCGATGAACCGGCTGTCGTGGATCAAGACCGTATTGACGGCGCCCAGGCGACGGGCGTCGTCGGAAATTTCGTCCAGGTGCTCCAGCACCAGCTGCTTGCACGGATGCGTGATGTTGAGGCCGTTGAAGCCCATCTGCCGGGCCGCTTCGAGCAGACCCCCGACGGCGGTAGCCGGCAGTGCGAGCTCCAGCAGGTCGATGGGGCGGTACAGCAAGCGAAGGCCCTGCACATCGGCCTCGCGTTCATGCATGGGCGGAGTGAGCGAGGGCATCACGCCTTCGCCAATCAGGCCCACCAGAACGGATTCGGCTCGGTTGCTCATCCTCAAGCTCCTTTTACTTTCACGTACCGCCGGTGCGTATCAACGCGGTCCCGACCGGACGTATGACTCAGGTTACTACAGTTGTTCATATTCCGCACGCTTGTTCTTATCGCGAACATTTCGGTTGCACCTGCACCCAACTGGGTCGCAATTAAGCGCGTTTAGAGCGGTCAAAACGCGCACAAATGCGACCCAGTTGGGTCAGCGCTGCGGGAGGCGGGCCGCGAGTTCTGCCGCGGCCTCCTGCAGGGTGGGGACGTGCGCCACGAGCTCCTCCATGGTCAGGCGGAACACTGGAACAGCGACGGCGATCGACGCAAAAGCGTTGCCCTGCGAGTTGAGAATCGGCACGGCCACGGCACGCATGCCGATCTCGTTCTCCTCATCCATCACGGCATAGCCCTGGCGGCGGACCTGCCCGATTTCCTCGCGGAACTTGTCCCGGTCGGTGATGGAGTGCTCAGTCAGGGCCTCAAGGGGAAGTTCTTCGAGCAGCCGCTTGCGCTCGATCTCCGTCTCGAACGCAACGATCGCCTTGCCCACGGACGTGGTGTGCAAGGCGCCGAGGTGTCCGGGGTCGCTCGTGACCCGGAAGGACTTGGGTCCGTCCACCTTGTTCACCGTGAGGTGATGGTCGCCGTCGCGAACGGAGAGGATGGTGGCCTCATGGGTGCGTTCGGTAACCCGTTGCAGTACAGGCAGTGCAGTTGCCGCAAAACCGTGATGATTGGAAACGCGCTGGCCGAGCTGGAACACGCGGAGGCCCAGATGGTACCGGCGGCCGTCCGGCTCGTAGTCCACAAAGCCGTCCCTCGTCAGCGAGCCCAGCAGGCGATAGGTGGTACTGAACGGCAGGCTCGCACTCCTGGCAAGATCCGCAGCACTTGCCCCCTTCGGCTCGTTGCCCAGCAGTACCAAAAGGCTCAAGGCCTTGCCGACCATGTCGGTCTTTGTGTCCTCTTTCACACTCATAGGAGAAATGCTCTCACATTGTGAGAGCTATTTCTAGATGGTGATTACTTCTCTTGACAAGTGACCGCACTCACAGCCACTATTGCTGTATTACACAAGTAGCTCTCACCATGTGGTTACTTATCGGGAAGCTCAGGCCGCACCTCGCCCGGGATCCCCGCACAGCTTTATCCGCGACATCGTCGTCACAGAAGGAACACCCCCATGAGCCAAACAATGCCGTCAGCGACGCCAGGCACAGAAACAACCAAGGGAACGCCCAAGAAAGCCGCACTCGCCAGCTTCCTCGGCAGCGCCGTTGAGTACTACGACTTCTTCATCTTCGGATCGGCCGCCGCGCTGATCTTCCCGCACGTTTTCTTCCCGGATGCGGACGCCAACGCCGCCATCATGTCCTTCGCGACCTTTGGCTTCGCCTACGTCGCTCGCCCGGTGGGCGCCATCATCCTGGGCCACTTCGGTGACCGGATCGGCCGCCAGAAGGTCCTGATGTTCACGCTGGTCCTTATGGGTGCGGCAACCTTTGTGATCGGCTGCCTGCCGGACTTCAAGACCATCGGCTGGTGGGCACCCGTACTGCTGGTGCTGGCCCGCCTGGCCCAGGGTCTCTCCGCCGCCGGCGAGCAGGCCGGCGCCTCCTCCATGACGCTGGAGCACGCTCCGGACAACCGCCGTTCGTTCTTCACTTCCTGGACCCTCACCGGAACGCAGGGTGGACAGATCCTGGCAGCGCTCGTCTTCATCCCGGTCGTGGCACTTCCCGACGAGATCAAGTACGGCATCGGCTGGCGCATCCCGTTCTGGCTCAGTGCCGTGGTGGTGATGGTGGCCTACTTCATCCGCCGCACCCTGCACGAGCCGCCCGCATTTGCCGAGGCCAAGAAGAACAACCAAATCGCAAAACTGCCCATCGCCGACCTCCTGAAGCTGCACTGGCGCGACGTCCTCCGCGTGGTGTGCTGCGCCTTCATCGCCGCCGTCAGCACGGTGTTCGGAACCCTGGCCATCAAGTACGCCCAGGACGTAGCCCACGTAAACAGCACCATTACGCTGTGGCTAGTGGTTGCGGCCAACATCGTGGCACTTGGCACCCAGCCCCTGTTCGGCATGCTGGCGGACAAGATCGGCCGCAAGCCCGTGTTCGTCTACGGAGCCCTGGCCAGCGCCATCATGACACCGGTCTTCCTCCTGACCCTCGAAGGCGGCAATGTGCCGCTGATGTTCCTGGTCTCCATCGTGTTCTTCTCGTTCGGTTATGCCGCAGCCAACGCCGTCTGGCCGTCGTTCTATGGAGAAATGTTCAGCACCAAGGTCCGTTTCTCCGGCCTGGCCATCGGCACGCAGCTCGGCTTCCTCATGGCAGGCTTCGCTCCGGCAATCGTTACGGCCATGGGCGGAACCAAGGCCGGCGGATGGGTCCAGATCTCCATCTTCAGCGGCATCATCTGCGTGATCGCCGCCGTCTCCGCCCTGACGGCCCGTGAATCCGCAAAGGTCCCGACGGCCCAACTCGGCCTGCACAAGTAGTCCAGCCTGTAACGGAGGAGCGCTCCTTCCCGGCTCCTGGGAGCGCCCACCAGTGACGACACACAGAAATGCCCGGCATGTTCCCCAACATGCCGGGCATTTCAGCGTCCCGCGCAACCTGATTGCGGAGCACGCAGCGCGAGTAGGCGAAGGAATGCTGGCGGGACTACCGCGGATTCAGGGCCACCGGCTTGAACTTGCCTGCGCCGGTCCCGGAGTACAGCAGCAACGAGCCATCCCCGGCTGCCCCCACCACTGAGGGGTCGCCAGTCCCGGTAAATCCGTTGCCCAACGCCGCGATGCCGGAGAACATGTTCCATCCGGACCCGAGGTAGGAACGCGACAGGAAGCCACCGGATCCGTCGCCCGGGTAGAGCCATAACCCACCATCGTTGCTCCGGCCCAGGATGTCCTCCCGGCCATCGCCATTGAAGTCGCCGGCCTGCAGCACCAGGTTGAACATGTCCCAGCCGGAGCCGATCTGTTTCCGGGCCAGGAACCCGCCGCTGCCATTCCCGGGATAGGCCCACAACGTTCCATCCGAGGACGCCGCCACGATGTCCGGCTTTCCGTCACCGGTGAAATCGCCGGGGGCAAGCATTTGCGTGAACCACTGCCACCCCGTACCAATCTGCTTCCGGGCCAGGAACTGCCCCTTGCCGTCCGTCGGGTAAAGCCACAGGGTCCCATCGGTTGCCCGCGCCACCAGATCGGGACGGGAATCGCCGTCGAAATCGCCGGCGCTGAGCACCGTGGTGAACATGTTCCACCCCGTCCCGATCTGCTTGCGCGGCAGGAAGCCCCCCGAACCGTTTCCCGGGTAAAGCCACAGAACGCCGTCCTTGCCACGCGCCAGGACGTCAGCCACGCCGTCGCCGTCGAAATCGCCGGCCTCCCAGACCTGGCTGAAAGCGGTCCAGCCGGCACCGATGGCAAGACGGTCAGCGAAACCGCTGCCGTCGCCCGGGTACAGGGTCATGCCGCCGCCCGGCGCGGCCGCCAGGACATCCGCTGACTTGTCACCCGTCAGGTCCGGGCCGCCGATGAGGTCGCCGGCACCGTTCCAACCACTTCCGACGGCGGCACGCGGCTTGAAGCCGCCCTCACCGTCGCCGGGGTAGACATAGAGGGTCCCGTCACTGGCCCGGGCGAGGAGTCCGGCAGTGCCGCCGCCGAAGGAACCCGCCGGCGCGAGAGTGTTGAAGACATCCCAGCCTTGGCCGATCTGCGTCGCGGCCAGGAAGCCACCCGAGCCGGTGCCCGGATAGAGCCACAAGCGTCCATCGTTACCGGCGGCAAGGAGGTCGTTGCGCGAGTCGCCATCGAAATCCCCCACGGCCACAATCTGCGGGAAACCCTGCCAGCCGAAGCCCACTTGGCTCCGGGCCAGGAACCCTCCCTTGCCGTTGCCGGGGTAGAGCCACAGTCCGCCGTCGCTGGCCCGCGCGATGATGTCCGCGAAGCCATCGCCGTTGAAGTCGGCCGTGCCGAGGACCGCGTTGAAGATGCCCCAGCCCGATCCGATCTGCACTGGATCTTTCAGGCGGTTCCCGGGCTGGCCGCCGAAGAGAAGGAGCGAGCCATCAGCCTCGCGGGAGATCACGTCGGGAAGCTTGTCGCCGTCGAAATCCCCTGCCGAGAAGCGCATGCGGGTCTTGAGTTTCGGATCGGCATTGATGGTGACCGTGGCGGACGTGCTGGAGACCGTGTTGATGGTGACCTGGGTGCCGGTGTACGTCGTGAACGTGCTGCCGGCCTGCCACGCGTGGTTCTTGGCGTACCAGGGTTCGGTGAACGGGATGGTGGACGGCATGAGGATCAGCGACGATGCGATGGTCGCGCCCCCACGTTGGACGATCTTCACGCCGCGGTTGCCCTCACGGCCCGCCGCGGAGAGGTAGCTGTCGTAGCCCACCGGCTGGCGGAGCTCGAGGTAGTAGACCTCCTTGCTCACAGGGTCCGTGAACTTGATGGCCCGCTGCGCGTCGGTTCCGCCCCACGGTTTGAGGGTGTAGCTCTTGACTCCGCCGGCAACCCCCACGTCCCGGATCTCGTCTCCCCGCCCGAAGCCCGCGTAGTCCCAGAACGACGAACTCACTACGGGCTGCGCATATTGCGCCGCACCCATGATGTCCGTGGTGTCACCGTACTCGCGGATGTAGCAGGAGGGGTCCGTGAACCTGCCGCTGCTGTCCGTCCCGACGTCCGGCACACCGCTTCCGCACTGCAGGGCGTCAGCGTGCATCAGGCCGATCACGTGTCCGAACTCGTGGGTCATCACATTGCTGGAGAAGCTGCTGAGCTGCGGCATCAGCACCCGGCCGCTATAACTTCCGCTGCTGTAACCGGCACCCAGTGCGTTGCCGGACAAGGTGGAGCTCGGGATGAAGATGACCAATGCCGTGTAGGGGCTCGCCGACCATTTCAACTCGCTGGTGATGGTGGAGATGATGGTGCCGTAGCTGTCCGTGGAGCGGGCGCTCGACTGGAATCCGGCCACCCGGGAGTCCACAGTCATGGACAGCCGGCCCGCCGTCATCGCCTTCCAGTAGCCACTGGTGGCTGCCACTGCCTGCTCGGCTCCGCTCATGGACACCGTGTTGGTATTGTCGGCCAGCTTCGCGGTGACGAGCCGGATCCGGATGTCACCGTTGGGACCCGTCGCGGCCACGCCGTCGCTGAGGCGGCGTTCGACGTCGGTGGATCCTTGGGAGGGTTGCGGCGCAACAGTGGGCGGCGTCTCGAAGACGTGATCCGAGTGCGGTGTGCCCTCGACGAATCTGACGTTCGGATTATCGGGGCCGGGCAGCGGCACGGCCGTTGCCGGGGCCTGGACAAAAAACAGGCCGGTGGCACAAACCACCAAGCCCGTGGAAACCGCAATTGCACGCCGCAGCAAACCCATGGAATCTCCCAGAGACCGAGCCTTCGGTTCCCGTGAGTCCCAAGAACCGACATCAGGCTACAACCGGCCCCGCTGACTGCGGCGGACGTTCGGGCCAAGCGTCGGCGCGTCACCCCGCCGGTGGCGCGTTCCGGCGTCGGGCATTTCCCGAAACTCCGGCAGCGCCCAATGCTAACCGGACCCTAACCATGCCGAAATACCCCGGCAACAATGCCCCGCCACACTGGAATAGCCGGCAAGTGCAGGCACCAGCTCCAGCCAGGAGGACACCATGATGAAGGAAGTCAAAACTCGAATAACACGTATACGCGCGATTAGCCAACTCCACCGCGGAGACGAAATCGAGGCCCGCATGTCCGTGGGCCCGGCCTACGACGATGTTGTGATCCGTCGCGGACTCGTCCAGGAAACAGCGCCGGGAATCGGCGTTGTCTGGATCATGGACCGCGTCTCCGGGATGAGGAAAGCCATCAATACCGACGAGTGCAGCGTTTGGCGCGTCGCCTGAACCACCACCCTCCGAGTTTTGGGCACGGGCCCAACCCAGGCACCCGCTCAGCCGCCGGCCACGGACTGGATAATCAAGACCTCCTGGCCGCCAGAAACTTCCGTATCCAGCCCTTTGAGTCGCCGGACCTCGTCACCGTTCACGTAAATATTCACGAAACGGCGGAGCGCACCGGTTTCGTCACGCAAGCGCCGGGCCAGGACCGGATATTCACCGGTCACAGTGTCCAGCAACTGTCCAACGGTTACAGCCCCGTCGGCGGACGCAGTCAGATAGGACTGTCCGCCGACGAGTGGCTGCAGGACACCAGGCAGCAGGACCGTTATGTCAGCCACAACGGACCTAAGCGGGTGCCGGGGCGCCGGTAGGATCTTCGGGCGCCCCGGCTGCTTTCGCAGCTGTCTCCACGATCTCGGCCGCCTCCGCCAGTACCGTCACTTCGGCGGCTGCCAGCGGGGCTTCCACGCCCGCCGGGTCTCCAACCACGACGGCGGCCCTCACGCACAGCACGTCCGGCAGGTGTGAGGCTACTTCGGTAAAGGTCCCGCCCTCGTCGGCGCTGGCATAGACGGACCCGCCGCGGGTTCCGAAGTACACGCCGACGGGGTCTCCGGTGTCCACGGCGGCAGCATCACGCAGCACCGCGTTGTACTCGTGGTCCGGAAGTCCCGTGTGCAACTCCGTCCAGGTGTTGCCGGCGTCCTCGGTGCGGTGGACGCTCAACTTGCTGTCCGGCGGGATGCGTTCGCCGTCGGCCTTCAACGGGATCACCCACGCCGTGCCTTCGCGGCGCGGGTGGGTCAGCATCACGAATCCGAAGTCTGCGGGAAGTCCTTCGGCGATCGAGTTCCAGTTCTCCCCGTTGTCATCCGTGCGGTACACGCCGTGGTGGTTCTGGGCGTACAGGCGGCCCGCCACCGTGGCATCGGCCGCAATCTTGTGGACGCACTGGCCGAACTCCGGGTTGGGATCGGGCATGAAGTAGGCCGAGATGCCCTTGTTCCGAGGCTCCCAGGAGGTACCGCCGTCGAGCGATCTGTAGACGCCACCCGTGCTCATGGCTATGTGGACCTGCTCGCCGGAGGGGTCCACGACGATCGAGTGTGCGGCCGCGCCACCGTAACCGGCGCCCCACTCGCTGCGATGCGGGTGGTCCCACAGTCCGCGGTTCAGCTCGAAGTGCTCACCGCCGTCGGTGGACTTCCACACCGAGATCGGTTCGCAACCGGCCCAGACGACGCCGGGGCGGGATTCGGCGTCGGGGTAGATCTGCCAAATGCGTTCCAGGGCGGCATCGGTGCCTTCGGGGAACGTGATGGCACCGTTGTCAGGCTCGGTCCACGTGGCACCAAAGTCATCCGAATGTGCCACGGTGGGGCCCCAATGTTCCGAACGGACACCTACCATGATGCGTGTTTTGCCGGCCCGCGTATCAATCCCGATGCTCGGTATCTCGTTCATCAGGAAGTGGGGGCCGGAGAGGGACCAATCCTTGCGGTCAGGGCTGGTTGCCAGCCACAGACCCTTTTTGGTACCGATCGCCAAGACATAACTCTGTGCGGTACGTGGGGTTGCCATGAGTCCCATCGAACCATCGTGGGGCGGGGAGGGCAATGGGTATGCGGCTTATGTGGATAGGCCGGTGCCCCCAACATGCGCCTACCAAGGCGTCAGAAGGTCAGCTCAGCGGAGATCCTGTCCGCGTGGGCCCGGAGCTCCTCGAGATGTGTCTGGCCATATGGGTTTCCGGGGCGTTCATTCGCCCCGAAGCGCGACGACGGACCGCTGACGGTGAGTGCGCAAAGAGTCCTGCCCTTCGGACGCTTCACCGCAACCGCGAGCGCAGCTACTCCAGGTTCCACCTCGTTGATGCTCTGCCCGAAGCCCTGCTCGCGGACCCGGCGTACCTCCGCCACGAACCGCTCCATCGACGTCGTGCCCGCCGTCGTCAGGGCAGCGGGCAGGCCGTCCGGATAGAGACTGGCCAACTCGGCCTCGTCCCGAAGGGCCAGGAGCAGCTTTCCAGAGGCCGTGGCGTTGGCAGGCATCAACGTCCCCACGCGGCTTGTCACGCGCATGATGTTTCGGGACTCGACGCCGGCAACGAAGCGGATCGACGCCTTGTGCAGAACGGCCAGTTGGACGGTCTCACCGGATACATCACGCAGGCTCTCCATATGTGGCTGCGCCTTTTCGATGCAGTGCTCGATGGCCGATGCGTCGTTGGCACCCAGCATGGCTGGACCGAGTCGGTATTTTTTGCCGGTCGTGACTCTCTGCACGTAACCGGCCTCGGCCAACGTGGAGATCAGCCGGTGCGCTGTGGACATGGCACACCCGAGTTCCTTGGCTATGTCAGTAATTCCGAGCTCGGACCTGGTTTGCAGGGAGTCGAGGATTCGGAGGGCCTGTTGAACTGATTGCAGGGTGTCACTCACGGGTTCATCACCACTAAATTCCGCATAAAGGAATTCTAATCTAAGCTATTCCGTCATGCGGAGACCAAAGCTAGATTTAACCATCTGCCGCTGATCGAGCGGCAACTTCCAGCAGAGATCAGGAGCGGTTGTGGCGGGAATCGGCGTAATTGGCGGCGGCGGAATTGCAACAAGTATTGCGTCGTACGTTCTGCAGGCGGCGAGCCACCAGTTGACCTTCGTCCAGGGACGCTCCCTGGGCGCTGGGATTGCCACTACCACCTTGGCCACTGATGACGAACTTCGCGAAACCGATCTTGTGGTTGAGGCGGCCCATCCCGATGTAGTCAAGGAACACGGCGCGCGGATCCTGAGGACATCGGACCTTATGGTCCTTTCGTGCGGCGCCGTGGTGGACGACGCCGTCCGGAATGCTCTGGCTGAAACCGCAACAAAGCATGGGACTCGGCTGATCCTGCCGCACGGAGCCCTGGTGGGCGTCGAAAGCTACCTGCCCCAGCAATGGAAGTCGGCGACCATCGAATTTGTGAAGTCCCCGTCCAGCCTTGAGCCGGCACCCAAGCACACGGACAGGCGGATGGTCCTCTACGACGGACCCGTGCGGGGAATCGCCGCGCTGTACCCACGGAACGTCAACGCCATGGTGACGTACGCGCTGGCAACGGTCGGTCTGGATCATTGCCGCGCGCGGCTGGTCAGTGACCCCGACGCACCCGTGGGACGCCTGGAAACAAGCGCGGCAGGAGCCGACGGGTCGCGCCTTCACGTCGTCAAGGAGCAGCCCATGAAAGGCGTCTCCGGCACGGAAATGGCCGCTTCCGTTCTCGGAAGTCTGCAACAAGCCATGGAACAGCGGCCGGGCCTGGTTTTCGGCTGATCACTACCCCCTGCGCCCGGGCAATGACGCCTGCGCATACAAACAAACGAGGTGAACTGTGAAGGAAACGATCTCACCCGAGACTGTCTCGAACCAGAATCCGGAATCCCGTCCATCACTCAGCAAACTTGCCGTGGCGTCCTGCGCCGGCACGGCGATCGAGTACTACGACTTCCTGGCCTACGCGATCGCAGCGTCAACGGTTTTCAACGCCGTGTTCTTCCCGGCCACGGACCCGGCAATCGGCACACTGTTGTCCTTGGCCACCTTCGCCACAGGTTTTCTCGCCAGGCCTCTGGGCGGAATCATCATCGGGCACTTTGGGGACCGGCTCGGGCGCAAGAGAATGCTGCTCCTGACCCTTGTTTGCATGGGTGGCGGCACAGTTCTTATCGGCGTGCTTCCCGGCTACGCCCAAATAGGGATCTGGGCGCCCATCATCCTGGTCCTCCTGCGGCTTATCCAGGGATTCGCCGCGGGTGGCGAGTTTGCCGGGGCCGCGCTGATCGCCATCGAACATGCTCCAGCCAACAAGCGGGGGTTCTACGGAAGCTGGACCATCCTGGGCGTGTCCATCGGCGCACTGCTGGCAACCGGAGCGTTCTCCTTGCTGGGTGCGCTGCCCAAAGACGACTTTGCTGCCTGGGGCTGGCGGCTGCCCTTCCTTGCCAGCATCGTCATTGGCGCGGTCGGACTCTTGGTCCGGTTTGGCATCGACGAAACACCGGCGTTCCTCAAGAACCAAGACGCGTCCAAGCCGGCGAGGCTCCCGTTGGTGGAGGTTATCCGCAAGCAACCCAAGGCCATCCTGTTGTCCACGGGAGCGCTGGTGGGCTATTCGACGTTCGTCTACGTCGTCTTCACGTTCCTCCTCAGCTACGGCACGCAGGAACTGGCACTTCCCCGCACGTTGCTGCTCAACGCCTCGATGCTGGGTCTTCTGCTGCAGGTCGTCACCGTTCCAGCCTGGGCAGCACTCTCCGACCGGATCGGCCGGAAGCCAGTGATGCTTCTCGGCGGGGCCTTCCTGGTGGTCTTTGCCTTTGCATTGTTTCCGCTGGTCCGGACCGGCAACACAGGTGTCATCCTGGCGGCCGTAGTCGTTGCGTACAGCGGCTCCGCAGCCATCCACGCACCCATGGCGGCGTTCTTCGCCGAACTCTTCGGGACTGGCGTCCGCTACAGCGGCATCTCCCTGGGCTACCAGCTCGGCAATGTTTTGGGTGGAGGCCTGGCGCCGGTCATTGCCACAGCCCTCTTCGCAACGAGCGGGAAAAGCACGGATCCAGTCGCCATTTACCTGGCCGCGACCGCCGCGGTGAGCATTCTTTGCCTGCTGGCCCTGCCCAACACAGGCCGGAAGGGATCCCTGGACCTTGAAGCCTGATTCCCAGGCCGGCGCCGTGTCCGCAACCACCCGCCGTCGTTAGCCACGTACGGCCGTGGCAGCCCCTGCCCCGCACGGATTGGACTTCAACTAATGTTGAGGTTTTAGGGTAGGAGAGGCTCCGGATTCCCGGGCCAGCAACGAAAGCACAGGTTATGCCCCTCTCCAGCGCCCCGGCCGACACAACCCACCATCTTTTCCGCAGCGCGTTCCGCACCCACCCCGCCGGAGTGGCCGTGGTGACCGCGGCGGGCGAAGGGGGACCCGTAGGGCTCACCGCGTCCTCGGTTGCTTCGGTGTCCGCCGATCCTCCGGCACTTTCCTTCTCTTTGTCCGGCAGCAGATCGGCGGAACAGCTCATCCAGGCCGAAACGGTGGTGGTCCACATGATGGATGCCGCCCAGCTGGAACTGGTGAACATCTTCTCCCGGCCAGGGACTGAACGCTTCACCGCCGGCATGGACTGGGTCACGCTGCCCACGGGTGAGCCGTTGCTCCGGGCAGCACCGTGGGCCTTGCGTTGCCGTATCACCCACCGGGTCCCGGTGGGTACATCCATCCTGTTGGCCGCGGAGGTACTGGAGATCCACGGCGCACCAAGTACCGCTGAGCCGTTGGTCTATCATGACCGATCGTTCCACCGGCTCACAGACGCGTCCCGCATCGGCTAGGAACGCCCGACGGCGGATGGTCACCAAGGCGACCATCCGCCGTCGTTGTTTGTGCCTCAGTTGGAAACAGCGGCGGGCTGCTCCTGGAAGGCGGGCACCACGTGCTCGATGAAGAGCTCAAGGGAGCGCTTCTTTTCTTCGTGGGTGAGGCTGTTGTCGGACCAGACGCTGAACTCGGTGACGCCCAAGGATTCGTAGTGGCGGAGCCGTTCGATGATCTCGTCGGGCGTGCCGATCATGGCCGTCTTGTGGAGTGCTTCGGGCGTGAACTCGGGGCGCTCGGCGAATTTCTCCTCGGGGCTGGGCTCGAGGAATCCGTTGACGGGCGTGGTCTTGTTGCCGAACCACGCGTCGAACGTCCGGTAGAACTTATTGATGCCTTCGGCGGGGCGGCGCCAGCCTTCGGGTTCGTCGGCGGAGTGGACGTGGGTGTGCCGGAGGACCATGAGGTCCGGGCGGGGAACGTCCGGGTTCTTTTCCACGGCGGAATCGAACTTCCGGGCGAGGTCCTCCACTTCCTCGTCGCCCTTCATCAGCGGCGTCACCATGACGTTGCAGCCGTTTTCCACCGCGAACTCGTGGGAGGAGATGTCCCGCGCTGCAATCCACATGGGCGGGGTGGGCTTCTGGAGGGGTTTGGGGACACTGGTGGAGGTGGGGAATTGCCACACTTCGCCGTCGTGGGCGTAGTCGCCTTCCCACAGCTTCCGGACGGCCGGGACAAGCTCGCGGAGGTGCTTGCCGCCGTCGACTGCTGACATACCGCCCATGAGGCGGTCGAACTCAAACTGGTACGCGCCGCGGGCCAGGCCCACTTCTGCGCGGCCGTTGCTGATGACGTCCAGGAGGGCGCACTCACCGGCTACACGGAGGGGGTTCCAGAACGGCGCGATGATGGTGCCGGCGCCGAGGCGGATGCGCGAGGTCTTGGCCGCCAGGTAGGCCAGCTGCGGCATGGGGCTCGGGGAGATGGTGTATTCCATGGAGTGGTGTTCACCGATCCACACTGTGCTGAACCCGCCGGCCTCGGCAAGGAGGGCAAGCTCGGTCAGGTTTTCGAAGCATTCCTGGTGCGAGACGGACTCGTCCCAGCGTTCCATATGGACAAAAAGGGAAAAACGCATTGGTAACTCCTTTGGTTCACGGCGAGGCGTACCGCCGCTGTGGGTGGCTGCGGCTACCGGGATGATGCCGCGTTGCGCTCGGCGATGGTTTGGTTGCCGCGGGACCAGTGTTCGTGCTCGATTTCGCGGATAATGACCGTGGTGTTTTCCGGGACCGCACCCACTGCCGTTTCGGCGGCGCGGTGCAGTTCGGTGATGAGCGAGCGGAGTTGCTCGGGCGAACGGCCTTTGGCGATGGAGACTTCGATAAGTGGCATGCGGGACTCCTTTAGCTGCGCAGGACGAAGGGATCGGATACCGGACCCTCATCGGTGTTGATCCACACGCTCTTGAGGCGCGTGTACTCGTGCATGGACTCGAGTCCGTGCTCAATGCCCACGCCGGAATTCTTGAACCCCTGCCGAGGGGACATGGGAGACATGGCGCGGTAGGTGTTCACCCAGACCGTTCCTGCTTCAAGCCTGCGGGCCATGCGGTGGGCACGGGCCAGGTTTTGGGTCCAGATGCCGGCAGCGAGTCCGTACTCGGTGTCATTGGCCAGACCCACTACCTGGTCCTCGGTGTCGAAGGGCATGATCGCTGCCACAGGACCGAAGATCTCCTCCCTGACCACTTGCATCGTGTTGTCCACGTCGGTGAGAACGGTGGGCGAAAAGAAGTAGCCGGGAAGATCGATGTCCGGCCGCTTCCCGCCGGTGCGTACCGTTGCGCCCTCACGGACCCCGATGTCCACGTAGGAGCTCACCTTGTCCAGCTGGGCTCCGAACGCGAGCGGTCCAAGTTCGGTGGAGGCGAGGAGCGGGTCTCCGATGATGATCGAGGAGGCACGCTCTGCAACGCGTTCCACCAGTTCGTCGTAGACGCTGCGGTGCGCGAACACCCGGCTGCCCGCAATGCAGGTCTGTCCCGCAGCAGCGAAGATTCCCGCGATGACGCCCATGGCGGCGTTGGACACATTAGCGTCCTCGAACACGATGTTGGGGCTCTTGCCGCCCAGTTCCAAAGTGGAGCCGATGAAGCGTGACGCTGTTTCGGAGGCTATGCGCGCCCCGGTTTGAGTGGACCCGGTGAAGGAGATCTTGGCGAGCTTGCGGTGGCTCACCAAGGCAGCACCGGCTTCCTGGCCGAATCCCGTGACCACGTTGACCACGCCGTCCGGGAACCCGGCCTGGCTGGCGAGTTCGGCCACGCGGAGAATGGTCCGGGACGTGTACTCGCTGGGCTTGATCACCAGGGTGTTTCCGGCCGCCAACGCGGGGGCCAGCTTGGACGTGGTCAGGGTCAGCGGGGAGTTCCACGGGGTGATGGCGCCAACCACGCCCAGCGGCTCACGCTGCGTGTAATTCAGCATGGTCACGGAGTTCGTGGGGATCTGGCTGCCCTGCACCTTGTCCGCGAGACCTGCGTAGTAGTAGAGGTACTCCGGGAGCGAGGCCAGCTGCCCGCGCATTTCGCGCAGGAGCTTGCCGTTGTCCAGGGTTTCCAGCTGGGCGAGTTCTTCGGCGTTCTCGCCGATCAGGTCGCCCAGCTTCCGCAGGAGGTGGCCGCGCTTGGTCTGGCTCAGGTCCCGCCAGGCGGGATTCGCGAAAGCCGCACTCGCGGCAGAAACGGCACGGTCGACGTCGGCCTCGTTGCCCCGCGCTGCCTGGTACAGCACCTCGAGGGTTGCCGGATTGGTGCTGTCGAAGTAGTCACCGCTGGTGGGCGGGACCCATCCTCCGTTGATGAAGTGGTCGTAGCGACGTTCACCGGACATGTGAATGCTCCTTGATGAAAGCTGTGATGGTGGTGGCGAGTTCCTGGGGGCGTTCCACGGGCATCATGTGGCGCGTTCCTTGGATGACGGAGTACGTGCTGCAGGGAATGGCCGCAGCGAGCCTGGCGCTCATGTCCGGAGTGGAACCGGGATCCAGCTCGCCCGTCACGGCATGGGCCGGAACGGTGATGCGCGGCAATTCCGGGGCGATCTCCGCGTCAGCAGTGGCGAAGACCCGGTAGCAGGCCAGGAATGACTCGGGATCGTTCCTTTGCAGGACCGCCCGCGTTTCCTCGATGACCTGGTCCGGAACACCGGACCCCTCCGGGAACCACCGCCGGATGGAGGCTTCCACTGTTGCCGGGAAGTCCGAGGCAGCTGACGCGAGGCGGACCATGACCGCAGCGTGTTCCTCGGACGTGCGGGCACAGACCGAGGCGACGGATACCAGCGTGGACACGAGATCGGGCCTGAACCTGGCCAGGTGCTGGGCCACCAGGGCTCCCAGCGAGAAACCCACCAGGTGCGTTCCCGGCTGGAGTTGCCCTGCGATGTCCGCCGAGAGTTCCCCGAGCGTCACACCGTCAGGGGCCTTCGCCCGGCGTCCATGGCCCAGGAGTTCCAGGACCTGGACCTCATACTCCGGCTCAAGGAATTCGCGCAGTGGCGCCCACATGGATCCGTCCAGTCCCACTCCGTGGATCAGGGCTATGCGCTGGCGGCTCACGGCGGAAGGCACCTACTTCGATTCGGTGGAGAACGCTGCCAGGCGCTGCTGCGGACGTCCCTGTGCTGCGGCTGCGAGGGCGATCACGATCTCGTCGGCATGCGGGGCATCGTTGATCCGGACCTCGATGGTCTGGTGGTGCGAGCGGATGGTGGCGTCCGTGATGTGCTTGAGCGGGATGTCGAACAGCACACCTGCGGGACCACGCTTCTCGACAGCCGGCAGGAGCGTGGTGGCGTTGGCGGCGTCGCGGAAGTGGTTCCCGAAAGCCAACGTGTGGATCAGGCCCGAACCGTGCTCGATTTCGCCGTTGAGGCCCACGATCGCAGCCTTTCCGTAGGCTTCTGCCGGAGCACCAAGGGCTTCCAGGACGCGCGGTGCCAGCAGGGCGCCGATGTCCGAGGCGTTCTCATCGATACCGGGTGTGAGGTCTTCGACGAAGCCTTGGCCGGCCCACGGGTTCTTCACGATCGCCGCGACAACGGCGACGCGGGCTGCCGGGCTGACTTCCCGGCCCCCTTCGAGGAGGACGTCTTCGGTGAAGGTAACAATTTTTCGGATGCTCATGAGACAAGTTCTCCTAGTGTTTCTGCTTTGACGATCGGATCGGTGAGGCGGTCGCCGATCCTTGAGTGCGGCCGCGGGCCAGTGGACGCGGCGAGGACGACGACGATCTCGCCGGGGCGCGGAGCGTCACCGATGCGTGTGGTTGCGGTTTGGTAATGGGTGCGGGTGGCGGCGGCGTTCTTGTGCCACAACGGCACGACGAGGGAGGCGCCTGCGTCGGCCCTGTCGTCGGCGAAGCAGATGATCGATTCGCCTTCGAAGTATTCGCGGACCAGGTTCCCGAAGAACGGGGTGTGGATGAGGGCCGCTCCGTGTTCGATTTCACCGTCGGTACCCACCACGGCCGCTTTGCCGAAGGCTTCGATCGCGTCCACGCCGCCCAGGTTGGCAGCGAGGATGTCGGTGAGTTGGCGGGCCAGGACGGGAGCTACCTGGATGACCTCCGGACTGAGGTCATCAGTTGCTGTTCCCTCAAGCCACGGGTTCGCGATGACCGCGGCAACCGTGGCCCGGACAGCAGGGACTGCCGGGGCAGCGTCGTTTTCGAGCAGGATTTCTTCGCTGTAATAGACGATCTTGCGGATGCTGGGCCCGGTCATGGCTTGGTTCCGGGGTGGTCAGGCAGGCTGAAGAAGCGCATGGCTTCCTTTCGGTTTATGGGGTCAGTGCTTGTGATCGGCGTCAGGACCCGGCATGAGGGCTTCACGCGAGGAAGCGTGGACGTGGTTCCGCATGGCGGCTTCGGCACCGAAAGGGTCTTTGTGTTCAATCATTTCCAGAACCGCACGGTGTTCCCGGGTGGAGGCTTCGATGCGCCCCGGGTGCTCCACGGTCTGCAGGACCAGCCGCTGGTAAGCCAACTGGTTCATGAGCCGTTCGTAGTGCTCAACAAGTTTGCGGTTGTCCGAACCCCGGACGATGGTCCAGTGGAACTCGTGGACCAGCCGGGCGTACGCGTCAGGATCGTGGGTGAGGCCGGCCATTTCAGAGGCCTCGAGGTTCCGGCGCAGGACGTCCAGTTCCGGAACTTCGCCCCGACGGGCCAGGAGCGACGCGGCGAGGCCTTCCAACGATTCCTTGAGCTGGAAGAGCTCGATGATCTCCCTGCGCGTAGGTTCGCGGACAAAGGTGCCCACCTTGGGCCGGATCTCCACCAGGCCCTCATGCTGAAGCTGCTTGAGCGCTTCCCGGATAGGAGTGCGGCTCACGTCGAACTCCTGCGCCAGGAAGGCCTCCGGGAGGACCGCGCCCGGAGGGAATTGTCCCCCGAGGACCAGTCGCCGGATCTTGCCGAGGAGGCCGTCCTGCTCAGCGGATTCGCTCATAACTACGAGTTCGTCTTGCATACATCACAGCGTATGTTGCATGCATCAGGGCGTCAACAGTTGGGCTCCAACTTTTCCGAAATCCCAGCAATTGCAAGGAACTTGCCTGAATATCAGCAGAGTATTGACCTTTCCTTGTGAGCTGGCTTACTGTCATTGGTATGCAACAGACGTTGGAACCGCTCATCACATCAGCATGGTTGGCAGCTTGGGACAAGGGAGACCTCGACGCTCTCGACGCCCTCATGGCGGCCGGCTACATACGCACCAGCAAGGCGACAGGAGCAACCGTCGATCTTGCCGGCCTCAAGGCGGAAATCGCTGCGGTCCGGGAGGCTTTCCCCGATCTGAGCACTACCGTTGACGACGTGGTTGAAGGAGACGGCACTGTGGCCGTGTTCTGGACTTCCACCGGCACACACACCCACGAGTACCTGGGCGTTCCGCCCACTGGGCTGACCGTCCAGACCCGGGGCTCGAACATCCTGACCCTGGACAACGGGAAGATCATCCGTGAATCCGTGACCTGGGATGGCAGCGAATTGCTCGCGGGCCTGGGCATCCGCCCGCTCCGCGGCATTGCGGCACCCGTAGTGCCGGACGTTGTGGACCTGCCCGAGTTGGACCCGGACCTGATGAAGTCCTTCAACCGCCAGTTCATCACCGGCGTCACGGTAGTTACCACCAAGGAAGGCGACACTCCCAAGGGGCTGGCAGCGAACTCCTACTGCTCCGTCTCCCTCGAACCGCCGCTGGTGCTCGTCTGCGTCCAGAAGACGTCCAGCACCTACTCGGCACTCTTTTCCTCAAGCCACCTCGGCATCAACATCCTGGGTACGGACCAGCGCGAAACCGTCCGTACTTTCGCCTCCAAAGCCGCGGACAAGTTCGCAGAACTTCCCTGGCACGACGGACCCAACGGCAGCCCGCTCCTGGACGGCTCCGCTGCCTCGCTTGAGGCAGAAATCCAGGAACGTTTCCAAGCCAAGACCCACACGGTCTTCATCTGCCGGGTCCGCCATGCGGAAACCGGCGGCTCGGCACCCATGGTCTACAAAGCCGGTCGATTCTTCGACGGCGACGCCCTGGCCGAACTCTAAAGAGCCGGCGCGGCTGCCCAACCTCGGACAAAGGAAAACAGCCACGCCAGCCTGTCTGCTCGTAAGCAGTGCACCTAGGTGCGCTTCCCACATTAGGACACAATCATGAGCCCTGAAACCATGCGCGCCGCCGAAGACAGCGTCGCCGAAGATCGCGGCTACCGCGACAGCCTCACCAAGATCGAACCCTATGGCATCGAACATATTCCGGACGTCGAGCGCCACGGCAAGCCGCGTTCGCAGTTCTTCCTCTGGTTCGCCGCCGGCATGAACTTCCCCATTGTGGTCCTCGGCTTCAGTGCCACGTACTTTGGCCTTCCCTTCTGGGCGGCTGTCCTGGCCATCATCCTGGCAGGCGTCATCTCCTCGGCTGGCATGGGTTACCTGTCCGCCATGGGTGTCCGGCTGGGCATTCCACAGCAGATGCAAGGCCGTGGTCCGCTGGGCTTCGTGGGGAACTTGTTCCCCGTGGCGTACGTGAACGTCTTCGCCGGCATCGGCTGGGCAGCCGTAACCGTCATCCTGGGCGGACAAGCGATCGCCCTCCTCACGGACATTCCTTTTTGGGTCTCGTCCCTGATCCTCATGGGAATCCAGCTGGGCGTTGCCGTGATCGGCTACAACCTCATCCACTTCCTCCAGCGCATCCTGTCCTTCGTCCTGGTGATCGGTTTTGTCTTTATCACCATCGTCGCCGCCGCCAACGGCAAGGTGGTCAACGTGGCCAACGAGTCGGCTCCCGGCTTTGACGGCGTGGGCGGCTGGATCATCTTCTTCGGCTGGTTCTTCTCCTTCATCGTCGCCTGGATGCCTTTCGCTTCCGATTACTCCCGCTACCTGCCCAACACCGCCGCCAACCGCCGTGGTGCCGGTTGGGCAACCATGCTGGGCAACTTCATCACCCTTGTATGGATGGGCATCCTGGGCACCCTGCTCGGCTCTACCACCACCGCGACGGACAGCATCGGCGCCTTGAAGGAAGTCATGGGTCCGTGGGCCGCTGTGGGCCTGTGCGTCGTCGCACTGTCTTCCTTCACGCAGAACTTCCTCAACGTGTACGGCGGAGCCATCTCCATCCAGACCATGGGGGTACCGGTCAAGCGCCATATCGCCGTGATCGTCATCTGCGTGGCCTCCTACCTGGTGGCACAGTGGGGCCAAACCGGCTTCAACGAGGGCTTCACCGCCTTCCTCAACCTCACCGCCTACTGCATCGCCCCTTACGTCGCCGTCCTGGTGTGCGACTACCTCCGAGGCGGCCGCCGCACAGAGAGGGGCCTGCGCGAACTGTTCGACAAGACCCGTAAGTTCGAGTGGGGCTTCGTGGCCTGGGCAGCCGGCGTGGTGCTCTCCTCGCCGTTCTGGATGTCATCCATCTACACAGGCCCCATCGCTGCAGCCTTCCCCGGCATCGGTGACCTCTCCTACTACGTGGGTGGTGCTGTCGCAGCTGGCGTCTACTTCGCCACCCATCGCCGCAAGCGCCTGTCCGGGCTGGAGATGCTGGACCGCCGTCCGGAGGCACAAACCCTGTGACGCGCTTGGTAGTGGTGGACATGCAACGGGCTTTCCGCGACGCAGGGCAATGGCAGGTCCCCCGGTATGAGGAGATTGTGCCGGTCATCAGCCGCCTGCAGGAGAACATCGGCCCCACCACGGTGTTCACCCGGTTCGTCCGGGACCAGCAGGAAAACGGAGCCTGGTCCGCCTACTACCAGCGCTGGGACCAGATGCGGTTTCCGCCGGAGGCCGCGGCCTGGGACATCACCATGGATGTCCCAGGGACGGCAACGGTGATGGACGCACCCACCTTCTCCAAATGGGGTCCGGAGCTCGCGGCCTTGGTGCCCGCGGGTTCGGAAATGGTGCTCACCGGAGTCGCCACGGACTGTTGCGTCCTCTCCACCGCCCTTGGCGCAGTGGACGCAGGCAGGTTTGTCACCGTTGTATCGGACGCCTGCGCTGCCGTCAGCGACGCAGCCCAGGAACAGACCCTCGCGCTCCTGAAACTGCTCTCACCCCTCTGCGAAGTCCTGACCAGCGAGCAATTCCTCCACCGGAACGCCTGATGGATGCCCCAACCCTCCAGGGGGCGGCCCCGGAAACGACCGAAGCGTCCGCCGGGCCGCCCCGCGAAGTTGTTGCCGCCGTCGTGCACTGGCGCGGACGGCTGGCCCTCTTCAAACGCAGCCAGGGCGTGGGACACGAGCGGGGCCTGTGGCACTGCATCACCGGTTACCTCGAAGCGGGCATGTCCCCCGAGCAGCAGGCCCTCACGGAACTCCGCGAAGACGCGGGGCTTACCCGCGCGGATCTCACCGCCTTCCACCGCGGAGAGCAACTCCTCATCCCGGATGCGGAGGGCAACCCGTGGCTGGTCCACACGTTTACGGCCGTCAGCACGCAGCGACGACTCACCCTCAACGACGAACACGATGCGTACCGATGGACCCTTCCATCCAAGATCAGCCGTTTCTGCAACCGCGTTCCCTGGCTGGACACCGTCATCCAGGCCGCGGGCAAGTGAACCGGCCGCCTATCTCCTAGGAATCACATGACCACTTTGACGATTGACCGTGAAATGTCCCTGCTTGCCGCCGTCCCGACCGGCCTGTTGATCGGCGGGCAGTGGCGGGACGCGTCCGACGGCGGGACGTTCGAGGTGCACGATCCCGCCACCGGGGAGGTACTCGCCACGCTCGCTTCAGCCACGAGTCAGGACGCGATTGCGGCCCTCGACGCGGCTGACGCCGCGCAGGCCTCCTGGGCCAGGACCGCACCACGGGTGCGGGCCGAGATCCTCCGCAAGGCTTTTGACCTGGTGGTTGAGCGGGCGGAGGACTTCGCGCTGCTCATGACCCTGGAAATGGGCAAACCCCTGGCCGAAGCCCGCGGCGAAGTCACCTACGGCGCCGAGTTCCTGCGCTGGTTCTCCGAAGAAACCGTCCGCGACTACGGTCGCTACCTCACCACCCCCGAGGGCAAGAACAAGATCCTCGTCCAGCCCAAACCCGTCGGCCCCTGCCTGCTGATCACCCCGTGGAACTTCCCCCTCGCCATGGCCACCCGCAAAGTAGCCCCCGCCGTCGCAGCCGGCTGCACCATGGTCCTCAAACCCGCCAAACTCACACCCCTCACGGCACAGTACTTCGCCCAAACCATGCTCGACGCCGGCCTCCCACCCGGAGTCCTCAACGTCGTCTCCTCCGCCTCAGCGTCCGGCATTTCCGGGCCTTTGCTCGCCGACCCGCGCCTGCGGAAAGTCTCCTTCACCGGCTCCACCCCCGTGGGCAAACGCCTCATGGTAGACGCCGCCCACAACGTGCTCCGCACCTCCATGGAACTCGGCGGGAACGCCCCCTTCATCGTGTTCGACGACGCGGACCTCGACGCCGCCGTCGAAGGGGCCATGGCCGCGAAAATGCGGAACATGGGCGAAGCCTGCACCGCCGCGAACCGCTTCCTCGTCCACGAATCCGTCGCCCAGGAGTTCACCGCCAAGTTCGCCGCCGCGATGGGCGCCCTGACCACCGGCCGCGGCACCGAACCCGCAACCCAGGTAGGGCCCCTTATCGACGCCGGCGCCCGCGACGACGTCCACGCCTTAGTGCGTGCCGCCGTCGACGCCGGAGCTACCGCCCTCACCGGCGGGCAGCCCGTGACCGGCCCGGGCTACTTCTACCCACCCACCGTCCTGGCCAACGTCCCCAACGACGCCGAAATACTGTCCCAGGAAATCTTCGGACCCGTCGCCCCCGTCACCACCTTCACGGACGAGGCCCACGCCATCAGGCTCGCAAACGCCTCCGAATACGGGCTCGCGTCCTACCTCTACAGCCGCGACATCAACCGGCTCCTGCGCGTCGCCGAACAGATCGAATTCGGCATGGTCGGCTTCAACGCCGGAGTCATCTCCAACGCCGCAGCCCCCTTCGGCGGCGTCAAACACTCCGGCCTCGGCCGCGAAGGCGGAACCGAAGGCATCAACGAATACACCACCACCCAATACATCGGCCTCGCAGACCCCTACGGCCGTTGATGGCACACGTGGGTTAATTGATCTGCCTGGTGCAGCCGACTGCCCGGTGGGTGGTACTGCCATAACCCGTACCCGCCGTACCCTCGCTAACTTTCCCTGCACGGGGTTTAGTAGAGGAACCTAGGGAACGGAGACGTGCTGATGCGCGCAACAATCATCCATGCACCCGGCGATGTCCGGGTGGAGGAACGGGAAAAGCCCACCATCCAGGAGCCCACTGATGCGGTCATCAAACTAGCGGCTGCTTGCGTGTGCGGTTCGGACCTGTGGCCATACCGTGGCGCCGACTCCATCGAGGAACCCCGGCCGATGGGCCACGAGTACGTGGGGATCGTGGAGGAGGTTGGCGATTCCGTGGTCAACGTGGAGGTGGGGCAGTTCGTCGTGGGCTCGTTCTACGCCTCGGACAACACCTGCGAGATCTGCTTGTCCGGTTACCAGTCGGGCTGTATCCATCGCGAAGGCGTGGGCAGCGCCCAGGCCGAGTATCTGCGTGTGCCCCTCGCGGACGGCACCCTGGTTGCCACCCCGGAAATGCCCGACGCCGGCAAGGTCGCCTCGCTGCTGGCCGCGTCCGACGTCCTGGGGACCGGATGGTTCGGCGCCAAAGCCGCCGAAGCGGGCCCCGGCAAGACCGTCGCGGTGGTGGGGGACGGCGCCGTCGGGCTTCTTGCCGTCCTGGCCGCCAAGCACATGGGCGCCGAACGCATCATCGCCATGTCCCGCCACGCCGCACGCCAGGCACTGGCCCGCGAATTCGGCGCCACGGACATTGTTGAAGAACGCGGCGACGAGGGCGTCGGGAAGATCAAGGAACTCACGGACGGCCTGGGTGCACATTCGGTGATCGAAGCTGTTGGCACGCAGGAATCCATGATGCAGGCCATCCGGTCCACGCGCCGGGGCGGACACGTCGGTTATGTAGGGGTTTCCCACGACGTGGAACTCCCCGGCCGGGAATTGTTTTCTTCCCACGTCCACCTCCACGGCGGACCGGCACCCGTGCGCGACTACCTGCCCGAACTGATCGACTTGATCTTCAAGGGCGAGATCAACCCCGGCAAGGTCTTCGACCTGGAGCTTCCCCTGGAGGAGGCCCCCGAGGCCTACAAGGCCATGGACGAGCGCCGGGCCATCAAGGTGTTGCTGCGGCCGTAATTTACGTTCCTGCGAGGAGGAATTCAATGAAATACACACAAAGCGGCGGCCAAACCGGAGCCGGACCTGCGGAGTGGTTCACGGGCACGGTGCAGATTGACACGATCCGTACCCCCGATGACCAAACGGCCATCGGCTGCGCCCACGTCCGGTTCGCGCCCGGTGCCCGCACCGCCTGGCACCACCACCCCAAGGGCCAGACGCTGTACGTGACGGACGGCATCGGCTGGGTTGCTCGCCGAGGAGGAGAAATCCAGGAGATCCGTCCCGGCGATGTGGTCTACATCGAACCTGGCGAGGAACACTGGCACGGAGCCACGCAGGACAGGTTCATGGCCCACATCGCCCTTCAGGAAGCCGACGGAAACGGGCAAGTGGTGACCTGGCTGGAGCACGTGAGCGATGAGGAGTACGGACTGTAGTTGAACGCGGCAGTGCCCGGAGAACCTGTAGCGGTTCCCCGGGCACTCCTGTGCTTTCTGCTGCTCATGTCCCCCGTCGATGCCCACGGGTGGTTTCCGGAATACTCTTGTAGGAAATGACGCACCGTGTGCAGGGAGGAAACCGTGCGAATCCCCTCAGAGGAACGAAAAGAACAACTCATAGCCGCCACCGTGGAATTGATGAAGCGTGAGGGAGTTCAATCGGTAACCATGCGTGCCATAGCCAAGGAAGCCAATGCCCCGTTGGCTACGGCACATTATTGCTTTGACAACAAAGACGTTCTCATGGAGGCCGCCGCTGGCGCTTGGCTGAAAAACCTGGGCCGTTTTTCCCGTGACCTGCCACTGCATTTGGGGCTGCGCAAGACACTGGAACAGGTAGCGGAAGGATACTGGCGGTCCCTGGAAGAAGAACCCGCGAGTTTGCTCGCAGAATTCGAGCTCATCCTCTGGGCAACCCGCAACATCGGATCGAGCCAGGTTGCGGCGAAGATTTACCCGGCGTACGTCGTCGAACTGGGAAAATTGCTCTCTGAAGCCGCCAGTTATGATTCCGAGGTGTGCCGGATGGACATCGATACCTTGGTACGCGCGTTCCTGATGATTTTTGATGGGGCCTCCATTCAATACATCACCGATCCCGAGGCAGTCGATCACCGTGCCAACTACTTCATGATGATCGACGCGCTATTGATCAAGGCAGGGCTCTAAGCGGCACTAGGACCGGGAGACCAGCGTGGAATCGCCATCCCGTTGGGGTTCGTTGTCCGCGTCGGGTACAGCGCCTGACTCGGATCCTTTGGCAGCAGCCGCCCTCTTGTGGCGCGCTTGCTCGTATTGCGTGAAGAACCAAATGGGAACGTAAAGAGCCAGCGCAATGAACCCGAGCCACGTAGGGGCCCAACCGATCTCCAGGCTGTTCAGGTAGACGACGCCCACCACGCAGAGGGGCAGATTGAACAGTCCAAAGAACAACGCCACCTTCGTCCACCCGCGGGGTGCGCGGAAGGGCCGATCCAAGCTGCTGAAGGACGGGTGCTTCTTGGCCTTGACGTAGGCGAACAGGCTGATCCCGTTGGCACACGTGTAACCGATGGCTGCGGCCGCGAGGATTGCCGGAATGGATCCCAGGGAGATCAGGGCCACGTTGAAGGCAGCCGTGAAGAACATGGCAACCCAGGGAGTTCCGTGGCGGTTGGTCCTTCCGAACACCTTGGGAAGGTTTCCTTCCACCGACATCGAGTGCATGGCCCGTGATGAACCAAGGTAGGCCGTCTGGATGATCAGGACCATGGCGGCTATCAGCATGATGATGGTGACCACCGATCCAACACCGCCAAAGACGGCTTGTGCCACGGGAATCAAGGGCGAAATCGGTTCTGCCATCACACCGTCAACACCAAGGACACCGATGACGGCTGCCTGGACAAGCACGTAGGAGAAGAAGCAGATGATGCCGCAGGAGAACAGTGCCTTGGGTACGTCTTTTCCTGGCTTCTTGTACTCCGGACCGTAGATGGCTGCCGTTTCCCAGCCGCAGGCACTCCATTGGGCGATGGCAAAGATACCGAAAAGAATGAGGACGTGGTGCATGTCCCATGACCAATCGGCGGGCACCCAGCTTCCGCTGATGTGCGCGAAGTCCACATGCCCGGTCGCAAACGGGGCAACAGTCAGGACGACCAGGGGGATCAAAGAGACGGCGGCAAGGATGTACCCCAGAATGGCGCCGTCCTTCAGGCCGAACCAGTTGACGATGGACAGGACCACAAAGATGGCCAGGCCTGCGATCAGGGAGAGCTGGTACTCGGTGAAGGCTTCAGCCAGGGCCGGAAACAACCCATGCAGGTAACCCCCTACCAGCATGGCGAAGATGGCCAGCACCGGATTCCAGGCGAACCAGTAGCTCCACGCACTGAATCCGCCGATTAGCTGTCCTTTGTTGAACCGGCCCTTGTGGTTTTCGGTACGGAAGACGTGCTGGGCAAATCCAGGAAGACCGGACGCCTTGGGAAAAGTGGTGGCCAGTTCCGCATAGGCCGTGTTCTGGAAGAAGCCTTGAACCACCGACAATCCCCAGATAAGAATTGCCGCTGCAGAAACGTACATGGGCAGGTAGCCCAGGGAAGGAAGGATCAGCAGCGGCACGCCCAGCGAAATGGCCAGCCCCTGTTTCCAATCGATTGACCGTTTAAGGTGGTCCGCTCCGTTCAAACTGTCTTGACTCATTGATTTCTCCTTTGAATGGCAATGGAATCTGCAAACCGGGATGTTTACAGGCAGGACAATGTCACTGCATGCCGAATGGAGTTGTTCCAATTGATGATCAGAATGCAGTTACTTGCGCAGCATCGCGTCCATGGATGCGGGAAATGGCGTTTGATGTGGACGCAGCTGTTCGCCGCGTACTCCGGATACGGAGCGGTTTAGATTTCGAAGTAACGGAATGAATCCGACTCCAGGCCTTCAGGGTTGGGGCCGTAGATGGTGACCATATGGGCGTAAACCGGCGCCCAGTAGCGGCCGAGTTGGCCGGGGTTGACCCGGGCAACGTCGCCTGGTTTCAGGATGACGGTTTTGCCTTCACTCTCAACGTAAAGTTCACCCGCAAGAAGCACGTTGGTCTCGGTGTGGGGGTGGAAATCCTCCCAGCCACACGCTTCCAACTCCCACTCGGACAGAATGAAGTCCGCCCAGCGGCCAACAGGCTTGGAGTTGATGAATCGGCACCGCAACCGTGGCCATTCCGCTTTCATGGGCGTCATGGGTTCAGCTGGCCAGAGGTCCAGTACCTCCCCCGTCATTGGGGTCCAGGACTGCAGCGCGGGGGTTGTGGTCATAGTTCTCACCCTTTCGTAGGCGTGGCCGACTGCCCCGCGGACTCAAAGGGAGTTCGTGGCACATCGCGCCAATATGATGCGGGTCACAGCGAGGTCAACTGTGACAGGAACAGATGTTCAAGTCAACGGTTCAAGAAGAAGAATTCCTTAGGCAGGAGATCCGATTAACTTTTCATGAACGGTTGACTTGTACAGGCGTTCATGTCAACGTAATTCAGGCAAGGGAAGTGACTCGTATCACAGATCCAAGGCCTTCGAGCCGACTCGTCCGGCGGCCAATGGGCGATGAAAATTACCAACCAGTCCCTTGGCGCAGCTCTGCCGAAAATCCCACCAGATCCCTAAGGAGAAAATCATGGAAACGCTTAACGGAACCCTGAGCAAGGCTGGATCCATCCACAAGGTTGAGGGCGGTTTCCTCAACCTTCCATCGATGAACGAGGAGGGTTGCGACGCAGCCATCGGCGACTCGCTCTCCAACCCGGCCGGCTCGGTCATGTGTGCCGGATTCTTTGAACTGAAGGCGTCCAAACCGCTCGTCTACACCTACACCTACGACGAGATGAAGGTTGTAGTGGCCGGCGAATTCATCCTCACCGACCAGGCAACAGGCGAAGTCACCCACGCCAAGGAGCGGGATGTCCTGTTCTTCCCCAAGGGGACAACCGTCAAGTTCGAAACCCCCGACTACGCCCTCGGGTTCTTCGCCGGCGACCGCGACTTCGCTGCCTAGGTTCCGGCACCTTCACACCATCTGAAAGAGGTAAGCAGCATGACACTTCGAGTCGGAATCATTGGCGCAGGACCCAGCGGTCTGGCCCAACTGCGCGCGTTCGAATCAGCGCGCCAAAAAGGCATCGACATCCCGGACATCAAGTGCTTCGAGAAGCAGGACGACTGGGGTGGCCAGTGGAACAACAGCTGGCGCATCGGCTTGGACGCCAGCGGTGAACCGGTCCACTCCAGCATGTACCGGCACCTCTGGTCGAACGGCCCCAAAGAGTGCCTGGAGTTCTCGGACTACTCGTTCGATGAGCATTTTGGACGGCCCATTTCCTCCTTCCCGCCCCGCGAGGTGCTCTTCGACTACATCAAGGGCCGGGTGGAAAAGTCGGATGTGCGCAAGTACGTCAAGTTCAACACCGTGGCGCGCCACACCACCTACAACGACGAGACCCAGGAATTCACGGTGACCGTGGAGGACCTGCGGACCAATCTCACGGAGACCCACGTGTTCGACAAGCTGGTGGTGGCCACCGGGCACTTCCACGTTCCTGCCGTACCCGAATTCAAGGGCATCAAGTCATTCCCCGGCGAGGTCCTGCACGCCCACGACTTCCGTGGAGCCGAGCGTTTCGTGGGGAAGAGGCTGCTGATGATCGGCAGCAGCTATTCCGCCGAGGACATCGGCATGCAGGCCCACAAAATGGGCGCCGCCTCCATCACCATGAGCTACCGGAGCAACCCCATGGGCTACCACTGGCCATGGAACACGGTGGAGCGCCCGCTCGTCACGCACTTCGAGGGCCGGACGGCCTACTTCAGCGATGGCACCCATGACGACTTTGATGCCGTGGTGCTTTGCACCGGCTACCAGCACAAGTACCCGTTCCTGCCCGGCGAACTCTCGCTGAAATCTCCGAACGTGCTCTACCCGGGGAACCTCTACAAGGGCGTGGTGTGGCAGCAGAACACCAATCTGTTCTATCTGGGCGCACAGGACCAGTACTACACCTTCAACATGTTCGACGCCCAGGCCTGGTTTGCCCGCGACGTCATGACCGGCGTCGTAAACCTCCCGTCCCTGGCCGACCGCGAGGCGGACATCGCGCTTTGGCTGGAGCGCCAGGCGGCCCTCCAGGACCACGATGCCGAAGCCGATTTCCAGTCCGATTACCTGCGCGAGCTCATCGATGCCACGGACTACCCGTCCTTCGACCTCGACGCCGTCTCCCAGCTGTTCAAGGACTGGATGCACAACAAGCACACCGACATCCTGGGCTACCGCGACGCGGTGCACCGCTCAGTGGTGACCGGCACCATGGCAACCAAGCACCACACCCGGTGGATCAACGCCATGGATGACTCCCTGGACCGGTACCTCAACGGTCCCTCCCAGGAGCTGGCCAGCGGGTCGCCCAAAGTCCTGGCTGACGAACGCGCCTGACGCACGCGGTTGGCCCTTCGCCGGCTGGAGATACCGGCGAAGGGCCAACCATGGAACAACGTGGAGAATCGTGGTGAGAAGAGCCTATTGTCTGGCGGACCGGCAGGAGTGGGAAGCGGAACTCTTCGCCTCCCTCAACAGGACCGTCCGGTACGAGCTGAGACATGACCTGCGGTGCCTTGCCTGCGGCGGCAAGGCGTTGTTCCGCAGCGCATCCGCACGACGGCCCGCCATGTTTGCGGCCCGGCATTCGCCGGCCTGCCTCCTCATCAACCACCCGGCGTGGGGCGTCTTCAGGTATCTCCAATAGGCTGCAGCGAGGCGCCTACGCCTCCAGCGTGCTCGTCGTCGCGCCCGGCTCGCGGGATGCCTGCAGTTCCAACAGTTCAGACCGCAAAGCAGGATCCAGCGCCGCGTCCAGCACGGTCAGCGCCAGGACCGTAGCCCCGTCCACTACGGCGTCGTCGGCTTCGGGCGTGATGGCATCTGCCGTGAAGTCCGGGTGGTGCGGAACGGCGGTGCTGTTGCGGACTACCACCATGCCATGCACTGAGGGAAGGACCTGCGACACATTGCCCATATCCGAGGACCCGCCGCCGAAGATCGGCGTGTGGTCCACCGGACGGCCGATGCCCTCCATGTTGGCATCCCACAGTTCGCCCAACCCGGCATGCGTGTCGATCGGCGCGTAGGGGTGTTCGGTCTGTCGGTGGGTCCAGGTACATCCGGTGGCGATGGCCGCACCTTCGAAGCAAGCGAGCACGCGGCGCTTGAGGTCCCGCCACACGTCAACGTCCCCCGCGCGCACCTCCACCTGTACCGTGGATTCCCCGGCGATCACGTTGGTGGCGCCGCCGCCGTGCGAGATGAAGGCATTGGTGTTCGCGTTCTCCGGCAGGTGCTGGCGCAACACGGCCATGTTCATCAGGGCCAGGCTCGCTGCCGCACCGGCATTGATCGCCTTGTCAGGGGCACCGGCCGCGTGGGCTTCGCTGCCCTTGAACTGCACCTCGAAGCGTTCCACGGCAGCCATGCTGAAGGCCGTGGCGCTGCGCTCCACCCCCGTCATGCCGTGCACCATGAGCGAAAACGCGGCGTCCTCCCAGGCGCCGGCCTGCAGGAGCGACACCTTGCCGCCGCCGTGCTCTTCGGCGGGAGTGCCCAGGACCTTGATGCGCAGTCCGGCGGCGTCGGCTACGGGCTTGAGCGCCAAAGCGGCACCGACGCCCGCCGCCGCGATGATGTTGTGGCCGCACGCATGGCCGACCTCGGGCAGGGCGTCGTATTCTGCGCAGATCACTACAGTCAGTTCGCCCACACCATAGGTGGCCTCAACCGCCGTCGGAATTCCATACGCACGTTCAGTTACGACGAAGCCACCCTCACGCAGCACCGCGGCCACGGCCGCCGCCGACTCATGTTCTTCCCACGAGACTTCGGCCAACGCGTGCACTGTGTGGCTGAGTTCCAGGATGGAAGGTACGACGGCGGTCGCGGCCTCGCGTACGGCGTCGCGCAGGGTTTCCTTGGAGGTGATGTCAATCGAAACGGTCATTGTTTCTTTCCTTCTCTGTTGAGGTTCAGTTGGCTGGTTCGAGGGCCTGCTCGGCGGCAGGGTCCTGTGGCCGGGATGCCTGGTGCCCGGCGGATTCCGGTGCCACTTTGGCCGTCCGGATGAAGAGCACGGCGACGGCGAAGAGGACACACAGTCCGGCGCAGATCCACCAGACGGCGTGGAAGGAGAACTGCGTGGCTACGCGTGTCCCCGACGCGGAGGGAGCAGTGAGGGCGGACATCAGCAGCGCGAAGAGCGCACCGGCAACGCCGCCCGCGGCCGTGCGGGCCGTGTTGTACAGGCCGGACGCGATACCCACGGAATCGGCGGCCGCACGCTGGACCACCAGCGTGGGAAGCGTTCCGCTGACGATGCCCGTGCCGAGGCCGGCCACCACCAGCCACACCGTGAAGGTGACCAGCGTTCCGGGGGCCAGGATCATGAGCAGATAGGCCACGGCTCCGAGGAGTCCGCCGAGGGAGACGGTTCGTGTGCCGCCCAGGATGCGGGAGACGCGGTCGGCGAAGGTCGCTCCGAGGAATGCCGCCAATGCCATGATGCTGAGCAGGATTCCGGCTGCGGACGCGGCAGCACCGAAACCGAATCCGAGCGTCGCGGGATCGGAACGCAGGTAGACCGAGATCGGGGCCTGGGCTCCGAACAGCTGTGCACCGAACAGGAAGGCCACCACGATCGGCAGTCCGATGCCGCCTCGAAGCAGCATGTTCAGGTCAACCAGCGGGTGTTTGATGCGACGGGCGGACACTACCCAGCCCGCGAGCAGTGCCACGCCGACGATCATGGCGATGCCTACAGTCAACGGGGGCCACGTGGCCAAGTTGGATGCACCGCCCAGGACGGCCACCAGTCCGCCACCCAGCAGGACCGCGCCGAGGTAATCCACCTTGCCTTGGCTGCGAAGCGGGGTTTCCTTGACGAAGATGGCGATGCCGGGGATGCACAGGGCCATGAAGATCGCCGGGAACAGCAATGTCAGGGACAGGCTGCCGACGGCGTCAAGGACGATGCCGGACAAGAAGCCGCCGATCGTGGCACCGAGAGTCAGCGCAGCGACAAGCCGGCCGATGCTTCGGCCCGACCGTTCCGAGTCACGCTGGTGGACAATGGCGAATTCCAGGGGCAGGAACACAGCCAGCGGTGCCTGGATGGCGCGGCCCACCAGGAACAGTTCGTAGTTTGGCGCGAACGCGACCAGGACGGACGCGGCTGCGACGATCGCCGTGGCGATCATGAGGACGCGCTTGTGTCCGTGGATGTCTCCGAGCTTGGACAGGAGGGGAACAACCAGGACCGTCGCCAGCAAGTAGGCGGCACTGATCCAGTTCAGCGAGGCGGCCGAGACACCGTGATGCTCTCCGATCGATGAAAACAAGGGACTCAACCAGCCTTGCAGGATGCCGCTGCCAAGCTCCATGACAACCAGGAAGCCGACGGCTCCGGCAGCGGTGGATTTCTGCGCAGTTGTACGCATATGCGCTCCGATGTGATGAGAAGTGAACGGGATCACACCATGATGGAAGCGCCGTGTTTCCGATGGATGAAATTGAAGCTTTCCATGGATTATCTTGCTGATATGCAGGAATACATGCTCGATCCCCTTGAAGAGCGCATCATCCATGCCTTGCAGATCGAAGGCCGGGCCTCGTGGGCCGAGCTTTCGCCCCTTCTCGGCGTGGACGCGGTGACACTTTCGCGGCGCTGGGAATCCCTCCGGGAAAGAGGACTTGCCTGGGTGACGGGGATCTTCACCGAAGGGGCCAGTGCCCTGGTGGACATCACCTGCATGCCCCAACACACAGCGAGGGTGGCGCAGGAGCTGATCAAGATTCCGGCTGTGATGACCCTGGACCACACCTCGGGTGGCCGGGACCTGCTGGCCACGTGCCTCGGGGAGAATCCTTTGGCGATCTGGGACGTGGTGACCAACCAGATCGGCGCCCTTGATGGCGTCCGGAACACGCAGACGCACCTGGTCACCGAAATGATCATGGAAGCCTCGGCCTGGAGGTTGCGTGCGCTCACGCCCGCAGAGGCGGGCAAGGTGGCCAAGCCCAAGCCCCCGAGCGCCCGGGCCCCGCGGACTGTACATCCCGACGTCGAATACGCGCTCCGGCACTGCCTGCTGGAGGACGGGCGCCGTCCCGTGAGCCGCATCGCCGCTGAACACGGGCTCAGCGAACAACGCGTCGCGGACGGACTGGCCCGGCTGCGGGCCGACGGACGGCTGCGGCTGCGCACGGATGTAGCCCGCAGTGTCACCGGCTGGCCCGTCTACGCCTGGTACTTCGTGCGGACCGCAGCCAAGCACATCCAGCAAATGCGCGGGCTCATGGCCCAGATTCCGGAGGCCCGCACGGCCTTGGCCGTGGCCAGCCAATACAACCTGGTGGTGGCCGTCTGGCTGCGGGAAATGACCGATGTGATGCGCTTCGAGGCGGCCCTTGAGGCGGCGGTTCCGAGCGCCCGGATCGTGGACAGGAGCGTGGTCTTCCGGATGAGCAAGCACCTGGGGCACGTCATCGACGACCAGGGAAGGGCCACACTCGGGTTCGTCCACCCCTTCACCCCGTAGCAAGGAGTGCGGTTAAGTAGAGCTAAACCGAAGGGAGCGTCAGTGCTGGACATCCGACGCCTGCATATCCTCAAGACCCTTGAGCTCGAGGGCACCATGACCGCCGCCGCTGCCAAGCTGCACATGACAACGTCGGCCGTCAGCCAGCAATTGGCCGTGCTCGAGAAGGAGGCCGGCCTCGCGCTGCTGGTCCGGACGGGCCGGAAGGTCAGGCTGACCGAGGCGGGCGCCTTGCTGGTGGAGCACTTTGGCCGGATCGCCTCGGAAGTGGAAGCCGCCGAAGCCACCCTGAAGAAATTCCAGACCGACGTCCGCGGCCGTCTGGCCATCAGCGCGTTCCCGAGTTTCTGCAGCACCGTGCTTCCCTCGGCTGTCATGTCCCTGCAGGCGGCCTACCCGAGGCTGGACGTCACCATCTCCGACCTCGAACCGTCCGAAAGCGTGGCCCAACTCCGCGCCGGAAACATTGATATTGCCGTGGTGGACGACCTCAGCGAAATCCAGGACGAGGGCCTGGTAAAGACCGTTTTGGCCCGCGACGAGATCATCCTGGTCCTGCCCCGGGACCGGCCCGTGCCGGACAGCGGCACTCCCGTCAGGCTCCCCGACTATGCCCATGAAAGCTGGGTTTTGGACCAGGAAGGCAGCGTCTTTGAACGGTTCGTGCTGCAGACGTGCCGCGAAGCCGGCTTCACTCCCAAAGTCATCGCCAATTGCCGGAACCTGATGGCCACGCTGGGCCTGGTCCGTGGCGGGCTCGGGGTGGCCCTGATGAGCGAGTTGAATCTTGGCCGCGAGACCCAGGATCTCCAGGTCCGCCGCGTCGATCCGAGCTGCGGCCGCAACATCATCATCCTGTACCGAGCCGCGGGCAAGGCCGCTCCCGCCATTGCCGCTGTCATCGAGGAACTCCGGATCGCCACCGAGGCCCGCCCCACGGCCTGATCGTTAAGCTCAGCTTGACGGTTGTTTCACTAATTCCCGATGGACGCGCGCGCCGCCACCCTCCACAGTTGAAAGGGAACCCAGCCCCTATTGCTCCCTTGGAGGATCCCATGGCATTGAGCGCCCTCGACCTGTTCTCGATCGGCATCGGCCCGTCGTCGTCCCACACGGTGGGTCCGATGCGCGCGGCCCGCACCTTCGTTGACGCCTTGGAACAGGACGGAAAGCTCGACGCCGTTGATCGGGTTCACGCCGGACTGTTTGGTTCGCTGGGGGCTACTGGAAAGGGACACGGCTCGGACAAGGCCGTGATCCTCGGTTTCATGGGCGAACTCCCGGAAACGGTTGACCCCATGGCCGCGGACCGCATGGTGGCCGAGGCTACGGAAGCGAAGAAGATCCTCCTGGCCGGGCGCCGGATGGTCTCCTTCAACCGGGCAAAGGACGTGGTGCTGCATATGCGCCAGTCCCTGCCGGCCCACCCCAACGGTATGCGCTTCCAGGCCTTCGACGGCCAGGGAAACCTTGTCTCCGAGCGGGTGTTCTACTCTGTCGGCGGCGGTTTCGTGGTGGACGAGGACGCCGTAGGGCAGACGCAGCAGGACGCCGTGGCGTTGCGTTTCCCCTTCAGCAACGGACAGGAACTGCTGGACCACTGCGAGCGCGAAGGCATGTCCATCAGCGACGTCATGCTGGCCAATGAAAGCGCCTGGCGAAGCGAAGAAGATACCCGTGCCGAGCTTCTGCGCATCTGGGAAACCATGAAGGAGTGTGTTTCGCGCGGCTGCAGCCGTACGGAAGAGCACCTGCCCGGAAACCTGATGGTCCGCCGTCGTGCGCCGCGTCTCTTTGCCGACCTGCAGACCAAAGACGACGCCACTGACCCCCTGCGCGCCGTGGACTGGGTGAACCTGTTTGCCCTGGCCGTGAACGAAGAGAACGCCACCGGTGGCCGCGTGGTCACCGCGCCCACCAATGGTGCCGCCGGAATCATTCCCGCCGTTTTGCACTATTACATGAAGTTCGTACCGGGTGCCTCAGAAGACCACATAGTCCGGTTCCTCCTGACCGCGGCGGCCATCGGCGTGCTGTTCAAGACCAACGCGTCCATTTCGGGTGCGGAGGTGGGCTGCCAGGGCGAGGTTGGTTCTGCCTGTTCCATGGCCGCCGGCGCCCTGTGCGAAATCCTGGGCGGGACCCCGCTGCAGGTGGAGAACGCGGCCGAGATCGGCATCGAACACAACCTCGGCCTGACGTGTGATCCCGTGGGTGGCCTGGTGCAGATCCCGTGCATCGAACGCAACGCCATGGCCAGCAACAAGGCCATCAATGCGGCGCGGATCAGCCTGCGCGGGGACGGCATCCACCACGTGTCCCTGGACACCGCCATCAAGACCATGCGCGAGACCGGCGCGGACATGAAGAGCAAGTACAAGGAAACCTCGCGCGGCGGCCTCGCCGTCAATGTCGTGGCTTGCTGAGGGTTACTCCGTATCGACCCACGCTGACCGCCACTCCGGCGCTTCGAAGGCTTCACTCCAGTAGGCCGTTTCCTTGGCGATCCTGCCGTCCCGGAATTCGAAGATGAACACGGTCTCGTACTGCGGGCCGGCATAGTCCAGCAGCGCCTCGGCAACCACCAGGTCCCCTCCGCTGGTCATCCTTCGCGGGGTGATGGTGGGCAGTTGCGGGAACGCGTTGTAGATTCCCCGTCGGTTCCCGGCCCCACGCACCACCTCGCCGGATTGGGGCCAGTGCATGATCGCGTCGTCGTGGAAGACTTCGTCCATGACGGCGATGTCGCGCGCGTTGATGCAGTCGATCAGCCGCTGCACCACTTGTTCGTTGGGCGTTGCTTCAGTCACGTGCACCCCTCAGGTTTGTGAGCTAGATATACGGATCATAGGAGTCCGGGGGCGCCAAGGGGAGAGGCTTTGGTGCGCTGCGTTGAGGTTCGTTTTCCGCACCGGACGCGGGCTTAGAGGCTGGCCAGGATGGCCCGGGCGGACTTGAGGTAGTCCGGGCCGGTCCCTTCCTTGCCGAGGGCGGACTGGATGGCGAATCCCTGGATCAGCCCCATGACGGCCGGGGCCAGGCACCGGGCCGTGGCCTCCGCGTCCTCGTCCGGCCGCGATGCGCGGATCCACGCCTCCAGGTAATTCTCAAGGTGCCCGCGGATTTGGACGAGGATGTTCTGGGCCACCTCGCCAAGCTGGTCATTCCGGACGGCCTCGCCCCACACTTGCACGGCGACATCCGGGAAGAAGTCCATGGCCATCAGGCCGGACATGAGCGCCACCACGGCCTCTTGGGGCGGCGGGACCGGTTGGTGTGCGCTGAGGCGCTCGAGTGCCGCCATGCGTTCCTCGAAGACCCGCCTGCCGGCGTCGACAATCAGTTCCTCTTTGCTGCGGTAGTAAACATAGACGGCTCCGGCGGAGAGCCCGGCCTTGGCGATGATGTCCCCCATGGCCACGTTCGAGAATCCCTTCTCGGCAACGCAGGCGAGCGCGGCCCGCTGGATGCGCTCCCGCATTGCGGCACGGTGTTCCTCGCTGACTTTCGGCATGGGACCACCGTACCGGAAAAGAAAACGAATGATCATTCTTGACGTTTTACTGGTGGGGGTCAAGAATGAAGAACGAACATTCTTTTTGCACGATCCCGAGAGGACGCACCATGTCCGCCACCACCGAACGCACGGCCGCCCCGGAGCACCGCCAGGAGCCACCAACGGGTACCCATACCCCGTGGCCCCACGCACTCCGCACCGCCCTGCTCGCCGCCGTCGCCGTCTGCACGGTCCTGCTGGCCTTTGCCTGGCCGAGCGTCACCGCCAAGGTCCAGAACCTGCCCGTTGCCGCCGTCGGCAGCGCAGAGCAGATCGCCCAGATCACCTCGCAGGCACCAGCAGGCGCCCTCGATGTGCGCATGGCCTCCAGCCGCGACGACGCCGTTAACCTCATCAAGCAACGCCAGGTGCATGGCGCGATCGTCCTCGGCGCTTCTCCGGAGATCCTTGTGGCCAGCGCAGGCAGCCCGGTCGCATCCCAGGCACTGACGCAAATGGGCGCCCAGATGCAGTCACAGATCCAGGCCCAAGTCATCGCCAAGCTTCAGGCCGCCCTGGCCCAGGCGGCCCAAGGTGCGGCAACCGGCACCCCGCCCCAGCCCGCGCAAGGCACGCAGCCCGCAGCAGTCCCCCAGGTGGCCGTTACCGACGTCGTGCCTCTTTCGTCCGACGACCCACGCGGCACGGGCCTTGCCGTCGCCGGCCTGCCCCTCGCCATGGGCGGCATGATCGGTGGCGTCCTCATCTCGCTTCTTGTCTCCGGAACCTGGCGCCGGCTGGGTGCGATCCTGGCGTATGGCGTCATCGCGGGCCTGGGACTCGCCGGCATCCTGCAGGGCTGGTTCCACACCCTCCAGGGAAGCTACTGGGCGAACGCCGGCGCGATCGGCCTCGGCGTTGTTGCGACGGCGGCGATCATCGTAGGGCTCAACGCCCTGATCGGGCGGGCGGGCATCGCCGTGGGCGCGGTCATCACACTGTTCGTGGGCAACCCACTTTCGTCACTGACCCAGCCCAAGGAATTCCTTCCCGCACCCTGGGGTGACGTGGGCCAATGGATGGTGCCCGGAGCCTCGGGAACGTTACTGCGGGACCTCTCCTATTTCCCGGACGCATCGGCAGCGCTCCCATGGCTGGTGCTGGCCTGCTGGGCCGTCGCCGGGGCCGTACTCATCGCCGTCGGCCACTTCCGGAACGCCCCGGCGGTGGCGGAGGCGTAGGGGCTGGGCGATACTCCCCCGGGCCAGAAGCAGCAGGCTATGCCGAGGTGGCCGGCACCTCCGGGCCTACGGCAATTCCGCTCGTCGCGGTGGTGGTTCTCCTGATTCTTGGCCACATGACTCTCAGGCCAACAATCCGTGCTGCCATCCCCGGATTCCTGGCTCTTGGAGACACGGCGGGGCGGGGCGTCTACTACGGGCAGGCCACCAGGAGTGGCGGCATAGCTGTGCTGCTGGGCATCGCCGCGGTAGGCCATCCGGCACCTGACAGCGGCGGGTGGGCAGGAGCGCCTCGGATCTCCTTGTAGGCGCCGCGGCGCTTCCGACGGTCCCCTGCCCAGAGTGCTTCCAGTTCGCCTGCGGACTTTGCGATCAATGACTTTGCGATTTCCGCCGCCTAGCAGACCGTACGCCCTGCCTTCCGGCTACACCCACAGTCCGCAGTGAACGCAAACCTGTGGCCAAGGACGCGGTCCGGGTCGCGGGTTCCTTGGTACACAACGCAGGCGGCTGATCCATCCAGCCATGCGCCGAGAGTGCGGACATCTGCAGTCCAGTACGCGGCGACCGCCTAGATGAGGCGATCAGCCACACTCATATCGTTCGTCTGACCAGCTGACCATAGTTTAGTGCTCGATTCTTTCGCCCATAGAGCTTTCTCCCGAACGCCGATAACCGGCCTTATGTAAAGTAGAACTCTGTGTATCTCAATCAGATGCATCATTCAGACGAGTGTTCCTCTTGGATGATCTGAACCGCTCACCATGAGAGAGCTGCCCCGGCGACATAGTCGTTATGCACAGCAGGGACCGTCTCGTCTCAAACCGCGGCGACCTGCGTGCACTCGTCCAAGGACTCACCCGACAAGGGGTACGCGTCGACTAGATCAAAGAGCAGCTGGTCTTCACTGGCGAGGACAAATACGACGAGCCCTAGCTTCAGTGGGTGCCGTCCATCCCTTTAGAATGCGAGAGAGGAACTGTTTTCGGATCATAGAAAGAAAGGCAACAGCTTGAACGAGATGAACGCTGTAGTTGCCAAGGTGCAATCTTCTGCGGTCGAGATCACTGGTGCTCTAGCAGTTTTCGAGGAAGCACTTCTTTCCAAGGCCGAAGAAATGGGGCTGCCCTCAACAGAGGTAGTTCACCCCGTCGACAAGCGCGTGCAGGTTCTCCAGAACATGGATGGGGCAATGTCCGCTCTGCCTGCTGAAAAGCGAGCTGAGTCCATGTACTTGTCGAAGTTCATGATGGCAATTAGTGCGGGCCTCTTTGATGCTGCTCTCAATTATCTTTGGGATGAAACCATTTCCGAGCTTCGTAAACGCATCATTGATTATGACCTTGCATACTTTTTCGACCTGGCAGTAGATGCACCTGAGAAGCGCAAAGAACTTAAGGATGCTGAAGATCTCACCAAAATCACCGATGACGAACTGATCAGGGCCGCTGCGCGCATCGGCTTCATTTCCTCTATCGGACAACAGCAGTTGGACTTGGTGCGGTACATGCGGAATCACGCGAGTGCAGCGCACCCCAATCAACATGAACTTCAACCCTACGCACTTCTGGGATACATGGAAACATGCATCCGCGAAGTAATCACTCTCCCGCAGTCCCCGACAATGGTGGCCACGTCAAGGCTCTTGAGAAACGTCAAGACGGCAACCGTAACCAAAGAGGACGCTGCGGGCTTCGCAGGCCTTTTCGAAGGGTTGCGTCGTGACCAGACGGACGTTCTTGCGAACGGGCTCTTTGGCATCTACGTCGCGAAGGACTCTACTCCAGTAATCCGCGACAATGTCAGGCTGTTGCTGCCTCACCTCTGGCCGACTCTGGCCGAGGAAGTGAAATCCAGTTTCGGTACTCGATACGCACGGTTCAAGGCCAATTTAGATACCGATCAAGCAAGCTTTGCACGAGAATTCTTGGAGGCCGTCGAAGGCGAGTCCTACCTTCCGGAAGACATTCGGTCAGGTGACATCGATGCTCTCCTTGACCGTCTGCGCCGAACGCACCACGGACTCGACAACTTTTACAACGAACCACCAATAGCCCGGGAACTTGAAGGCTACATAGGCAGTATGCCCATTCCCACGGGTGTTCGATTCAAGTACATAGAAGTACTCGTGGAAGTCTTCCTTGGCCGCCATTCAGGCATCTCCTGGGCAGCTGATCCCATCTACGAACGATTGTTGAGCACCGTGAATCCCGAGGAAGCAAGCCTGGCCCTCCTCTACCTAACTGGCGCAGATGTCGCTGCCCTACTGTCGTACAAGAAGCCGCAGGAGCAATTCAATCGGTTGATCGAGATCATGAAGCCAAAGCTGGTCGGCCGCCCTGCCAACGCACTCATGAAGGGAATAGTTGGTTTCAATGGACCGACGGCCTCGATTTTCAAAGACGCGAGCATCAAGAAGCTAAGAGACGCACTGGCAGCAAGCTTGTAATCGCATCGCAGCACATCTAGGAACTGCGCGCATCCTCTACAAAAGTGAGCTGACTCACGAGCATACGTCAACGGGGCTAAGCATGCGGATGCTCGGACGATCAGTGCTTGGCGTCGTCCGATCGACCATTTCACCGGCCGCACTGCAACGGATGACACGATCGTGGCACTATCAGCCATCGTAGACTTGTCGTTATGGCTGGACGTGACCTCAAGAACATGATCGCTGCGTATCGCGATCGCGACGACTTGCTATTCCGTCGCGCTGCGCAAGCCATCATTAAAGAAGAGGAAGCGAAGCGGCATACGACACTCGCCAAGGACTTGACCAGGATGCTGGCAGGCAGCGGATCAGGGATAACCATAGTCGACAGCCTGCCACTCCCTGAGCCCCCTGTTGATCGCGATAGCAAAGCTCCCATAGCAACTGTGGAATCACCGCAGATGTTCCTTGATGACCTTGTCCTCGCCCAAAATAACCGCGACTCTTTTCATGAATTGATAGGTGAGGTCAGGATGTGGCCTCAACTGGATGCAGAAGGCTTACCCCGCAGGAACAAGGTTCTACTTTATGGACCACCTGGATGTGGAAAGACCACAATGGCTGCAGCGCTGGCCAGTGAACTTGGTAGACCGCTTGTAACCGCCAGTATTGACGGCTTAGTTTCAAGTTACTTGGGTGAGACGGCTTCGAATGTTAAGAATCTGTTTGATTTTGCATCCAGTGGAGCTTACGTCCTTTTTCTCGATGAGTTCGACAGCTTAGGGAAACTGCGTGATGATCCGAGTGACCATGGAGAGTTGCGTCGCGTGGTCAACGCAGTCTTGCAGATGATTGATCGCTACAAGGGGCCATCCATTATCATGGCGGCAACCAACCACTCTCACATTCTTGATCGCGCCCTATGGCGACGATTTGATGTCGTTGCAGAGTTGGGTCTCCCTTCGGTTGCAGACCATGAGGTCCTGCTATTTCGTTCCTTGAGTCATTACGGGCTTGCCGAAGTTGACTTAACTGATGTCGCCAAAAAGCTTGAAGGTCTTCCGCACTCTGCCACACGCTATCTCTCCAACTCGGCCCGACGCCGCGCTATCATGCAAGGCCGAAAGAAGGTGTCTCGGGCGGACATGACAGCTGCGTTGGCCGAAGTTGTATCTCGTCCCTGGGGATAACTGGCAAATAAGTCCGGATTTGCCCCGCAGAGATAAGCTACTCGAATGGCAGATCATCTCAATCTCATGCCCGGTATCCCGCTCACTTCAAAGCGGTCCGAAGGTTACAATGCTGATAAGGCCAAGCCTGACCGTGCACGACAAGCGACCATACTGGCGGGGATTCTGGCAGGGCTATCGATCAACGGATCCGCCGTCTTTGATACTTCGGAGCCTGCCACTGAAGTGGATGAAGACGACGATCCGCTTGGTCGTCTTGTACTGAAATTTTCTGGTCGTGCCGCTTTTACCACTGGCGCATTCGGTGGTTTCGAAATGACTCCGCTCGGCGCCAATGAGCAAAACCAGTTTTTTGTTCTATCGGATAAAGAATCAAGACGGCTGGTCGGTAATCTGATCTTGCGGTATGCGGATGGGGAGCAAGACTGGGACGATCACAAGAGTTGGCAGAAGCTCCTAGATAACATTGAGGGCGTTGAGGTCTATGGTCGTGATGACCGCGCAGATCCTTCTCTGTCATCGTTGGACTTTACGTCCCATGAGGTTGTTGACGTTATCCTCTGGCCGACATCTCTAGCCGCAGATTCAATCGCTACTCGTCGCGCTCCCGGTCGTGTCGGAGAAATCCGGGAGCTCATTGATGCGGCGGCGGCGGTCGACACCTCGATTCGCATTCTCGCCGTTGATGACCGTCCTGATACCCTGCTCATCCGAGTAGCCACAAATCAGCAGCTTCTTGACGAGCTACTGGATCACCCACTGGTCGAGAAGGTGAGAGGTCCTCTCAAACCCCTGATCGGCAGGAGCGAGTACATTAATGCTCCGCAGCCCCAGGTTGAGGCCTCCCCCTATGGTGCTCCAATCGGAGTTGTAGACGACTTGGTGGTTACAGGTAACCCCTGGTTGCAGGGAGTAGTAACACATTCCGCGGCATTCCCTGTGGATCACCCATATGGGCCGCCCACAAAGCATGGGACGCAAGTTGCCGGAATCGCGGCTTATGGTTCCCTGTCCAAACTGCTCTCCTCCGGGGATCTGCCGCGTCCGAACCCCATCATCGCTGCCAGAGTCATGGAGAGCGACCCTTTCGGCAATCCGACGGTAGTCGGACCGCCTGCGCTCACCATTGAGGCTGCTCTTAGATGGGTGGCAGCACAAGGCGCCAAAGTGATCGTATGCTCAATTGCCTACCCTCATGCGGATGACGATCCAATCCCGTCTGAGCTGACCGCCGTTGTCGACCGACTGTCTCGAGAGCTTCAGGTCGTCATCGTCCTTGCTTCCGGCAACGTTTCTTCTATCCCATCTGGATTGCACTGGTTCAAGGATTACCCACACTATTTAAATGAAGCAGGCTCGCGGGTGGCTGCGCCAGGCGGAGCGGCTTTGGCTGTAACGGTCGGTGCTTTTTCTGAGACCGACGTTCCCGATGTCAATGCCGGTGGCACTCGCCTCCCAATCGCTCAGGCGCGCCAAATTGCCCCATTTAGCCGAACTGGTCCTACGAGAGGTTCGAGCAAGAGTGGCACCAGAAAGCCGGAATTTATTGCCCCTGGAGGCAACTGGGTATGGGACGAAACGCTGGGTTCGTATCCTCCCGATTTATCTGTGAGCGTTGTCACGCTGGAGCCGCCGCAAACTGGCAATGGCCGGGTTGCTGGATTTTCAAACGGAACTAGTTTGGCCGCTCCTTACGTTGCGCATGAGATAGCGAAGATCTCGACTCGGTATCCGTCGGCTTCGCCAAATTTGCTGCGAGCCTTATCGGCCCTTTCTTGTGTAGCAAACACCCACCCGGGTTCGAGCGAAGTACTTGACAGGGAAGGTACGGTCGCTGCTGCATATGGCCTACCCGATGCCAGCCGAGTCTTGGAGAGCGGCGGCAACCGAACAATCCTTACATATCAGGGCGAGATAAAAACCAACAGCCGGATAGTTCATAGGCTGCCGATACCCGAAGAGTTCGCAGCTGCGGGAGCATACGAACGTCATTTCCGAGTGGCACTTGCCTTTGATCCTCCTGTGCGCAGGAGCCGGAAGGACTACATCGCAGGGAAGATGCACTTCGAGTTCGTGAGATCGCACTCACTGGAAGAAGTGATTGCTACATACGAGGCGCAACCCTCCTCCGAAGAGATGGAAAGGGATGCGAATCTCAAAAAGTTGGGTCTACCCAAGGGGCGGGCCAGGCCTGATATGAGTCCTCCTCGGACAAAGCTGTCGTCAAACACCCTAATTCGCCGCGACTTCAGTGGCGCTTGGCTCCCTGAGGACGAGGACTACTTTTTGGTTGTATTTCATGACCATAGCCCTTGGAGTGATTCTCAAAAGCGAGCATACGAGACACAGGACTACGCCTTAAGCATCGAGCTATTGGACTCGAGCAGGCTGAATTTAGACCTGCACGCCTTGGTTGAAGTGGAACTGAGGGCACAGGGCCGGCAGCGAGGCCGATTGCGTCGATAGGCCGTGTATGACTCCAGCGTCATCTTCGCGCAACTATTGCATCAACCATTGGCGGTCTAAGGAAGCCAGCCGCAAGCTGCCGACCCTCCTAGCGGCGTTACCAAGTCATCAGCCGTTGTCATGGGGCGTTAGGATGCAGCTAGCTTGACGGAATATCCGTTATCGGCGTTCAAGCAACGGGAGTAGAAGCAGTTGCGAGAACTCCCGTCCATCAACGGATCCAAGTGTTTCCGCTGACCAGCGCACGACAGTGTCCTTGATTCCACATTCACGGGATGCCGTCGGGTATTGGCGCCCTTTTAGCAAAAGGAAGCATGTGGTTGGTTGACGGCGCTCCATGCCGCTGGGCTCTCACGGTCGCTTGGCCATCTCCACTTCGGCCCACCGGCCGACGCTCGCGAGGTGGATCGTTGCTAGACACTTCCGATGCGAGGGCGGACCGTGCGGTAGGCGAATTCCACGAGGTAGTCGTTCAGGGCGTGGCTGGCCTTTTCGGCTTTCTCGGCGTCCCGCTCCAGGACGCTCCGGAGAATGCTGGCATGAAGTTCTGATCCCTGGCTGATTTCTACTTGCTCGTCTCTCACGTGGGTGATCCAGAATCGGCGGGAGAGCCCCTGAAGTGGCGCCATGGCATCGGCGAGATATTCGTTGTGGCTCGCAGCCACGATCATAAGGTGGGTTTCCTTGACCGTTTCAAGGTACTGCCGAAGGGTGAACTGATCCGCTTCCAGCAGCCCGACCATGTCCTGCATCGCCTTGCGTTCGGTATCGGTAGCAGCCGGGCAAGCCAGCTGGACGGCTAGCGATTCAAGCACCCTGCGCAGTTCAAGCATGCGCAACTGGGCCTCGACGGAAGCCAGCGGAACCAGCACACCCTTGTTCGGGTGGATCTCCACCAATCGGTTCCGTGCCAACTGCTGCAGCGCTTCCCTGACAGGGGTCCGCCCGAGGCCGGTCTTCTCCATCAGGACGGCCTCCGAGACGAGCGAGCCCGGCGCCAGTTCCTGGAAGACGATAAGGCGTTCGATCTCGTCGTAGGCCTGGGCGGCCTTTCCCTGCTGCATCATGGCACCACTCTATCGGAACCCCTTGCACAACCGATATATTGGTCGCATACTGGTCAAGCGCGCACCGCAAATCTTTCCAACTTCCTACAGATTCGAGGTCTGCAATGGCGAAGACCGTTACCGTTGAGCGGCGCTCCATTGACTTCATCCCACCCGAAGAACGGCATGGGAAACCGAGGAGCCTCTTGTTCGTGTGGTTCGCCGCGAACACTTCCATTACGGCGGTGGTGACCGGGGCGTTGTTCGTCATCCTCGGCAACAGCGCGCTGTGGTCCATTCCGGCGATCATCCTGGGCAACGCTGTTGGCGGGTTCTTCACCGCCCTCCACTCGGCGCAGGGCCCCAGGCTCGGTGTTCCGCAAATGATTCAGAGCAGGGCCCAGTTCGGATACTTCGGGGCCATCCTGCCCCTCGTTCTGGCTCTGATGATCTACGTCGGTTTCTACGCCACCGGGCTGGTCCTTGGCGGTCAGGCGATCGGCACTCTACTCCATGTCCCCGCGGAGGTGGGCGCCATGGTCTTCGCGCTGATGTCGACGACCCTGGCGATCATCGGCTACCGCTACATCCACAAGTTCTCCCACATCGCCGCTGTCCTGAGCGCCGTGGTGTTCGTGATTCTTCTCATCCGCATCATGGCCGACGGAAACATCGGAACCGTGACCGAAACGAATGCCTTCGATGGCGCGGCGTTTGTCTTGGGGGTCTCGCTGTCAGCATCATGGCAGCTTACGTTTGGGCCATACATTGCCGACTACTCACGCTACCTGCCCGAGAACACACCCAAGCGGGCCACGATCGGCTGGACCTTCCTTGGCAGCGTCCTGGGCGGTTCACTCGCCATGATCCTCGGTGCCCTCGCCGCGGCACTCGGCGGCGAGGGCTTCGGCCACGATCAAGTGGGTTACCTCGCCGGACTGGGCGGCGCGATCTGGCCGCTGGTCCTGCTCGCGGTCATCTGCGGCAAGCTCACCGGCAATACGCTCAGCTCCTACGGCGGCTATATGTCCCTGGCCACCATCATCACGAGCCTCACGCGGCAAGACAGGGTCAGCCCACGCCAACGATCGCTCTACGTTGTGGCAATCTCGGCGGTCTCATTGGCGATCGCCCTGGCCGCTACTGACAACTTCCTAAACAACTTCACCAACTTCCTGCTGTTCCTGCTCTACTTCATGACCCCATGGTCGGCCATCAATCTCGTGGACTACTACTGGGTCAGAAAAGAGCGCTACAACATCGCCCAACTCTTCCTCCGCGACGGTGAATACGGCCGCTTCAACAGGGGAGCCTTCATGGCCTACGCCATTGGCGTGCTGATCCAGATTCCCTTCATGAACAGCACCCTCTACGTCGGACCCATAGCCAACTGGCTCGGCGGCGCCGAGATCGCCTGGCTCATCGGCCTCGTCGTCGCCGGCGGCCTCTACTACGCGACCTCCCGCACCACCCGGAACCGACCGGGATCATCCTCACCAACGCCCGAATTCGCGCAGGCCGAGACCACCGTCCCGGCAACAGCAAACACCAGCACCAGTACGAAGGAAACCTCATGAAGTACGATCCCGCGCAAGAACGCAGCCCACTGCCCTACTCCCCCTTCAAGAGTTGCACCGTCCCGCGTCCCATCGGTTGGCTCTCGAGCATCAGCCCCGACGGGGTGGAGAACCTCGCCCCCTACAGCCAGTGGCAGAACCTGACCTTCGACCCGCCCATGGTGATGTTCTCCGCCAACCAGTACCCGGACGGTCGCAGAAAAGACACTGTCCTGAACGCTGAGCAGACAGGGTGGTTCGTGTGGAACATGGCCACCTACGACCTCCGCGAAGCCGTCAACATCAGCGCCATGGCTCTGCCGTTTGAGGAAAACGAATTCGACCGTGCTGGCATCAGCAAGCGCTACGCGGAGCTCTCCCCCACGCCTATGGTGGCCGAAAGCCCGGTCCACTTCGAATGCCGCTACCTTTCGACCCACCGCATGACCGGGAACTCCAACGTCGGCACCATCGACATCGTCTTCGCCCAGGTCGAACGCATCCACATCAACGATCAAGTCCTGACCTCCGACGGCCGACTCGACATACAAAGAATCAGGCCGCTCGCCAGGATGGGGTACCACGACTACACCTCCATCACCGAGACATTCGAGATGAAGATCCCCCACGCCTCCGAGGACGAGGCCTACGGCCTGGCCGGGCAACCTGCCTAAGTGAACCCAGCACACGGCCTCTGCTCGACCCCGGGCAGAGGCCGCCAACGGCACAGAGGCAATCCATAGCGTTCGATCCATAAACGCTGCCCTGGAGTGCCTTCCTAGGAGAAACCCATGAAGGCATTCCAGGGCGCCCTCGCCGTAGAACCAGCCGAGTGTAAGGACCTTGACATGTTGGGCGGCAGAGAGACCCTTGCCGTTTCAACCACGGCTGCATGGGCAGATCTGTACGTTTCCTCAGGTTTCCTTACCATGGTGATCGGACAACTGGACTTGGTACGCAAAAACTCCAGGACAGCATTGGCAAGAACTGCGCGCAGACAGAGCAGTGCGTGAAGAAAACACTGTCCCCGACCGGCCAATCGTTGAACGTCTCCACTGAAGAGTTCGACGGTATCGACACTGTCCCTGGAAGCGGGGCCCACAAGGGTGAAATGTCCACAGCCCGGGACGGACTCCTCCCAGGCTTACCTGCCCTGCTCCATTAAGGATGGGGTGCTGATCTCAGCTAAGCCTGCGGCAAGCACGCGGTAGCTTATGGCGTTGCCACAGCCGGCGACCTCACGTTCCCGGCCGCCCCTTCCTGCCCCTGGACGGCACAGGCCCATTTCGTTCCGGACGACCCACACACGGTCGTTCGCCCCGGGAGCCAGGGCTGAGCATGCACTCCCCGACTGAACAAGTAGCTTCAGATACGGGAAGAACCGGGCCGGTGTCCGGTATACGGGACGATACCGTGTCAAAACTCATTGAAGACCCTTTCCTGGTCCTGTGATATGGAACATATCCCCTGTTGAAGAAGGAGCCCCCATGGCATCAGGACGCCCAACCGTTGAGACGCGGTCGATCGAAATGGTTCCGCCGCACGAGCGTCACGGCAGCCCGAAGGGGCAGTTCACGCTCTGGTTCGGTGCCAACGCCCAGATCACGGCCATCGTTGATGGAGCCCTTGCCGTTGTGTTCGGCGCGGACGCGTTTTGGGCTATCGTCGGTCTTTTCGTGGGCAACATCCTCGGTGGCATTGTCATGGCCCTCCATTCCGCTCAAGGTCCCCGGCTGGGGTTACCGCAGATGATCTCAAGCCGCGCCCAGTTCGGTGTCTATGGCGCGATTATCCCGTTGGTGCTGGTAATCCTGATGTACATAGGGTTCGCTTCGACGGGAACCGTTCTCTCCGGCCAGGCCATCAATCTGATGCTCGGAACCGAGGTCCCGGCCGTTGGCATCATTATTTTCGGCGCTACCACTGCCCTTCTTGCCATTCTTGGGTACAAGTACATCCATGCCCTGGGCCGTGTCGCGACCGTGCTCGGCCTGGCCGGATTCCTGTACCTGACGGTGGCTGTCCTGGCCAGGTTCGACATGGCCCAGATCATGTTCCTGAAGGGTTTCGAATGGCCGACGTTCCTGACCGCCATTGCATTAGGTGCTGGCTGGCAAATGACGTTCGGCCCCTATGTCGCCGACTACTCCCGGTACTTGCCGCAGAATACCAGTGAGCGCAAGACCTTCTGGTACACGTTTGCCGGCTCTGTGGGCGGTGCGCAGTGGGCCATGACACTGGGGGCAGTCGCGGGGGGACTGTCGGCTGCAGGACTTGGAGGAGACTTTCTCAAGAACCAGGTCGGATATATGGGCGACCTGGCCGGAGGCGGCCTCATCGCCATCTTCATCTACCTGGTCATCGTCACGGGAAAACTGACCGTCAATTGTCTGAACGCGTACGGTTCCTTCATGTGCGCGGTGACCATCAGCACCGCCATCAACAGGCGCAATACCGTCTCCAAAACCGCACGGATAACATTCATCCTCGTCATCATCACCATTAGCGTGCTCATAGCACTGTTTGCCAGCAAAGACTTCCTCAACTTGTTCAAGAACTTTGTCCTGATGCTTCTGATGGTCTTCACGCCATGGTCGGTCATTAACCTCATCGACTACTACAAGATTTCCCGGGACCGGCTGGACGTGCCCGCCCTCTACACCCCGGATGGCCAGTATGGGCGCTGGAACACCGCAGCGCTCCTGTCCTACGCGATCGGCATCCTGTGCCAGATCCCCTTCCTCGCCCAGACCCTCTACACGGGCCCGGTCACGCACTGGCTCGGCGGGGCCGACATCTCCTGGATCGTCGGCATCATCGTTACGGCCGCCGTGTACTACCCGTGGGCCAAGGCCACCAACAACGCACCGAAGGAAACCATCTACCCTCAAACACCCGAGCCCGTTCCTGCGGTCTCCGAACCCTAGGCGAACTCTGCTGGAAGGAGCGCACACCGTGGCGGGTTGCCCAGCTGCACCAGACACCGTCTAGGCAATATTGAACAACTCTCCGGCTCTCATCGGTAGAACTTGGTTGTTGTGGTCGCTGTCGTGTCGGCCTACATTAGTCGCCATGGACTCCGAGGATGCTTCCAGTGGTTTTGAGCAACTCCATGAGCTGATAACCAGCACCAAAGACGTCAAGGGCTTCCTGGACGGGCTGGCCATCTTCGCGGCGGCCGCGATGACCAAAGCCACCGGTGAGAACATCCAATGCGCGGTCACTCTACGCCGGCGCAAGACCCGGTCTACGATCGCGGGCAGCAGCCAGGAAGCTGTGACGTTGGATGCAATCGAACAGTCCCTGGATGATGGTCCGTGCGTCCAGGCGATGCGCACAGGGCACCCTGAACTCCTGGCAGATGTTGATGTCGATCAGCGGTGGCCCGCCTACTCGGCCACGCTCGCTGCAGCAGGCTGCGCCAGTGTCCTGGGAGTGCCGTTGGAGCTGGACGGTGATGCTGCCGCCGTGCTGAACCTTTTCGCACCCAAGCCCGGAGTCTTCACCAACTCCGTTATCAGCGCCGCTGAAGTCTTCGCGGACATGGCCCGCCGCACCCTGGACATCTCCGTGCGTCTGACCCAAGCGGACCAGTTGGCAGAAAATCTGCGGGCGGCAATGGAAAGCCGCACGAGTATCGACGTCGCCTGCGGCATCATCATGGCTCAAAACCGCTGCACCCACGACAAGGCCTTCGACATTCTCCGCAAGGCCTCCAGCCACCAAAACCGGAAACTCCATGACATCGCCGGCGACATCGTCTCGACCGTCAACCGCGAACGACCCCTAACCCATTTCGATCCCTGACAAACCTCCTCAGTCCACACAACCCACCTGCCCCCTCTGAGCATGCGACCGCCACTCCGTCGTCCCAACTCAATTCACAGCTGCGGTTGCCGGAAGCACAGTGCCCGGGAAGAAGGACGCCGGCGAAGGAATGCGGTTCGTGACTGACGTCGTCCAGGAGCACATCGACTTGCTCGCCCGGCACTCTGTAGGCGTAATCTCCACGTACCAGCGTCTTTCGATCGATCACCGACAGGTGTACGGACATCTGATGCCCCACGCCCTCCACGACGACACTGACGTCGGGACTGTCTGAATAACGGTGTGTGGGGTCTGGCCTGATCTGAAGGAGACGGCCGTGTCTGAATCCACGACTGGGATGGCAGGGATGATGATCGA
>NZ_JBIVXM010000023.1:0-69518 GCF_044769205.1 Paenarthrobacter sp. NPDC090520
ATCAGCTTCCTCTTCGTCGAAGTCGGCCGCGGCCTGCCCGCCCTGGTCCTGCTCTACCTGCTCTACTTCAGCCTCCCCGACGCCGGGATCACCCTCACCTCGTTGACCACCGCGATCATCGCCCTGACCTGGAACACCGGCGCCTACGCCTCCGAATACTTCCGCGCCGGCATCGCCTCCGTACCCCTGGGCCAAAAAGAAGCAGCCCTCACCACCGGCCTAAGAGGCTGGACCGGATTCCGGCTCATCATCCTCCCCCAAGCCCTCCGCATCTCCACCCCACCCCTGGCAGGCCTCGCCGTCCTCGTCTTCCAAGGCTCCGCCCTCGCCTTCGTCATCGCCGTCCCCGAACTCATGTCAAAAGCCTTCGAAATCGGCTCCATCACCTTCGAATACCTCTCCGTCTACACCCTCACCGCCATCATCTACGGATCCCTCACCCTCGTCTTCCTCGGCGCCGTCAAACTCCTCGAAAACCGCCTCGGCCGCCACCTCCAACGCAACTAACACCCGCACCACACACCAGGCCCCACCGTTTCGCATCAGCCCACCCCGGGGTCACAACCCCAGCAAAAGAAAGAGTCACCATGTCGCGAACAACCCGTTCCCTCGTGCGCGTACTTTCGGCCGGCACCGCCGCCGGCCTGGTCGCCATCTCCCTCGCAGCCTGCGGAGGCAGCGGCGACGCCTCCGCCGGCTCAGGCGACTGCACCCCGGCCCACAAGGACCTCAAGACCCTCACCCAGGGCGAACTCACCGTGGCCAGCTACGACTACGCCCCGGCCACCATCCTGAACGGAGACTCAGTTACCGGCATGGAGGGCGACCTCATCGCGGAGATCGCCAAGATGGAATGCCTCAAGGTCACCGTCAGCACCTCCGGCGGCGCAGGCGCAGTCATTCCGTCCGTGCAGTCCAAGCGCGTGGACATCGGATCCGGCAACTGGCTCCGCACCAAGGAACGTACCAAGATCGTTTACCTGAGCACGCCGCTCTGGAGCGACCCGCAGGCCATCGTGTCCAAGACCGGCCTTACCAGCGACGACCTGCAGGGCAAGAAGATCGGCTCCGTGGCGGGCAACCTCTGGAACGACTCCATGCAGAAGTGGCTCGGCGACAACTTCAAGATCTACCAGGATGACGAATCCATCTACGGCGACCTCAAGGCAGGCCGCATCGACGCCCTGGTGGCCTCCGCAGCCTCCGCCAAGGGCCGCTTCAAGGACGCCCCCATCGAAGGGGCCACCGTGGTGGACGTCAAGCCGAACGCCAACGTCCCGCAGTTCGCGACTGTAGGCCAGGTCATGCTGCCGTCCGCCTTGGACAATGACACCCTCGGCAAGGCCCTGGACGAGGACATCAAGAAGCTCCGTGAAAACGGCACCATCAAGTCGATCCTCGAGAAGTACGGAATCGACCCCTCCGTCGGCGAGCCGGGCGAACCCAGCCTCCTCTGACATCAGGCGCCAGAACAAAAACAAAAGGAACGACGCCGGGCAACCGCCCGGCGTCGTTCCTTTTGTTCCGGTTGTTCCGGCGAAAAAACAGCGGTCAGGACTTGGAGCCGGTGACGGAAAGCGTCCCGCCGAGCCCGATCATCATGACGCCGCCGGCGCCGGAGAGCGTGGAGATCCGGCGGGGCGACTTGGCAAACCACGCGCGCGCTGTCCCGGCGGCGAGGGCCCACACACTATCGCAGGCGAGGGCAAGGCCCTGGAAGATCAATCCGAGGAACAGAAGCTGGGCCCAGACCGCGCCGGCACCTGGGTCGACAAACTGGGGAAGGACGGCCACGAAGAACGCAATGGTCTTCGGGTTGGAGATTCCCACGATGAATCCCTGCCGAAGAAGCTTCCATGAGGAGGACGGGGCGCGCGGAGAACTGCGTGCGTGATCGTGCCGATGGCGGATCGCCTGAATCCCCAGGTATGCGAGATAGATAGCGCCTGCGATCTTGATGACAGTGAACGCCACCACCGATGAGGCGACAATCGCGCCCACCCCGAAGGCGACAGCAATAACAGCGGGCACCGTGCCGAGGGCGTTTCCGAGCACGCTCAGCAGGCCTGCCCGACGTCCCAGGGCGATCGAGCGCCCAATAACGAAGAGCACGCTTGGGCCGGGAACCACGATGATGAGCACCGATGCGAGGGCGAACGCAAGGAGGTTATCGATGGGGACCATGAAGGCACACTACTCCTGATCTGCCACGAAAAAAGCGTGCACCCCGGGTTTATCCGGGATGCACGCTTTACGGTTCGGGACGGAATCAGCCGCGGTTGTACATCACGTGCTTGGTGCGGGAGAAGTCCTCAAGGGCGTAGATGGACAGGTCGCGGCCGTAGCCGGAGCCCTTGAAGCCACCCCAGGGAACCTCGTTGGCGATGACCAGGTGCGAGTTCACCCAAACAGTTCCGAAGTCGAGCTGGCGCGGCACGGTCAGCGTGCGTTGTGCGTTGTTGGTCCACACCGACGCCGCCAGGCCGTAGACGGTCTCATTGGCGCGGGTGACGGCTTCCTCATCGGTGCTGAAGGTTTCCACGGAAACCACCGGCCCGAAGATCTCGGTGTACGTGATCGGGGAACCGGCAGGCACATCGGTCACCACCGTGGGCTCGATGAAGTAGCCCGGCCCTTCCAGGGCGTTGCCGCCAACGGCGATGGTGTGGCCATCCTTGCGGATGTCCTCCAGTGCTGCCAGGACCCGCTCGTAGTGCGATTTGGAGATCATGGAGCCGATTTCGACGTCGGCCCCGGGAGCACCTACGGTGATGGCGCTGATTTCCTTCACCAGAAGTTCGGTGAACTTCTCCGCAACGGACTCATGCACCAGCACGCGGCAAGCCGAGCCGCATTCCTGGCCACCGTTCCAGAACCCCGCTGAACGGACACCCTCGGCAGCTGCCTGCAGGTCGGCGTCGTCGAACACCACAACAGGTGCCTTGCCGCCGAGCTCAAGGTGCACGCGCTTCACTGTCGAGGCTGCGTTGGCGGCCACCTTCTGGCCGCTGCCGACGCTGCCGGTGATGGCCACGAGGTCGACATCGGGGTGCTCGGACAGGCGGTTGCCCACCACCCGGCCGGGGCCGGTGACAATATTGACGACGCCGGCAGGAACCTCGCCCGCGATCAGCTCAGCGAGCTTCAGCGTAGTCAGCGGTGTCTGCTCCGAGGGCTTGAGTACCAAGGTGTTGCCCGCAGCAAGGATCGGTGCGATCTTCCAGACAGCCATCAGCAACGGGTAGTTCCACGGCGTGATCACACCCACCACGCCCACCGGCTCGCGGAACACCACGGACGTGTGGTTCTCCACGTAGTCACCGGCGCCCAGCGCAGTGAAGGCCCGGGCAGCGCCTGCGGAGAAACGGAAGGTATCGATGGCGCTGGAGACGTCGTCCTCTGCCACGGCGGCCGGCTTGCCCGTGTTGGCAGCCTCCAGGTTTTCCAGGAGCTCACGGTTTTCCTCAACGATGTCCGCGATCCGAAGCAGGATCGTGGAGCGGTCCTTCGGCGTCTTCGCTGCCCACTCCGCCTTCGCTGCGACGGCAGCCGCCACGGCGGCGTCGACGTCTTCCAGGGAGCCAGCCGGCACCTGAGCGATGGTTTCCTCGGTAGCCGGATTGACGACGTCGACCGTTTCCTCAGAGGTGGAGGGCACGAAACTGCCGCCGATGAACTGGCCAAAGGGCGGAAGCGACGGGGCCGGGAAGGCGCCCCCGCGACGGACAGTGAACAAGGATGTTTCTGTGGTTGTCATGATGTGCTCAATTCCTTTGCGTTGGGGCTATTTGACGGCAGCGGCGGACTTTTCTTTTTTGTGTTCCCAGAAATCGGCTCCCTCGATGCCCAAGGCCTTCGGATCGAAGGTGGGATCCAGGCCGAGCTTCCGTTGGCGTTCGTAGTCCCGGTAGATCTTGCGGACCAGCGGGAACAGGAACACCAGACAGATGAGGTTCACCCAGGCGATGAGGCCCAAGCCGATGTCGCCCGCGGCCCAGATGAGCTTTGCATTGACGATCGATCCGATGAACACGATGGCCATGGTTCCGATCTTCAGGACGTTCTTCCAGCCAGTCCCGGTCCGGCCGTCCAGCAAGTACAGGAGGTTGGAGTTGGCCACGTAGAAGTAGGCCAGGAGACAGGTGAACCCGAAGAGCAAGACCGCGACGGCGACGAAGCCGGCGCCCCAGCCCGGGAGCATCGTATCGATGGCTTCCTGGACCCAGTTGGCTCCAGGGGGAACGCCCGGGAGGTTGTTCGCCAGGAATCCGCCGGCGCCATCGGAGACGTTGTACTTGCCCGAAACCACCATCATCAAACCGGTGGCCATGCAGATCAGCAGGACATCGATGTAGATGCTGAAGGTCTGGACCAGGCCCTGCTTGCCGGGGTGCGAGGTACGTGCCGCGGCGGCCGCGAACGTAGCCTCACCGAGGCCGTTCGAGGAAGCGAAGACTGCACGGCGTACGCCCCAGGCCACTGCTGCACCGGCGATGCCACCCATGACGGGGTGGATGCCGACGGCCGACTGGAAGATCAGGACCACTGCATCCGGGACCTTGTCCACGTTGATGGCGATGACCGCCAAGGCCAGGAGCAGGTAACCGATGGCCAGGACCGGAACCAGGCCCTGGGTGACCTTGACGACGCGGGTGGTGCCGCCAATGATGACCAGGCCGATCAACACGGTCACCAGGATCGCCGGAGCCCAGGTGGGCAGGCTGAACGCCTTTTCCGCACTGGCAGCGATGGTGTTCACCTGCAGGCCGGGGAAGACGAATCCGTACCCGATCACGCCGAGGACTGCGACGATCGCGCCGACTTTCGGGAGCTTCAGGCCGTACTTGATGTAGTACGGCATGCCGCCGATGTCCTCGTTGGCCTTTTTGCGGTCCTCATCAAGGACCTGGCGCTTGAAAGCCTGGGACAGCGCGGCTTCCGCGTATCCAACGGTGCAGCCAACCAAACCGGTGATGGCCATCCAGACCAGGGCGCCGGGGCCACCTGCACTGACGGCCGTGGCCACACCGGCGATGCTGCCCACGCCAACACGGCTGGCCAAGGCGAGGACCAAAGCCTGGAAGGAGGACAAGCCGCCATCGCCGTGTTCGGACTCCTTAAGCTGGCGCAGCATATCCGGAATCCGCCGGAACTGGATGCCCTTGGTGGCCACCGAGTAGGCGATGCCCAGTCCAAGAACAACGTAGGCCATGGGCGCCCAGATCGCGTCGGAAACGCCTGACAAGAACTCCGCGAAGTCGAAGTCACCCATGCGTTATCCGATGTTCTGCTTGATCGAGGCCAACTTCGACAGCGCCTGCTCCACCTTGGCGAGCTGGTCGGCGTCGAGGTCTGCCGTGGGACGCTTCGGCGATCCCGCAGGGAGGCCCTGCAGGGTAAGGCCGGCCTTGACGGCCGGAATGAACGGCGAGGACAGCAGCGCGTCGATGACCGGGTAGACGGCCTTCCACAGCTCGAGGGCACCGGCAAGGTCGCCTTCGTTGATCCGGCGGGTGACGGCAACAATCTCGTCAGGAACCACGTTGGCCGTGCCGGCCATGACGCCTGCTGCGCCTTCGACGAGGGCGCTGTAGAGGTACGCGTCCCAGCCGATGAAGGTGCCGATCACATCGCTGTGGTGGTGGATGAGCTGGAGTGCCTGCTCCCAATTGGCACTGGAGTCCTTGATGTAGAGGATGTTTTCCACTTCCTCGGCAAGGGAGCGGACGGTTGCCGGGTCCAGGTTGACGCCGGTAACCGGCGGGATGTTGTAGAGCATCACAGGGATGCTCACCGAGCGTGCGACGTCCTTGATGTAGGTGACGGTCTCTTCGAGGGTCAGCGGCTCGTAGTAGGGCGTGATGAGCATCAGCACGTCTGCGCCCAGCTGTTCGGCAGCCTTTGAGAGACGGATGGCCTCGGCCGTGGAGGTGGCACCGGTGTTGGCGATCACGGGGACGCGGCCATTGGCCTGCTCGATGACCGTCTTGATCAGGAGCAGGCGCTCCTCGGAGGACAGGGCCCCGACTTCACCGGTGGAGCCGGCCGCGACGACGCCGTCGACGCCGGCATCAATGGAGCGGTCCACAATCTTGCGCAGGGTTTCGACGTCGATCGTCTCGTCCTGGTTGAAGGGGGTGGAGAGAGCGGTCAGAACGCCGCGAAGTTCCTTGGACATGGATTCCTCGTTTCAGTACGTGTGTTGTGGGTATTCAGGGGTTCAGGCGACGACCGAGAGGCCTGTTGCCGGGGGTGCCTGGCGGTGGGTGGCGAGCACGCTGGCTGCTTCCTGTGCGGCAGAGAAGCCGGTGGTGATGGAGCTTTCGGTGTAGAGCGTTCCCAGGTAGTCGCCGGCCAGGAAGACGCGGTTGGTGCCACGCATCAGGGTTGACTGGAGCTTGGCGCGGCCCGGGAAGCAATACGGGGATGCCACCCGCCAGCGGTCGGTCTGGGCTTCAACCACGCTGTCGGCGAAGCCGCCGCCCAGGACCTGGTCGAGGTCTGCAAGGTGGGTCTTGATGACCTCGTCGTCGCTCTTGTCCAGGAGGGCCTTGCCGAGCGCCGCCGGGGAGAACGTCATGAAGCTGCCGCCTGGCTTGCGGACGGTCTCCGTGCCACGGACAATGCTGGCTTGGTTCAGGGCGATGGCGAAGGAACGTTTGGGAGCCGCGATGGCGTAGATGTCATCCCAGGGACGTGCCGAGGTCTCGTTGGTCAGGAAGGCCGTGCTGACGTGCGGGCCGTACTTGATCTGGCTCAGTGCGCCACGGAGTTCCTCGGGCAGGTCCACGCCGATCTTGTTGGAGACATCCGCCGTGGTTGCGAGAACCACTGTGCGGGCTTCCACTTCCCGGTCCACTCCGCCCTGGGTGTAACGGACCACTACGGAATCCTGCTTGTGGACTACCTCGTTGACGGTGGCACCCAGCTGGACCCGGTCACCCAGTGCCGCGGCAATGGATTCGGTGAGGGTGGACGGGCCGCCCACGATGCCCTGGCTCAGTCCCTGTCCGATTCCCAGGACCAGGCTGAAGTAGCCGATGCCCGCACCTGCGGAAATCTGGTCCATGTCCCCGGCGGAGCGGGTCACGGTGGTCTTGAACAACGCCGCAGCATCCTCGGACAAATCGCCGATGAAGTCCTGGAACGAGGCGGAGTTCTCGAAGTCGTAGATGCGCTGCTGGCGCATGGCACCGGATTCGCCGGCGCGCTTGCGGACCACGCCCGTGTACTTGGCCACTCCGCTGACAACCTTCATGCCGGCCTTCAGCGTGTCAAAGCGGGAGGACAGGGACATCGGAATACGGAACGGGTAGGTGGCGATGTGCCCCTTCTTGATGAACTTCCCGTTCATGGACAAAGCCTGGAGCGAACCGGGAATCTGCACCGCGGTGACGCCAACCTCGTTGAGCAGGGAGTCCGTGGAGGAACCGGCACCAGCGAAGACGTGGCCGCCCCAGTTCAACCAGTAGTTTCCGCGGCGTTCAGAGCGAATGCGGCCACCAACGCGGTGTTCCGACTCGAGCACCAGGGTGTCCCAGTGCCGCAACCGCCACGCTGCCGAGAGACCAGCGAGACCGCCGCCGACAATAACTACGTCTTTCATGAGCTTGAACTTCCTTGTTGGGGGATCACGGTGCGCGGACCCTTGTGCTGTCTTCCTCGGCAGCTGGAGATCGGTTCCGCCAGTTCCTGGAGAGGTTTCTATGAGGTGCATCCCAGAGCCTTGTGCGCCTGGTCACATATAAAAGATACATCATTGTATGATTAATGCAATAGGTCTTTTGGGTAAAAAAATCCCCGCCAAGCGCGCGGGGCGCTGGCGGGGATGTCTGCGGAGAGGGTTACCGCTTCAGCGAGATCAACTTCCATGGCAGCCTGGCTGGCGTGCCTGAAGCGATATCCAGGGAGAGATCCACGCGTTCCATGTCCTCCTCCAGAAGCAGGGTGCCGGAGGCGATTCCAGCATCATTGGAAGCGATAACCCGACCATTCGGACCCAGGAGGATGACGGAAGGATCCCGGAGCTTCAGCGCGCGAAGGAACACGCCTTCGAGTTTTGCGAGGGCAAGGTCGCAGCCCAGGACGTGCGTCCCCTGCGGCGTCGGTGCGGGCGCACTGAGCGTGATGAGGTTGACGTTGATCCCGCCGATGTCCACATACGGTCCCACCGCCACGGAGTTGCCACTCTCCGACGGAGCCGTGAACCACTCCCGGCTGGTGTAGTCGTAATAATTCAGCGACTCCGAGTTGAGGTCGTGCGTCACGAACCGGGGCTCCCCCGCACCTTGCCCGGCCCGCCACCATTCCAGCCAGAGATGCGCCTCGGGGAGGCTGCCGGGTGCGTACGCAATCCCGGCTCCGCCAATGAGCGCAGAGTGACTGCTGATAAATGCAGCAAAGTCTGCCTTCAAGTAGGAGTAGGCGCTGCGGCGGGGAGTACCCGGCGCCGATGCGGCCACCGCGGAAACCGACGCCGCGATTTCTTCAAGGCCCTCAAAGACTCCTCCGACACTGGTGGAGATTGCCTGCGCGGTTCGCTGGAGGGTTTCATGTACAACCGTCACGTCATGCACTTCCGTCGGACTCCATCGTCAATCTCAGGTGCTGGGCTATCAGGTACTCGGTCTCGGTCCGGGAATGGCGCTCGGCAGCGGTCCCCGCGCGGTCAGCGTCACGGTCACGGATCGCGTCCAGGATGGCCACATGCTGTTCAACCAGTGCCTCGAGATGCCCGGCTTCCTCGGGATGGCCCCACCAGAGCGTCATCAGTTCGGCCTCCAGTTGGAGGGAAGCCGACGTCAGCCTGCTCGATTGCGCTGCCACACTGATGGCCACATGGAAACGGCTGTCCAGGCGGCGCTGGGTCCGCGCATCCTTGGCATCCCGATGGCGTTGTACCAGCTCGTCAAGATGGGCCACATTTTGAGCGTCGGCGCGGCTGGCCGCCAGCCTGGCGGACATGGAGGAAACCGCGGCCCCGAGATCGCCCAGGTCGCGAAGCGATTCCGTGCTGGCCTCCTTGAGTTTCCGCTGGAGCTGCGTGTCCGTCAGCTCGATCTGGCCCCTGATGACGCTGCCCCCGCTGCGTCCGCGGCTCGTTTCGATCAGTCCCTTGGTCCGCAATGCCGCCAGGGACTGACGCAGGGTGATCGGTGAAATGCCAAGCTCCGCCGCCAGTACCGATTCCGTGGGAAGCCGGTCGCCTTCCGTCAGGATTCCCATGAGGATGGCGGTTTCAATCTGGTAGGACACCTGGTCTGCCCGGCCAAGACCTTCGGGTTCACTGCCACGCAACAGGAGCAGCAGGTCAAGGGCACGGGTCGAGAGCGCCGTACTCTCCATGAACACACCCTCCTATGGCCGATTAGGGGCGGCAAGGGCAATGGCCCATTCGCTATTTCCTTGAATCTTTTCACATTTACCGGAGGTACGTAAGCGTTCACATTATCCCCCGCGCACGCCGACCCGGCACCAGCCGGTACATTGAGTTCCTGAGCCTAAAATCGGAACGGGGTGAGCAGCTCATCGAATCTTTGGCCGACCTCGCCTACCGGGTGATCGCGGACCGGATCATCACGCTGGACATCCGCCCCAATGAGGCCATCAACGAGTCCCAGCTATCCAAGGAAATGCAGATGGGACGCACACCCATCCGTGAGGCGCTCAGCAAGCTCGAGAGCGAACGGCTCGTCGTCACGCAACCACGAAAGGGCTCCTTCGCCGCTCCCATCAACCTCACCGATTTGTTCGAAGTGGCCCAGATCCGCCAGGCATTGGAGCCATTGGCGGCGGGGCTGGCCGCAGGAAACATCCGTCCTGACGGAGCCAACAAGCTGCAGGAGCTCCTCCCCCTCCTCGATTCCTTGGACAGCCGGACGGTGGACCAAAACGAGTTGATGCGCCTGAACCTGGCAGTCCACCATCTGATCTACGAGATCGCCGGAAACGTCCACCTCGCGGATACGCTGGTCCGCTACGCCCACCTCTCCACCCGCATCTGGTCACAGATCCTCGAGCGACGCCCGCCAGTCGTGGAGCAGACCCGGGAATTGGCCGGCATCGCCCGCGCGATCATCGCCAAGGATTCCGCACTGAGCCAGTCACTGATGGACGACCACGTGCACCATTTCAACGAGTTCGTCGCGAGCCAGAGGTAACACTGGATTATCCATTGACCGTGCGGTGGATCACATTCTAGTCTTTGATATATCAACTGTCGTCAGGCTGTTGACAACAACACGGGCCATCACTCGCCCGCATGTCAAAGGAGCTCAATGGACATCCACGTCGCCATTGATGAAGCGCGTTTCACGCGGTTCCACAAGAAACTTGTCGCCGCCTGCATGGGCGGCCCCATTCTGGACGGCTACATCCTCAGCATCATCGCCATCGCCCTCATCGGCATTTCCGCCGACTTCAACACCAGCGCCCTCGAAACCAGCCTCATCGGTGCGTCAGCGCTGGTGGGCATCTTCCTTGGAGCCGTCTTCCTGGGCCCGCTGACTGACCGCATCGGCCGCCAGCTCATGTACACCATCGATCTCTGGGTCCTGGTCATCGGTTCGGTCCTGCAGTTCTTCGTCCAGGACCCCACCCAGCTCATCATCGCCCGCTTCATCATGGGCCTGGCCATCGGCGCCGACTACCCGATCGCCAACTCCCTGCTGGCCGAATGGCTGCCGCGAAAGCGCCGCGGCCAAATGCTCGGCGTCCTCCAGGTGGGCTGGTTCATCGGCGCAGCCTTGGCATCCCTGGTGGGCTACGCCATGTTCGAACTCTTCGGCGGCGAGTCCTGGCGTTGGATGCTCGTTTCGTCCGCATTCCTGGGCGCCATCGTCCTCCTCGTCCGACTGGGCACCCCCGAATCTCCCCGGTGGCTCCTCCATCATGGCCGGACCAAAGAAGCAAAGGCCTCCCTCCGGGCAGCCCTCGCAGACCAGCTCAGCGTTGAGCACCTGGTCTTCGAGTCGGAAGCCAAGCCCGCCACGGAAACCGGCAAGGTCAACCTCCGGGTCCTCCTCCAGCGTCCCTACCTCAAGCGCATCATCTTCTGCAGCGGCTTCTACACCCTGCAGGTGGGTCCGCTGTTCGCGATCTACACCTTCGGCCCCACCATCCTTGCGTCCTTCGGACTCGGCCACGGCAACGCCTCCAACCTTGGCTCGGTGGTGATCGACCTCGTCTTCCTGGCCGGCTGCATCCCTGCCCTCAAACTGATCGAGACGTGGGGCCGCCGCCCGCTCATCATTTGGTGCTTCGCCCTGATGGCCATCCCGCTGTTCATCCTCGGTTTCGCACCGTCGGCTCCGGTGGGCGTCATCATTGCCTGCTTCTGCGCCTACGCTCTTTTCTCCGGCGGACCGAGCATTCTCGAATGGGCCTACCCGAGCGAGTTGTTCCCCACCAATGTCCGGGCGAGCGCCGTCGGCATCACTACCGCTGCCAGCAGGATCGGCGCCGCGCTGGGCACCTTCGGGCTTCCTTTCGCGATCGATGCCTGGGGCATTGGCCCCACGATGGTGATCGCTGCCGTAGTCACCGCCGCCGGATTCTTCCTCTGCCTCTTCCTCGCTGAGGAGACCCGCGGCATGACGCTGGCCCAAGCCGGCGGCGAGCCAACAGCCCAGCCCGGCGGCGAGCCCACAGCCCAGCCCGGCGGCGAGCCCACTGCCGAGGAGAAGGCGCCGGTCCGGGAAACCGTCTAGTTCCTCCACTTCGCGGGTCCGCTGCACCTTCGCTGTTCATTTACGGCGTCGTGGGTAGTGGACCCGCGCTTTCGCGTTGCGGCGGCTACGACCTCGCCATCCGCGTGGCCAGATGCAGCGCCACGAGCCGGCCTGTACCGCGCGGGTCTCCGCCACACAGCTCGAAGATCCGCTGCAGGCGATGGTGCATGGATTGTCGCTCCAGATGCATCTCACGCGCCGCCTGGGCTGTGTTGCAGCCGGAATCGAGCCATACGGTCAGCGTCGCCAGGAGCCCGGATCGCCTCAAGCGGTCATGCTCGACGACGGCGCCCAACTGCCGCTGCACGAACCCTTCGCGAATGGCCGGGTCCAGGGACGCGCCCGCGAGCAGTTCCACAGCGTAGGCCTCCGCATCCGCAACGCCAGCGACGAGGAAGGGCAGGTCGAGCGTCCGCCTCGCCTCCGCGAGCGACCACGGCGCATTCTCGATCCCCATCCCGAGCGGCCCCACGGAAAGCGCCGAGCCCCCAGGCACCTCCAGGGAACGCAGCCCTTCGAGCAGCGCATTCCGGGCAGCCCCGGAGTCGCCTGGCAGGGCCGCGAGAGCGATCAGCTCAGCATTGTCCGCATAGCTCGCGCTGTGCGCGACGCATCTGTTCAGCACCTCGTCCACGGCGGAACGCAGGTGGCCGGCACCCGACGTACGGATCACGACGGCGGCCACCGCACCGTCCGCAGGGAAGCCCGCGGCCGGACCGAGTTGCTGCAGTTGCCACGGCTGGCTTCCGGATTTGATGGCGCGCATGAGTTCGGTCCCGGCAAGTTCCTTCAAGCCCGGCGGCATGCGTTGCATGAGGGCCAGCCCCAGGATGTCCACGGACCGCTCCCCCGCCACGCGCGCCAAGCCGCTGTCGCCGTCGTCGGGCACGTGCAGCTCAAGGCGGGCCGCCAGGACGCCCCGCACCGGCACATCCACGGTGGTGACGGAGCCGACGTCGTCCGTCGCCAGCGAACCGGCAGCGCCCAGTGTCAGGCCCGACGGCGATACCAGCCTCGCGCCCACCCCGGCCTTTTCTGCCAAAACGGCGAGCAATTGGTCCAGCCCGCCGCCGTGGGCGAGCTCAGCCGCCATCGCGTGGCTGGCCTGGTCGCCGCGCTGCAGTTGCTCCACCGATTCACTGACAAGGAGCGAATTGATTTCCTGCATGACGCCAACGAACGGGACCACTTGGCGCAACTCGATGACGGGAAGCCCTGCCGCCTGGGCCTCGTCCAGCATCGCTTGCGGGACGCCGGGCAGGGCCGGTCCTGTCTCCAGTGCGAGCGCCGAGATTCCCCGTGCCGCCAAGTCGCGGACGTACCCTGCTTGGCGCTCCGCTGTGACTCCTGCGAGCGCCTGCCCGCCACTGAGGAGCAGTTCGCCGCCGTTCAGGAGGGGTGCGATGTCCAGGACTTCGCTGGAGTGGACCCAGCGTACGGGACGGTCCAACGCTCCGGGGACGTCGTTAAGGACCAGGGGTTCGGCGGCCTTGAGGCTTGCGTAGGTGAGCGCTTCGCCCAGCAGAACTGACATGACACTCCGTCACTTATGATGGAATTCCTTTAGACACATCGTATCTTGTTGCTGTGATGTGGCGCACATAATCTGAGAGTGTCCCTTTCACACACGGAGGCTCTCCCATGCAAGACAACCTCTCCCCCGCGCACTCGGAACCAGTAAACCCTGGCCAGGCGCAGTCAGGTCCGGCAACGGCGCCGGGCCACGACAGCGAAGCCTGGCTCCAACCCATTCCCGAAGCAGACCGCACCCGCAGGGTCTCCGGGCAATTCTGGATCTGGGCCGGCGCCAACCTCGCGCCCATCAACTGGGTGCTCGGAGCCCTCGGCATACACTTGGGCCTGGGCTTCGCGGACACCGTGACCGTCCTGGTGCTGGGCAACCTCATTGGCATGCTGTTGTTCGGATGCTTTGTCCTCCTGGGCCAGAAAACCGGGGCCACTGGCATGGTCCTTGCCCGCGCCGCATTCGGCCGACGCGGCAACTACCTCCCGGCGGCCATCCAGGCACTCCTGGTGATCGGCTGGTGCGCGGTCAACACGTGGATCATCCTGGACCTGGTCATGGCCCTCTTCGGAACCCTTGGGTGGGTGGATCCCGCTGCCCACAACTACGGATGGAAGATCGGCGTCGCCACGGCAATCATGGCCGCACAGGTGGCCATCGCCTGGTTCGGCTACAAGGCCATCGCCGCCTTCGAGCGCTGGACCGTTCCGCCCACCATCCTCATCCTCGCCGTCATGTCCGCCGTGGCCTGGTTCGGAATGAAGATCGATTGGGGCTACGCCGGGCCTGCCGGCAACATCCTGACGGGATCGGACCGGATTGCCGCCATGAGTGCGGTCATGACGGCCATCGGCATCGGCTGGGGCATCACATGGTTCACCTATGCCGCCGACTACTCCCGTTTCGTCAGCACCTCGGTCCCCAAGCGCAAAGTCTACCTCGCATCGGTCCTGGGCCAGTTCATCCCCGTGGTGTGGCTCGGCGTCCTCGGCGCCAGCCTGGCCACGAACAGCGGCGAAATCGACCCCGGCAAGCTGATCGTGCAGAACTTCGGCGTCCTGGCACTCCCTGTCCTCCTCATGGTGCTGCACGGACCCATTGCCACCAACATCCTCAATATCTACACGTTCTCCGTAGCTACCCAGGCCCTGGACATCAACATCAACCGGCGCAAGCTGAACCTCTTCGTGGGCGTCTTCTCCCTGGCGGCCGTCATCTTCTTCATCTTCCAAGAGGACTTCGCCGCCGTGCTGGACGCCTGGCTCATCGGCCTGGTTGCTTGGGTTGCCGCATGGGGCGGCGTGATGCTGGTGCACTACTTCTGGCTCGAGAAGCGCTGGCCGGCCAAAGTGGAACGCCTCTTCGATCCCGTCGGAACCCACCGACTGCCCGTGGTCAATTGGGCCGGCATCGTTTCCCTCCTCGCAGGCATCTTCGCCACCTGGCTCTTCATGTACGGCCTGATCCCCATCATGCAGGGACCCATCGCCGTTGCCCTGGGCGGCTGGGACCTGTCCTGGCTTGCCGGTGGCCTGACCAGCGCCGCCGCCTACGCCTTCCTGGGACCGAAGGCCCACCGGAAGTTCCTGCTGGCAGATTCCAACCACGTCTCAGCCACCCAGCCCGCGCCGGCTTCCACGCCGGAACCGGCAGCCTGACTATCGCGAAGGACACCTCATGAACAAGCCCGCATTCGCAGACTCCCTGCATCCGATCGCCTGGCCGGAAGGCTTCAGGGCGGCCGCCTCGTTCACCTTCGACGTGGACGCCGAATCCTGCACCATCGCCCACGACCCCACCAGCACCCGACGTATGTCGCTCATGAGCCACCAGTCCTACGGCCCACGGATCGCCGTGCCGCGATTGCTGCAGATCCTGGACCGCCAGGTCATCAAGGCCACGTTCTTCATCCCCGGATTCACGGCGGAGAGCTACCCGGACATCGTCCGCCGGATCGCCGACGCCGGCCACGAAATCGCCCACCACGGATACCTGCACGAACCCATGCAAGGCATCGACGCCGCGACGGAAGCCAGCTACCTCGATCGCGGACTGGAGGCGCTGGACAAGGTTGCCGGAGTCCGGCCCCTCGGCTATCGGGCTCCCTGGTGGGAGCTCAACTGGCACACCCCGGCGCTGCTGGCGGACCGCGGCTTCCTTTATGATTCGAGCCTGCTCGACGGCGATGCCCCCTACCGCCTGGCCGTCGCCGATGGCGGCTCCCGGGGCGACAGTTACTCGCGGGACGTCGGTGACTCCCGGGACATCGTGGAGATTCCCGTCGACTGGGCACTGGACGACTGGGAGCAATACGGCTTCTACCCTGGCGTCACCGGCAGCGGTGTGATCGAGAGCCCTGCCAAGGCCTTGGAAATGTGGACGCTTGAAGCCGAAGCCCACCATGCCCAGGGCAGTTGCTTCGTCCTGACCAACCACCCCTTCATTTCCGGTAGGCCGTCCAGGGCAGTCGCGTTGGAACAATTGATCGAGCGGGTCAAAGGTCTCGACGGCATGTGGGTCACCACCCTCGCTGAGATCGCTGCCCACACCAAGGCCACAGTCCAGGAGATCCACACTCTCGCAAGGATCGACGTACCGCTGTTCCCCGGAGCCGGGGCGACGTTCCGCCCGGCCCAGGTCAAGGTTCCGGCACTCGGCTAGACGAATCAACGCAGTGCGGAATGCCACGCAGCCGCGCACGAACACCCGATTCCAACCACCCTTCACCTCGATGCCCCGTCTGGCATCGGGGTGAAGCGGTCAACCGTTGCCAGGGCGACGGCCTCCTGAAAGTAGCCGGGAAGCGGCGGGGACATGGACGTGTACCGGTGGCCGGTGGGTGTCTGTATCTCGAAGGTCCGGCCGGCCTGGCCGGACAGGACTGTTTGCTTTCGCTGGGTGGACTGGCCGACCCTGCGTGGCTGAAGCGACTGCCTTGCACCACCCACCGGAGCTGCCCCACCCGCCGGAGCTGTCAGGTCCACCTTGTGCGCATCGTGGAGTCGCTTGGTGTTCCAGCCGGGGTTTTCTTTGGTGTGGTTGCACGCTTCGCAGAGCCCTGCGCCGTTGGCCAGGGTGGTCTTTCCGCCGGAGTGCCAGGCCAGGACGTGGTCGTAGTGGCGGATGGGCGCGTCGCAGTAGGGTGTGCGGCACGTGTCGTCACGGGTCTGGATGAACCTGCGCATCCCTTGGGGGAACAGCCTGGCCTTGGAATCAGTGGCCAGCAGCTCGTTGGTCCCGGGCGCCGTGTACAGCCGCCGGATCCAGACATCGAAATCGGACTGGAGGCCTGAAGGACCACCGGCGCCCGGCTCACTCGCGGCAGCCACGGGCGGCCCGACAGACCCGGCAGGCCCGGATGGCCCGGGAGGCCTTTCGGGACCATTGCCGGCTTCCCGCCCGACGAGTGTGGCCGGGTCACTTCCCGTCTCCCGCCCAGCGTGGGTGGCCGGGTCGCTGACCTCATGCCCGGCACGTGTTGCCGGGTCGCCGGCCGTTTCCTGCCCGGCTAGTGTGGCTGGGTCGTTGTCGGGGCCGTGCTTGATCAACTCCCGCGCCCAGCCGGCCGGGACGATGCCGTAGCCCTTCAACCTCGCCGGTTCACTATCACCCTGCAACAACGTCCGATCCGTCATCACCACTTCCACGTGCACCCCCGCGACACCACCCGGGGTCCCGGTCAGCCGCTCCACCAAAGTATCGGCCATCACCTGCCCCTTGGACCGCGCATCACCGACAGAGCGGGCCGTCCCCGCGGCCCGGGTCAGCGCCGCATACGCAGCCACCCCCTGAGCCACCGGCAACAACGCCGTCAAATACGTCATCGTGTCCGGCGCAGGACGCAACCCCACCGTCCGCTCATTCACCGCATACGCCGCCCGCCGGGTCACCGAGGCCGGATCCCGCCGATACGACGCAGCCTTCACCAACGCCACAATCGCCCGGTCACCCCGCCCGTCGAACGTGCCCGTATCCGCAGCCAACTCCTCATCCACCGCGCCCCGGTCCTCCACCGACAAACACGCCGTTTCCCGCACCAACAACGTCGCCCGCCACTCATTCAACCGCCCCGTCTCCAACGCAGCCAACGTCCGCGGCATCTCCGTCACGAGTGCTTTCGCCAACCCCAACAACCGGGCCCCCTTGTTCGGGGACTCACGCCGCGCCAACGCCACCTGCGCCCCCACACCCCTACCCCGCTCCGCCACCGGAACCCCCGCCTCCGCCTGCTCCCTGCGCTGGGCCAGATCAAACGCCACAGCCACCCTCGCCTGCGCCGCCGACACCGCCGACTTCACATCCTCCAAACCCCGCAACTGATCAACCAACGCCCCGCTGTCGCCCGCGGGCTCAAGCGCACCAACAACTGCGATCAAATCCGCAATCGACCAGCCCGCCGCCAAGGAGCGTTCCACAGACACATGACCGAAGGCAGCAGCAACCCCGGCAGCGCCACCAACGCCACCACCCACCTGCCCCGAAAACCCGTCCATACCCCCACTCTTCCAGCCCAGAAACACCGGAATAAGGCCTCAATTGCCCTATGTGGAAAACCCCACGAAGCAGCCTCAAGCCCCAACGAGAAGTAGTGACGCCATCCTTCTCTCCGGGCCGGGCCGCGCAGGTCGTGGCTGGTACTGACAGCCAAACCTCTGGATAGTTGTCCCTGATGAAGGTGCATACGGTTCCCTTGCCAACAGCAGTTGGGCCTCCAAGGACAGTCAGTCCGGTTTGGCTGGGATCCGAGAAAAGTCAGGTCACCGCATTGATCCACACGCCGATCACCCACGTACTCGCCGCTGCGCAGGCCAGGGCGAACTCCACCAGGATGCCGATGCCGGTTGCTTTGAGGGCAGCGAGGCTCGATCGGACCGCTGAGCGGAAGTCCCGGGTCCGCGCAACTTCGCTCAACAACAGGCCGAGCGCGAAGCCAACAAAGAGTCCCACGACAGGAATGACGAACATCCCCACGACGCCCACGATCACACCCACCAGGACAGATCGGTTGGGAATCCCGTGCTGCTTCAGCTTGCGTCCAGTCAACACAGCACTGGCCGCCATCCCCGCGACGACGAACACCAAGCCGATGCCAAACACCACCCAGCCCAGCGTGCCCGCGCCGCCCCAAATGGCCCACGCCAGCAGGCTCACACCAATGAGAATGCTGCCCGGCAGCACAGGGATGATGGTTCCCGCGACGCCAACAGCAATCGCCAAGCCGCACAGGATGGTCACGATCACTTCGGCATTCATGGCCCCAGTGTAGGTCCGGTGTGCGGCCCCGCCAGAAGCAACGCGGGGTCATTTACGGCCCATTCCGCCGATAAACATGGGCCGTAAATGACCCCGCGTTGGAAAAGAAACGACGGCGACGCCCCCGGAAGGGGAGCGTCGCCGTCGTCGTTCTTGCGTCAGTAGCCGCTACTTGGTGACGGCTGCGGCCACAGCCGCGGTGACGGCGGGTGCCACGCGGGCATCCAGCGGGCTCGGCACGATGTAGTCCGCAGAGAGATCCTCCGCGGCGAGCTCGGCGATGGCACGGGCAGCCGCGATCTTCATCTCCGAGGTGATGCGGCGGGCGCCGGCATCCAGGGCACCGCGGAAGATGCCCGGGAAGGCCAGCACGTTGTTGATCTGGTTGGGGAAGTCGCTGCGGCCGGTGGCAACAACGGCCGCGTGCTTGCGGGCAACCTCGGGCAGGACCTCGGGGTCCGGGTTGGACAGCGCGAAGACAATCGACTGATCGTTCATCAGCTTCAGGTGCTCTTCGGCGAGCTTCGAGGAGGAAACGCCAACGAAGACGTCCGCGCCGGTGAGGGCCTCAGCCGGTCCGCCGGTAACGCCACGGGGGTTGGTTCGCTGGGCGAATCGGGCCTTGACGCTGCCGGTGTCCGCAACGAGGTCCGCCCGGTCCGCGCTGATGACGCCCTTGGAATCGAGCAGGATGACGTCCTCGACACCCACAGCCAGGAGAATCTCGGCGATCGCGATGCCTGCCGCACCGGCGCCGGAAACAACAACCTTCAAGCCTTCGATGGCGCGGTTGGTCACCTTGGCGGCATTGGTCAAGGCCGCAAGGACTACGACGGCGGTGCCGTGCTGGTCATCGTGCATGACAGGTACATCCAGGGCTTCGATGAGCCGCTCTTCGAGTTCGAAGCAGCGCGGTGCCGAGATGTCCTCGAGGTTCACCGCGCCGAAGCTCGGGCGGAGGCGGACCAGGGTCTCGATGATCTCGTCAACGTCGGTGGTGTTGAGCACCAGCGGGATGGAGTCGAGGTCGCCAAAGGTCTTGAACAGAGCAGACTTGCCCTCCATAACCGGAAGGGAGGCGCTGGGGCCGATGTTGCCCAGGCCCAGGACAGCGGTGCCGTCGCTGACCACAACAACCAGGCGCTCGGCCCAGGTGTGGGTGCGGGCAAGCTTGGGGTCGGCGTGGATGGCGCGGCTGACCTGTGCAACGCCGGGGGTGTACGCGATGGAAAGGTCGCGCTTGTCGTTCAAGGGAACCGTGCTGGAAACGGTCAGCTTGCCACCCTCGTGGGCTTTGAAGATTTCTTCTTCAGTCAGGACCAGGTTCTCAGTGGCTTCAGTTGTCTCAATGGACACGTCTTTGTCTCCTCAGGCTAGCCGTGGACCCACGGCGTGATGAATGGCAGGAACAGAACTGCGGGTTCGGACCAAGGGTGGCTGGCCCGGCGGTGAGTCTGCAGGTATGGGCTGCTAGCCGCTTCGGTATTTCCAGCCTAGGGAAGCTGCGGGGGTACAAGATTCAATACCTAAAGAGATGATTCGAGAGTAAAACGTTCAACCAGCCAAATATGTGACTCAGCTCACGCTAATTTGGGCACTTTTGGTACCCATCGGTCTAGACCACCACCTCAGATACCGCCCTCAAGGGGTCTCGGCCCGCCCAACATGAGGCAGAATGACGTCCGTGGCCGAACGCATGATGGTTCCAACGTCCCGAGGCCCGGTGGAGATAGTCAACGTGCCTGGAAACCAGCCCTACGTCCTCTTCTTCCCCGGCGGGCACTGCTCAGCCGTGAGCGACTGCGGTTGGAGCCTCTACACGGATCGCGGCCTCGGGGTCCTCTCCTTCTCGCGGCCCGGCTACGGCGCCACCGACGTCGGTGACCTCACCGCGGGCGAGTTCGCGCCGTTGGTACGGGAAGTGTGCCTTGGCCAGGGGATTACCAACCCTGTGGTGGTTGGCGTTTCCTTCGGAGGACTTCAGGCGATGGCCGTGGCCGGCGACGACGGCATCGAGGCGCAGCGCCTGGTGCTTCACAGCTGCGCCCCATCCACGTTGCCGTATCCGGACTCGCGCGCGGAGACGCTGATGGGGCCGGTGGTTTTCTCCCCATGGGCGGAGATGCTCACGTGGTCGCTGGTCAGGCTCATGGTCCGGACGGACACCGGCCTGGGCCTGATGATGGCCCAGTTGTCCCGCCTGCCGCGCCGCACACTGATGGGCATGCTGGCACCAGCGGATAAAGCCGAGGCCCGGCGGTTCTTCGGGACCATGCGATCCGACCGGGGCTTCACCAACGACCTCAGGCAGGCGAAGCCCGAACGCTCGGCATCCCGCCGCGCCCTCATCACGGGCGTGCGATGTCCCACGCTGGTGACGGCATCCCACCTGGACGCCGGGGTGGCCTTTGAACATGCCAGGGATCTCGCATCGCGGCTGCCGAACGCCACGCTGGTGGAATTGGATTCGCCCTCCCACCTGCTGTGGATTGGACCCGGCAAAGAGAAGGCAGCGCAGGCCATCCGACAGTTCCTTAGCCGCTGACCATCTGCGGGCCAGTCACTCTCCGGTCAGCAGGCTGCAGGCCTTCTTGAGGTCCTTCTCCGCTTCGAAGAGGGACAGCCTCCGGCACCGGACGGCCTGGACCAAGCCGCTCACCAGGTGCAACAGGATGCGGGCCTTGACGGGGTCCTTACCGGAATCCTCGCTCAGGGATCCCACCACTTCCTGGGACAGGGAATCGATCTCACGCAGCAACTGCGCGGTATCGGTGTCCTTGCCCGCCGGGCGGATCAGGCAGTGTTCAACTCCCGGCTGCATGACCCGGAGGTGGAAAATCTCCATCATGAGGCCCGCCAACTGGCCCTTGCCCCGGCGTTGGCGGACGCCGTCGCGCAGTTCCCGCAACTGCTGCCGGTACACGGCCAGCATGAGGTGCGCGGTAGAGGGAAAGTAGCGGTACAAGGTGCCGAGGGGCACATCAGCCCGGGCCGCAACATCGGACAGGCTCAGCGTATCGAACTGGCGCTGAGCGAACCCGGCCGCGGTCTTCAGGATGCGGGCATAGCGCAACAACTGCCGCGGAGTGGTGGGCGCGGCAGCCATGCGGGGCAGCCCTGTTGTCAGATCCAGGGAGTACGGTTCCAGTGAATTTGCTGCAGACATCTCCGGCGATCTCTTGGGAAGCTGGCAAGGAAGCGGCCGGTCGAGGATGGAACCCACGGCTGGCCGATCGGATCAATGATACGGGAGCAAAATGACCGTTTCCTGAATGCCGCCGCGAACAAGGCTTACGCAGCGTTCCAAGGATTCCCCCGAGCGTACCCCTAAACTTCAGTGAGGTTTCAGGTCTGCACACGGGAGGAACACGGATGGGGAACGTACGACGCCGGGTGGCGGCAACGCTGATGGGGAACGTACGACGCCGGGTGGCGGCAACGCTGATGGGCGCCGCTTTGGCGGCCATGGCACTTAGTCCCCTGCCGGCGTCGGCTGCCCCGAGCAACGGACCCGACCCCGTGGTCAACGGCCAACCGTTCGTGGGCAAGACGTTGACCACCGACATCGGGCCGTACACGTTCTACGGTTGCGGCGGCGGCAAAGGGCCGGACTTCAGCATCTACTGGACCCGTGACGGCTTCCTCGTGGCAGGGGAAACGGGCAGGAACTACGTGCTGCAGCAGGACGACGCCGGTTCAAGGATGGCTGCCCACCTGACCGCCAGCAAGACCGCGTGCTCCGGCGAAACCCTCCACAGCAACGAGACCGCACCCGTGGGCTCCGTCAATCGCGCAGCCGGGTTCACCGGGCGGTCCTTCGAACTCCTGACCCGCGGAACCGACGGTTCGCTGTCGCTCTTCGGCCGCACCGGAAACGCCTGGGACGCTCCCCGGACCGTGGGCTGGGGCTGGAACATCTTCACTCTGGTCCTCTCCCCGGGCGACTTCAACGGCGACGGCAAGACCGACGTAATTGCCCGCGACTCTGCAGGCACTTTGTACCTCTATGCGGGTGACGGAACCGGGGGTTGGAAGCCCGGACAGACCATCGGCAAGGGCTGGAACATCTTCGACTCCATCGTCAGCCCCGGAGACTTCAACGGCGACGGTAACAACGACATTCTGGCGCGCGAGCCCGGCGGCGCCCTCTATCTGTACCCCGGCAATGGTTCCGGTGGCTGGTTGCCGCGCACCGCCGTCGGGCAGGGCTGGCAGGTGATGGACGCGCTCCTGGCACCCGGCGATTTCAACGGTGACGGCAAGGTGGACATCCTGGCGCGTGACCGCAGCGGCTACCTGTACTTCTATGGTGGAAACGGCGCCGGCGGGTGGACGCGCTCCTGGTTGATCGGCGTCGGATGGAACACGCTCAAGGCCGCAGGGGCCGCCGGCGACTTCGACAAGGACGGCAATCCGGACGTCTACGGGGTGGACCAACAGGGCCGGTTGGTGGTCTATTACAGCGATGGCAGGACCGGGTGGCGCGGCTCGGAAGTGGCCGGTAACGGATGGGGCGCCTTCACAGCGATCTTCTAGGTATATCCCAGCCGCGGTACCATTAACCGCATAAAGTCTGGGGAGGACACCATGTACGCTTCATCACGCCCGACGTCCGGCGTGCGCCGAGCGCTATCCGGAATCGCCGCCGCATTCATCGCAGCAGCCGCCTTCGCACCCGCACCCGCCATGGCAACCATGGACCCCGACCAGCCGGTGGTGCACGGCGCTCCGTTCGTCGGTTCGACCCTCACGGTCGAGATCGAACAGGGCTCGTTCAGCGGTTGCGGTGCGGCCGCCGGACCGGACTACAGCATCTACTGGACCCGTGACGGAGTCCTTTCCTCGAGGCAGTGGCCGAACTACGTGGTCACCGAAGCAGACCGCGGTGCCACCATCGCAGCCCACCTCGTGGCCAGCCAAAATGGTTGCGATCCCGTGGAAGTCTCCAGCGATGAAACAGCGCCCGTCTCCGCCTCCCACCGCGCCAACGGTTTCACCGGGCGCAGCGCCTTCGAGCTGCTGGCCCGCCGCTCCGACGGCACGCTCATGATGTACCCGCGGATTAACAGCGCCTGGGAATCCGCCCGCACCGTGGGCCCCGGCTGGAACGGCTTCACCACCGTCCTGTCCCCCGGCGACTTCAACGGTGACGGCACCAACGACGTCCTGGCCCGCGACTCCTCCGGCCGGCTTTTCCTGTATGAAGGAACGGGCGACGGCGGCTTCCGCGCCGGACGCCAGATCGGCAGCGGCTGGAACGGGTTCACTGCCATCGTCTCCCCCGGCGACTTCAACGGCGACGGGAACAATGACGTCCTGGCCCGTGATTCGTCCGGAAACCTCTACCTGTACCCCGGCAACGGCAACGGTGGCTGGTTGAACCGCTCGCTGGTGGGTACCGGCTGGAACGTCCTCAACCAGATCATCACTCCCGGCGACTTCAACGGCGACAACAACGTGGACGTCCTGGCCCGCGACACCTCTGGAAACCTCCGCCTCTACAAGGGCAACGGCAACGGCGGGTGGAGCGGATCTGCCACCATCGGTTGGGGCTGGGGCAGCCTGTCCAACATCGCTGCCGCCGGCGACATCGACGGCAACGGCAACATGGATGTCTTCGCGGTGGACGGTTCCGGACAACTGCTGGCGTACTACGGCGACGGCGACGGCGGCTGGAACGGTTCCGCCGCCATCGGCTGGGGCTGGGGCGGGTTCAACGCAGTTTTCTAAGCCGATTTCGGTTGCTTTTCGGGCTTGACTTGTCTTTCCCGTGAATTTTTGCCAGCGAATTCCCAGCTTTCTCATTCCTCCATGTACTCTCTAGTCACTTACACCCGCCGGTTGTCTGTGGCCGGCTCGAATTGGGGGAACCATGGGGAGCACTCCTGTGCGCTTTCTGTTTGCGTCTACGCCTGTCCGCACGCTTCTTGCCGGGATGGTTATCGCCCTGGTGGCCATGCTGTTGACTCCAGCCGTGCCGGCCCAAGCCGCGGCGCCGATCCTCTCGAGTTTCGCCCGCACTTCCTCTGCAACCGTCGACGCCGGCGCGCCAGTCAGTTTCGCATTCACGACTTCCGTCGCGGTAAAGCGCGTTGAGGTCAGTCTCCACAGCGCGGCAGGGACGCACACCCTGGCCTGGACCTCTGCCGCAGGCGACACCAAAGGGACCGTCAGTGGCGTCGCATCGGCTTCCTCATGGCCGAACGGAATCATCGAGGTCAGCTTCGTCCAGGTGATCACCACTGCCGGGGTTTCACAGGTCTATTACCGTGGAGGCAGCGTCTACCCACCAGGTACGGGCGCTTCCCCTTTCGGGGATCCGGCAACCCGGGACTTCAAGATCAACAACCCGCTGCTGCCCTATGCCGCGTCCGTTCCCACGGCCCTGACGCCAGTGAAAGCCACCCTCGCCCCCGGCCAAAACGCCCAAGTGCAGGTAAAGCTCTCGCAGGTGGCACAGGACGTACGGCTGATTTACCGCGATGCCTCCGAGGTCACCACCTTTGAGCTTGCGTGGACCGGCAACCCAGCACCCGGCCCTCTAACCGTCGTAGCCAGCGGTGCCGTCACTGCAGCGCAGGCCTCCGGTTCCTACAAGCTGGACCGAGTGGTTATCAGCTACTTCGATGGCCGCGCCAAAGACACCTATCTCCGCGACGGTACTGTCGAAAGGACTGCACCGGTTCCGTTGGGTTCCGTTGCACGGGCCGCACTTCCCGCGGGCGACTTCGCTGTGAACAACCCCGCGAAGGTTCTTCAAAAGCTCACTTCCTCGGTTGCTCCGAGCATTCAGGGTGAGCTGTTCTACAACACCACGCTCTCGATCAACCGCGGAACATGGCCGAGTGAACCCACCTTCTCTGACTTCCAGTGGTACCGCAACGGAACACCCATCGACTACGCCCAGGGTGATACCTACCAGTCCAACATGACCACGGACCCCGGCAATCTGGTGTGGGTCAAAATGACGGTCCGGGCACCGGGATATCTGCCGACCAGCGCTTCGACGGCGGCCTTCGGGCCCATGCCGCGCCGCGTCTCGGTGATCAACCTGCGCATCACAGGTGATGCCAGCGTGGGCGGACATCTCTGGTTGAACCACGACCCTGCGCGGGCCGACCCGGAAGGCGGACAAGCAAGCTACACCTACGTCTGGAAGCGCAACGGGACTCCCATTCCGGGCGCAACATCGCGGGATTACCGACCGTCCCTGGCGGATAAGGGCAAAATCATCACGGCCGGAGTGACTGCACGGTTTGACGCAGGATCTGTAGCGACTGAGGTAGTGGACCTCATAGGTCCACTGGCAGACAAAACCCGCGGCAAAGGATTCAATGCGGATGGGACTGGCGATATCTTCGCCCGTGACGGCGCAGGAAACCTCTGGCTTTATCCCAGCAACGGGTCCGGCGGCTGGCTCCCGGCCCAGCGAATCGGCCAAGGCTGGAACACCTTCAACTCGCTGTTTTCACCGGGCGACTGGGACGGCGACGGCAACGTTGACGTCATGGCCAGGGACGGCTCCGGCAGGCTCTTCCTGTATCAGGGCAACGGCCAGGGTGGCTGGATCCGCTCCTACCAGGTTGGCCAAGGGTGGGGATCCATGAAGGACATCGTGGCTCCCGGGGACTTCAACAACGACGGCACGGCCGACCTGATCACACGCGATGCGTCCAACATCATGTGGGTTTACCCAGGCAATGGCCGTGGCGGGTTCCTGACTCCCTACGTGCTCAGCCGGGGCTACCAAGAGGGGGGCTGGCAGGAATTCAACGCCTTCGTCTCGCCCGATTCGCGCATCATCTTTGCCCGGGACAACTCGGGCAATCTCCGGATGTATTCCGGCTCGGGAAATGGATACTTCCACGACAACGCTTGGACGCCGAACGCCTTCAGCGCCTATGCGGGCTATGGCTGGGAAGGATTCAGCAGAATCGGCGCACCCGGTGACTTTGACGGCGACGAGGTTCCGGAAGTGTACGGAATACATTCCGATGGGCGGCTCACCATGTTCTACGGGCTGGGTCGCGTAGCCCTCAAGCGCCAGGCAACCATCGGTTGGGGCTGGGGCGGATTTACTTCGGTCTTCTAGGCCATGGCTGCAATACCACCACATGACACGGGGGACACCTTGACCACTACCCAAGCTGCGGGCCACCGGCACCGGCCTGTTCTGCTTCGCGCTCTTTCCGCCCTGATGGGACTCGCCCTGGCTGGCGTCGTGCTGGCCTCCGGACACCTCGTGGCAGCGGAACCAGCTTCCGCGGCGGAACCACAAGCTCCAAAGCTGACGTGGGTTCAACGCTTGTCTGCCGCTACGGTTGCCCCGGGAGCCAAAGTACAACTCACGTTCAAATTGGCCGAACGGGCGCAACGCGTCGAATTCAATTACAGGGACGAGTCCCGGGTCACGGAACACAAGGTTGTGTGGACGGGAACGCCCGCAGCGGGGCCGCTGACCGCCAGCGCAACCCTGACGCTGCCCGCCGACGTGTTCCACGGGTCCCATACTCTTCAAAGCGTCTTCGTCACGTACGGCGACGGTGAATGGCGGCGGGAGGTGACCTACTTCCGCGGGAGCACCGATACTTATCCATTCCCCGTCGCTTGGGAATCGCTGGATTTTGCGGTGAACAATCCCACCAGAATGCTGGCCCCGAACTCCGCCGAGACGCCGCCATCGCTCACCATTGGAGAATCAAGCTACACCTCGCCACAGTATGAAGTCCGCTACGGCACTTGGGCCGCACCGCCGTCGAACTACGATTACGAGTGGTTCCGCGACGGCGTTCGCGACAACTCCGGGGGGTTTGAAGTCCCCCGAAGCGTTGCCGGAACGGGTTCGGGCCTGACTCTCAAGCTGACAGCACTCGCAGCCGGGCATCTGCCGGAAACGGTCGAAACCAAGCCGTTCTACCTGGTCAGCGCTTCGAATCCTGTGGTCTCGGGAAACCCAGTGGTCAAAGGCACCGTAAAAGCCAGTTTTGACGCCTCCACGATCAAGGGCCTTCCTGCCGGAGCCAAACCGACATTCAGTTATCAATGGCTCCTGAACAACACGGAGCCTATCCCAGGCGCCACGGGAGCCACCTACTCCCCGAGGCCGTCGGACGCAGGGAAACCACTCGGCGTCGCGGTCATCATTCGTTACGCAGGCAGCATTGTCGGCCTCCTGACCAGCCCCGGTTCTTCAATCGTGGTCAAATACCACTCCATGCTCCGCGACTTCGATGGTGACTCCAGGCCCGACGTCCTGACAAGACAGCCGAACGGCACGCTGACGCTCTTCTCCGGCGGCACCTACGGCACGTTTACCGGCGGCAGCAAGGATGTCGGATGGGGATGGGCCAACTTCACGGCGCTGCTGTCTCCCGGTGACTTCGACAGTGACGGAAACATGGACGTCATGGCCCGGGACAAGTCCGGACAATTATGGCTTTACCGCGGCAACGGAAAAGGTGGCTGGCTTGGCTCTTCCGTGGTTGGAACGGGTTGGGCAGGTTTCACGGAAATCATCCCTGCCAGCGACTTCAATGGTGACGGGACCAGCGATGTCCTTGCCCGGGACACGCAGGGACGTCTTTTCCTCTTCCCCGGCAATGGCCGTGGCGGCTGGCTGCCTTCCTCGCAGGTGGGACAGGGCTGGAATGGTTTCAACAGGGTCTTCAGCCCGGGTGACTTCAGCGGCGATGGCGTCTCCGACCTACTGGCCCGCGGCACCGACGGCAGTCTCCATGCGTACTACCCCAACGGCACGGGCGGTTGGGCGGGGTCCAGGACGGTGAGGGGCAACTACTCCTCAAGCCTCTACATGGGTGGCTTGGGCGGCTTCAACACCTCGGACCCGTACAACTACTTCTTCAGCGTCACGGACCAAGGTGTGTTCAGGACAGAGCAAATGGGCTCCGAACTTTATAACTACTACCGCCTAACGCAAGATCCCGGCAGCGGTTGGGGCTACCTGACGGCAGTGTTCTGATCTTGCCTGAGTACACGAATTCAGATCAATCCGCCGGTCAAAAGCCCGGCTTGAATGGGGGAATCATGGGGAGCACTCCTCTGCACCGGGTGCGCAGTTGGCTGGCCTCAGTTGTAGCCGGCATCGTCCTGCTCGGAGGGCTGGGCCTCGCCCCGGCAGCGCACGCCGATGACGCGTTCGCTCCGGTTCCTGTGTCTGTATCGACAACGCCGGAATCAATCGGGGCCGGCGGGCAGGCAACGTCACGGGTCACGTTCGAGACATCCGTTCCGATCAGCGACTTCTACGTCTTCTTCAGGAACACCGTCACAGGCGAATGGCACCGGGGGCTGACGCAGGGTGCGTTCAATCAGGCCGACTCCACGTACTCCTTCAACGTGGTGTTTCCACCATCTGACACAGCACCGGGTACCTACAGAGCCGAGTTTCTGCAGTTCACCAACTCCGCGGGCCAAGAGTTCGGATACCTGAGGGACGGATCCCTTGTCCATAATCCGGGGGCGGTTCCGACATCCGGGACCTTGGCTGTCTCCCTGGCAGGCCTGGACTTTAACTACAACACTCCGTTCGACATCGACCGCCCGCATACGAGCGGCTTCTACCGGCCATATCTGCTGGCAACCCCTTACAGCATGAGCTTGTTCGTCCGCCTGTCCGACGGCCGCCTTGGGCTCTACCCCACCGACGGGAAAGCGACCTGGTTGCAGGCCGGCCAGGTAGGAACCGGTTGGCAAATCTTCAACACCATGCTGGCCGCTGGCGACTTCAACGGAGATGGCGAGAACGACGTCATTACACGCGACAGCGCGGGCTCCTTGTTCCTCTACCCCGCGAATGGCCAAGGCGGTTGGTATCCCCGGCAGCAGATCGGCTGGGGCTGGGGCATCTTCAGCAGCATTTTCGCCGCCGGAGACTTCAACGGCGACGGCCACAATGACTTGCTCGCCCGCAAGACCAACGGAGAGCTGGTGCTCTACCCGGGCAACGGCCGCGGCGGCTTCCTGGCATCCTCCACCGTGGGTTGGGGATGGAACGGCATGACGTCGATCTTCTCTCCCGGCGATTTCGACGGCGACCGCAAGCCTGACGTCCTGGCGCGCGACAGTGCCGGCAACCTGGTCTTCTATGGCGGCAACGGCGCGGGCGGCTGGACTTCCAGCCGGGTCATTGGCCAAGGCTGGAACGCCATTGCCAAACTCGGCGGGGCCGGCGACTTCGACGGCGACGGCGCCAACGACGTGTGGGGCATCGACACCTCCGGCCAGATGCGCATGTACTACGGCAACGGATCAGGCGGCTGGAAGAGCTTTGGCGTTGTTGGTTGGGGCTGGGGCGGCTTCAACTCAGTTTTCTAGGCTCCAACATGCAATGGATCCGCCCAACGCCGGGCGGATCCGACATTTCACTATCCGCACCGGCTCGTGCAGCTGGATCCTGAATGGGGGAAATCCTGTGGGCTTTCTTGCTACCTCGCACTCGCCGTCGACCGGCCATCGGCAGCGTTTCGTTTCATTCCTGACGACTGCAGCCATCGCCGGTGCGGCCGGTCTGGTTGCAGTCCCAGCGGCCTCCGCCGACGCAAGCCCAGCACTCTCACGTGCTCATGCCGCGCCCGCCCTGGTTCCGGCACGACAGGTGTACATGGGCCAGCCGAAGCTTAATGGCGATCCGACCGTCGGAGGCCTCCTGAAGGCAGAGCTCGGCGGCTACGCCCCGTTCGTCATACCCGAGGGCGGGACGCCAAGCTTCAGTTATGTTTGGACGCGTGACGGCCAGGTCATCCCCGGGGCCACCGCTTCGACGTACCGGGCCACGCAAACGGACTTGGGGCGTGTGATCGCTGTTTCAGTCACGGTGTCCTACGACTCCGAATCCAAGCTGACCCTTCAGGCCGACTACCCACTCCGGATTGCCGCCAAGCCGCGGGCACGAGGTTTCGACGGGGACGGGACACATGACCTCTTTGCCCGTGACAGCGCCGGAAGGCTCCTGCTCTACCCCACTGATGGTCGGGGCAACTGGCGCCCGGCCCAGGTGCTGGGAACGGGGTGGAATGTCTTCAACACGCTTTTCTCACCTGGCGACTTCGACGGCGACGGCACGGTGGATGTTATCGGTCGTGACGGACAGGGCCGGTTGTTCCTCTACCAAGGGAACGGCACGGGCGGCTGGAAGAAGGCGTTCCAGATTGGCCAGGGCTGGCAGGATTTCCGGACCATCTCGGCGGCCGGCGACTTCAACGGAGACGGCAACAACGACATCATTGCCGTCGACCGCTGGTACCAAGCAATCCTTTACCCGGGAAACGGGCGCGGTGGCTGGCTCCAGCCGTACGGAGTGGACACTTACTGGATCAATAGGGATGCCGTTTTCACCGTTGGACATTTCGGTGGTACGAACAAGCTCGGGATTGTCTCCCGAGACATCCACGGACACCTGACACTGCACGAGACCACTCGCAGCGGCTGGTTTGATACCCAGAGCAGCGGCATTGGGTGGGGGTTCAACGGTTTTCCATTCGTGGGCTCTGGCGGCGACTTCAACGGTGATGGCAACGTCGACGTGTTCAGCGTCGACACTTCGGGTCGTCTGACCATGTATTACGGCAAGGGGGCGGACTACCTGGCCAGCAGCCAGCCGTGGATCCGCTGGAGCGGCCAATCCGTCGTCGGTTGGGGCTGGGGTGGCTTCACCGCCGTCTTCTAAGCGCGATCCGCCTTTGCCTCTGGCCGTTCTGCCCACTCTCGCATCGCCCCTACGGGCCTCTTTCCACAGGAAAACACGTGAACTCTCTTGCCGTTGAGCGCTCCAAGGCGCCGCGCCGCCGTCGTCCTTTATCAACCATTGCTGCTGCAGCGCTGACCTGCGGTCTCCTGGCATCAGGGCTACCCGCACAAGCGGCAGCTCCAACCGTTGCCGCACCCATGCGTCAGGTCTATATGGCACCGCCGGAACTGACCGGCGAGCCAGCGGTCGGAGGGCTGCTCAAGGCCGACCTCAGCTGGACCACCCCGATGGTGGTTCCTGAGGGTGGCTCTCCATCGCTTGCTTTCCAATGGACGCGGGACGGCCAAGTTATTCCTGGAGCGACGGGTCAAACGTACCGTGCGACCATGGCGGACTATGGTCGCGTCGTTACAGCCGTCGTGACTGTCACTTACGACGCGGACTCAACGCTCACCCTGCAAGCGCGCGAATCACTGCGAATCGCCGCAAAGCCGCGTGCCCGTGGATTCAATGCGGACAACACCATGGATATTTTCGCCCGGGACTCCGCGGGACGCCTGCTGCTCTACCCGACGGATGGCCGGGGACACTGGCAAACTGCCCAGGTCATCGGGACCGGCTGGAACACTTTCAACCACCTTTTCTCTCCGGGAGACTTTGACGGCGACGGCACCGTGGACGTCATGGGACGCGACGCCCAAGGTCGTTTGTTCCTCTATCAGGGGAACGGCGCCGGCGGTTGGAAGAAGGCGATCCAAGTCGGGCAGGGCTGGCAGGGATTCACGGCGATTTCCGGTGCCGGGGACTTCAACGGCGACGGCACCAACGATCTCATCGCCAAGGACAGTTCCAGCAACCTCGTCCTTTATCCGGGAAATGGGCGGGGCGGGTGGCTGCCGTCCTACACCATCGGCTGGGGCTGGGGCCGGTTCGACTCCATCTTCAGCGTGGGGCACTTCCAGGGCCGCAGCGATCTTGCGGTGGCAGCCCGCGGCCCTTACGGCAACCTCAACGTCTTTGAAACTCCCAGGGACGGCTGGTTCGAACGATTTGCCGGGGTCAGCGTCGGATGGGGCTGGGAAGCCCTGACCACCATAGGCTCCGGCGGTGACTTCAACGGGGACGAGAACATCGACGTGTTCGCCATAGACAGGAGCGGCAGTCTCAATATGTACTACGGAAATGGCGCGGACTACCTGGCCAACGGCCTGCCTGGTGGCTACTGGAAGGGCCAGGAAACAGTCGGTTGGGGCTGGGGCGGCTTCACCGCCGTGTTCTAAACCAACTACGCGACGCTCTTGATCTTCACCACGAACACCGCGCCCAAAAGCCCGATGACGGCGGCGGCTATGTACAGCGAGACGTAGCCGCCCCAGTAGGCAACAAACGGGAACGCAATGCTCGGCGCGATCACCTGCGGCAGCGAGTTCGCGATGTTGATGACCCCCAGGTCCTTTCCACGGTCCAATGCCGTGGGGAGGACCTGGGTGATTAAGGCGAAATCCACGGCCAAGTAGGCGCCGAATCCAATCCCGAGGACAATCGCTCCGGCCAGCGCACCGATCCAGGTCGGTGCAAAGGCGAGAATCAGCGACGCCACTGCGATGATCGCGGACGAGGCGATAACCAAGGGCTTGCGCTTGCCCATCCGATCGCTCAACCGGCCGCCGAGCACGCTCGTGATGATCACCGCCACAGCGTATAGCCCCGTCAGGATCAGGACGCCGAAAGCAGGATCAATGCCCTCGGTCTCCTTCAGGTGCACGGCGTCACTGAGGAAAAAGAGCAGATACAGCGTGACCATATGGTTGCCCGTGCTCACTAAAAGCCGCGTAAGCCAAGCCCAGCTGAAATCCGGGAAGCGCTTCGGCGACACCCAGAAGCCCCTGAGGAAAGCGCCGATTCTGAACGGCGGCCGGTCCTGTGCGGCGAGGGGCTCGTCGTCGCTTTTAAAGAGGTAAAGCACGACGCCGGCGAGCAGCGCCGCCGCGCACAGCCAGTAGCCGAGCCCGAAGTTTCCAGCAACGACGGCGGCAATCACCGCGCCGACCAGGATGCCCACCGTTTGCCCCATGGCGGCAAGTCCGCCGACGGTACCGCGCTGCGCCACCGGGACGCGATCCGGGACGGCTGCCGTGATGGCGGCATACATTCCATTGGCACCGGCCTGGACCAGGCACCAGAGCACGGTCATGACCGCGACATTGGGGGCGCCGGCCAGTGCCACGAGGGCCACTGCGCCAAGGATCGCTCCCATGAGGACCCATGGCACCCGGCGGCCGTACTTCGACGTGGTGCGGTCGCTGAAGGCACCGAACAAGGGATTGGCCACCATTGAAACGGCTGCGCCACAGCCCGTCACCAGCGCAAGGATGGCTTCCTTCTGGCCGTCGTCAAAATGTGCCGCCTGTTGGCCCAGGAGCACTTGGAGGGGGCCGAAGAAGGCCGCGTTGATGCCGAGGTTGACCAGCACTACGCCGGTTACCCACAGCGAGCGGACACGTTGTACCGGCTCGGCGAGTGCCGTCGTCGTGTTGGCGCGTACCACGGCCGGATCAGGGACCGGCCCAGGCAGGTCGGACAGGCTCATGGCAGGTTCCCCCTAGGTCTGGATGCTTGGATTCAGCCTAGCGCGGCGACCGCTTACCTAACCCTTTGTGGCGGCCTTATCCACATAGCGTGGACAGGCCGTGCGGGGCTCTGGAGGCGGGCCTTAGTGTGGTCTCAAACCCTAAAGGAGAAGCCCATGAGCGAGCATGTAAACACCGCCGACCTCTACGACGAACGCGGAGAGGAACTTGAGTCGATCTCAGTGCAATTCCAGAATCTCGGCGGACAGTCCCATTTCAGCGGCCCAGTACGAACGGTGCGGTGCTTCGAAGACAATGCCTTGGTGAAGACCATCCTGAACACCCCGGGCGAGGGAGCCGTCCTGGTGGTGGACGGACACTCCTCGCTGCGCACCGCACTCATGGGGGACATGATCGCCGAGAGCGCCGTGGCCAATGGATGGGCGGGCGTCATTATCAACGGCGCTATCCGGGACCGGGTGGCCTTGGGGCGATTGCCGCTTGGTGTCAAAGCCTTGGGCAGCAACCCCAGGAAGAGCGCCAAGACAGGTATTGGTGAGGTTGATGTGGATCTGGTGATCGACCGCGTCCGGATCCAGCCCGGAGTCATGATCTACAGCGATCCGGACGGCATCCTCGTGGAACGGTGATGCATTGCCCGGACGTGATTTACGGGGAGTTCGAAAAAAGTTTGGTGACCCGGGAATCAAACAGGCATTAGGATAGTTACTGAAAGCAACTATCCTGCTTAAAACCCACGCCTGCCTCTCTTGGAGAAGATATGTCCAACTCTGCGCCCGTCCGGGCCGCCGGTGAGGTGCTGACGCATCGTCAGACACTCACCGTCATGGTGGGACTCATGCTCGGCATGTTCCTGTCCTCGCTGGACCAGACCATCGTGTCCACGTCCATCTACACCATTGCCAACGACCTCGACGGCTTGTCCCTCCAGGCGTGGGCCACCACCGCATACCTCATTACCTCCACGGTCAGCACTCCGCTGTACGGCAAGCTCAGCGACATCTTCGGTCGCCGCCCGCTGTACCTGGCTGCCATCCTGATCTTCCTCGCTGGCTCCCTGTACGCGGGATCCGTCCACTCCATGACCGAACTGGCGATCGCCCGCGGCGTCCAGGGCCTGGGCGCCGGTGGCCTGCTGGCTCTGGCGCTGACCATCATCGGCGACATTGTGGCGCTGAAGGACCGCGCCAAGTACCAGGGCTACTTCATGTCCGTCTTCGGCATCTCGTCCGTGCTGGGGCCCGTTATTGGTGGCGCCTTCGCCGGCGCCTCGAACATCCTGGGCTTCGACGGCTGGCGTTGGGTCTTCTTCATCAACCTCCCCATCGGCCTCGCAGCCCTGGTGGTTGTGTTCCTGTTCCTGCACCTGCCGGCCCGGCACGTGAAACAGAAGATCGACTACTGGGGCGCGGCGGCCATCACGCTCGCCATCGTTCCGCTCCTGCTTGTTGCTGAACAAGGCCGCGTGTGGGGCTGGACCTCGGGTGGTTCATGGCTTTGCTACGGACTCGGTGTCCTCGGCATCGTTGCCTTCCTTTTCGCAGAGAAGCGCGCCGGCGACTACGCCCTGATCCCGCTCCGCCTCTTCAAGAACGCGACCTTCGGGCTCTCCTCGCTGTTGAACTTCATCATCGGCATCGGCATGTTCGGCGCGATCGCCATGCTCCCCATGTACCTCCAACTGGTCAAGGGCCTCACGCCTACCGAAGCCGGCCTCATGATGATCACGTTCACCGTGGGCATCCTGTTCGGCTCCATCACGGCCGGTCGGACCATTTCGTCCTCGGGCGTCTACCGCGTCTTCCCGATTCTGGGCACCTTCACCCTGGCCGCAGCGGCAGTGGTCATGGGCCTGGTCTTGGGCGTCGACACCGGGCTTTGGGTCCCCGGCCTGATCGCCGTGTTCTTCGGTGTTGGCTTGGGCTTCTGCATGCAGCCGCTGACGCTCGCCATGCAGGTTTCCGTACCGCCGAAGGACATGGGCGTTGGCACCTCAACGGCCGCGTTCTTCCGTTCCATGGGTGGAGCCGTGGGCACCGCAGTGTTCATCTCCATGCTGTTCAGCCTTGCCGCGGACAAGATCGCGGACGGCATGAAGACCGCCTCTTCCAGCCCGGACTACCAGGCCGTGCTGAAGGATCCGGCTGTGGCCGCCGATCCCGCAAACGCCAAGCTGTTCGACTTCTTCAAGAACGGCGCCACCAACGATTCCCTTAACGACACCAGTTGGCTGCACGCGGCCAACAGCACGCTGACCCGCCCCATCACCGAAGGCTTCGCACAGGCCATTGACACCGTGATGCTTACCGCGGCGGGCCTGATGGTCATCGCGTTCCTGATCAGCTTCGCGTTGCCTAACAAGAAGCTCACCGACCCCAAGTCGGCGGCGAAGGAATCCGTGGCAGCGCACTAACTCAGCGCAACAGGGCAGCAGCTCGCAATAAAGAACGGCAGGCAGTCTGTGGACTGCCTGCCGTTCCTGTGTTCAGCGCAGGATGGCGACTGGGCGGTCCCGGCGCCAACTCACTGCCGCACGGGACCCAACTACCAAGCAGGGCCGCATTGGACCCAGCAACCATGCTTGGCTGGCCCACGCCGGTATCCGCGAGGGCACTGTGGTCAGCCTTCCCCGATCAAACGGATGGCCTGCTCCAGATCTCCCCGAAGGTCGCGATCGCCCATCCCCGCCGGCAATTCAAACCCTGCGGTGAGGAGGTTCCGCAGCATGCTGTTCGGGAAGTCTTGCGGTACCTTGCCTTGTTGCCGCAGCGCCCGGACAACACAAACAAGTTCGACGCCGGTTACGGTCGCCAGGGCGTCGACCGTGGACGTCAGCTGTGCGGCAGCAAGGCTTGCGAAGCTGGCATCCTCCTCCGCGCCCAGAGACAAAACGACCGTCTGGAGACTGGCCGGTTGGGCGTTGGCACGGATCCTGCCGACGGCTGCTGCCGCCACATACTCGAGCATCATGACGCCTGACTGGCCGGAGCCGTCTTCGGCCAGGAACGGATGCAGGCCGGTGTAAGAGGGATCGCACAGGAGGTCGATCCGGCGCAGGTGGGTGGCGCAGGCAGCTCCGATGGCCAGGTTCAGGGTGTCCAGCCGACGGGCGAGGTTGGTCATCTGGAACAGCCCATGATGGGCAACATCGTTACTGCCGTCGCCCTGCGATCCATGGACCAGCGGATTCTCGTTCCCGGCCACCACTAGCCGCTCAAGCAATGCACCCAGAGCATGGAGCTCCTCGGCCTGGGAACCGAAGATCTGCGGCAAGGTCCGCAGGCAATACGGGTCTTGGATCCGCGCCGGTTCGCCCACCGTTCCCTCAACAAGGGCACGCAAGGTGTTTGCCGCCGTCGTAATCGATGCACTGTCGGCTGCCGCTGCTACGGCGGGGCTCAACGCTTCGGTGTTTCCTGACATTGCGACGAAGGACAGGCCCGCTACTGCCATGGCGTTGTCCAACAACCGTGCCACCTTCTGGTGGGCCAGGACTGCTTGGGCAATGGTCAGGGCACTGGAGCTGATGAAGGGAAGGGCGTCCGAAGTGGCCCACGTTTCCAGCACAAAGGGAACCGCGCCGCCGCCCAGGGGTATGCGTTCCCCAAGCATGGTGAGTGCAGTTCCCGCGAGGGCGGGGAGGTCGGCTGTTCCAATGCCACCGAATTCCCGCACTTCAGGAACCGCATCCGCGTTGATCATGCCTGCCAAGGCCTCGGCGATGACAGGACTGATTCCCGAGCCGCCGGCGGCCAGCTGGGACAGCCGGATGACCATCATGGCCCGGGCCGTCCTGCGGTCAAGTGGGTTGCCGGCGTCAACGGCGTGGCTCCGCAGAAGCTTGAGGCCGTGGGTGTCCGCATCCCCGGACTCGGCCAAGGCAACTGTCTTGTTTGCTCCCACTCCCGTGGAACGTCCGTACACGGGACGCCGGGAAGCAGTGGCCACAGCCGAAGCCTGTGATGCATCGATGCGTTCCAAAGCCTCGGCAGCCAGGCCAACGGAAGCTCCGTCGGCAACCGCCACGATTTCCGCGAGAGTCAGGTTCCTGCCGTCGATCTCAATCATGGACCGATCCTTTCATTTCCCAACTGACTGTCAGTTGTGGTTGCTATGAAGGCTCGAAACAACCACAACTGCGAGTCAGTCGGTTTCCGGAGCGAAGCGGATAGGGTTCCAGGGCGCAGAAACCGGCCGGGCGGCTACCCGTGGGCAAGCGGCCGTGTCGGCCCCGAGGCCGAACCCGGTCTGCACTCTTCCGCCATGCGCAGCTCTGCTCTGGGCAGTTCCGGCCTGCACAGACCCGGTCTGCGCCGAACCAGCCTGGGCAGTTCCGGCCTGCACAGATCCCGTCTGCGCAGTTCCGGCCTGGGCATTCCCTGCCTCTTCCGGGCCCGGGTCTTGGCCGACCAGCAAGTCTTGGGGGCTCGTGGACACGGTCATTATTCGGTCTCCGGATCCGTGCCGGTAGCGGCCTGAGCCTGCGAAGGCTGGGAGCCAGCGGTTTCCATGGGGATGCGGACGCCGCGTTCGTGGGCGACGTCGATGGCGCGGTCGTAGCCGGCGTCGGCGTGGCGGATGACGCCCATTCCGGGGTCGTTGGTCAGCAGCGCTGTCAGTTTCGCTGCGGCCAGGTCGGTGCCGTCGGCCACGGAGACCTGTCCGGTGTGGATGGACCGGCCGATTCCGACGCCGCCGCCGTGGTGGATGGACACCCAGGTAGCACCCGAGGACGCGGCGGTGAGGGCGTTCAGGAGCGGCCAGTCAGCGATCGCGTCCGAACCGTCCTTCATCGCTTCGGTTTCACGGTACGGGGACGCGACCGAACCCGAATCCAGGTGGTCACGACCGATCACGATCGGGGCCTTGACCTTGCCCTCGGCAACGAGCTTGTTGAACAACAGCCCGGCCTGGTGCCGCTCGCCGTACCCGAGCCAGCAAATCCGTGCCGGCAGGCCCTCGAACTCCACCCGCTCGGCCGCGGCATCGATCCACTTGTGCAGGTGCTTGTTCTCCGGGAAGAGTTCCTTGATCGCCTCATCCGTGACGCGGATGTCCTCCGGGTCACCGGAGAGCGCCACCCACCGGAACGGGCCCAGGCCCTCGCAGAACAACGGACGGATATAGGCCGGGACGAAGCCGGGGAACTCGAACGCCCGGTCATACCCGCCCTTGCGGGCCTCATCCCGGATCGAGTTGCCGTAATCGAAGACCTCGGCCCCGGCGTCCTGGAACTCCACCATCGCCTGCACGTGGCGGGCCATGGAGGCCTGGGCTTTCTTCGTGAACCCTTCCGGGTCCGCTGCGGCTTCGGTGTGCCACTCGGCCACGGTGATGCCCTCGGGCAGGTACGACAACGGATCATGGGCACTGGTCTGGTCCGTGACCACATCAATGGTCAGCTCGCCTGCCTTGTGGCGACGAAGCAGTTCGGGGAAGACCTCGGCGGCGTTACCCACATACCCGACCGACCAGCCACGGCGCTCGGCCTTGGCCTTGGTGACCTTGGCGATCGCGGTGTCCAGGTCCGTTTCGACCTCATCCAGGTAACGCTTCCCCGCACGGCGGCGCAGACGGGTCTCATCAACATCGATGATCAGGCACGCGCCGTCGTTCAGCGTCACCGCCAGGGGCTGGGCGCCGCCCATGCCACCACACCCACCAGTCAACGTCAGCGTCCCCGCCAACGGCCCCTCCGTGGAGCCCTCAGCCGAGGGGGCAGGGTGGCGTCCGTCGGCCTTGAGCTTCTCACCGACCGCGGCGAACGTCTCATACGTGCCCTGCAGGATGCCCTGCGTGCCGATGTAAATCCACGACCCGGCCGTCATCTGCCCGTACATCGTCAAACCCTCAGCCTCCAGGCGCCGGAACTCCGGCCACGTCGCCCAGTCCCCCACCAGGTTCGAGTTCGCCAGCAACACCCGCGGCGCCCACTCATTCGTGCGGAACACACCCACCGGCTTACCCGACTGCACCAGCAGGGTCTCGTCCTTCTCCATCGTTTCCAGGGTCCGGGTGATCGCATCAAACGCAGCCCACGAACGCACCGCACGACCCGTACCCCCATACACCACCAGGTCATCCGGACGCTCAGCAACCTCCGGATCCAGGTTATTCATCAACATACGCAACGGCGCCTCAGTCTGCCACGACTTAGCGGTCAGGGCGGTCCCTCGTGCGGCGCGAACCGGGCGGGCTCCTGTAGTGAAATCGGCAGTCATTCTCTTACTCCTCTAAAACAAACCTCTAAAAACCAACCGGGAGGGACTAGCCCAGGTTCTTGCTCTTCAGCCACTCCTTGGCGATCTCTCCGATGTCCTCGAACTTGGCAACACGACCGTTCATGGTGATGAGGTCATCGGTGGTCAGGGCCGCAGAGACCTTGTCCAACGTTTCCTTGACGGTGGCCGTGGACTTCTTCTGGTTGATCACAGGAACGATGTTCTCGGACAGGAAGAGGTTCTTGTTGTCCTCCAGGGCCACCAGGTTGTTGTCCTTAAGTGCGGGATCCGTGCTGAACAGGTCCGCCACCTGTACCTGGCCCGAAAGGAGGGCGTTCAGCGTCAGCGGCCCACCGGCGTCGAGCGCTGAAAATTCCTTGAACTCAAGGTTGTAGACGGACTTCAGGCCGGCCACTCCGTTGAGGCGGGTCTTCCACTCGGGCGGGCCGCCCAGGACCAGGTCCTTGGCCACGGGCTGGAGGTCTTCGATGGTCTTCAGCTTGTACTGGTCCGCGGTCTCCTTCTTGACGGCCAGGACGTCCTTGTCCTGCGCGTCGGAGGCTTCCAGGACTGCCAGTCCGGACGGGATCTTGGTGGTGAGTTCCTCGGCGACCTCGTCGGAGGAGACAGCTTTGGTGGCGGAATCGAGGTACTGGAGCAGGGCGCCGCCGTACTCCGGCATCAGGTCGATGGAACCGTCCTTGAGGGCCGGGATGGTGACCTCGCGGCTGCCGATGCTCGGCTTCTCGGTAACGGCCACGCCCTTGGCTTTCAGTGCCTCGGCGTAGATCTTTGCGATGAGCTGGCTCTCCGGGAAGTCGGCGGAACCAACAATGATGCTGTCTCCCGAGCCTCCTGCAGCAGCGGTGTTTGACGAGCTCAGCGGGTCTCCCCCGCCGCAACCGCTCAGGGTGATGGCGGCAACGGCCGCGAGGGTGAAACCGGTCAGGTACTTCTTCATGTCGACTCTCCTGGAAGGGCTCGCGCAGGGCATGCGGCGGCCAAGTGGGGGTAGGTGGAGATAGGAATGGGTTGGTGCTTAGACCGTGACGGGGGTCTTCACGGGCTCGGCCGCAACAGCCGATTTGATGGTCCGTCGGGTCAGTCCTGGTGAGACGACGCAGCGGGTAAGGAACGCGAGCAGCTGGTCGAAGAACAACGCCAGCAGGGCGACGAGCACCGCACCGGCGACCATTTGGCTGTAGTCGTTCTGTGCCTTGCCATCGATCAGCAGACGACCAAGGCCGCCGAGCGAAATGTATGCGGCGATGGTCGCCGTCGAGATGATCTGCAGCAGTGCACTGCGGATGCCGGACAGAACCAGCGGAAGCGAGCACGGAAGCTGGACATCCGTCAGGATCTTCATGGGCCGGAAACCCATGCCCCTGGCGGCGTCGACGGCGGCAGCATCTACCGCACGCACGCCGGCGTAGGTGTTGGTCAGGATAGGCGGAACTGCGAGCAGGATCAGGACGATGAGGCTCGGGAGGATGTAGCCCATGCGGGACGGGAAGGCCGGCGAAAGCAGCAACACCAGCAGGATCAGCAGTCCAACGCTGGGCAGGGCCCGCAGTGCGTTGGCCAGGCCCGCGATCATGAACACGCCCTTGCCGGTTACCCCGATGTAGATGCCCAAGGGGATGGCGATGATGGCAGCCACGGCCAACGCGATCAGGGAGTAAAGGAGGTGTTCGCCGATGAGGGTTGGGATGCCGTCGGCGCCGCTCCAATGCGAGGGGTCGAACAAGTAGTTCACGATGCCACCACCTTGGGGGTCCACGGTGTGAGCCACCGGTTGAGGAGAATGATCAGCGCATCCAGGACCATGGCCAGGACAACGCAGAGGATGATGCCGGCGATGATCGGGGTGAAGAAGCGGAGCTGGAAGCCCTGGGTGAAAAGCGATCCGAGCTGCGGAATACCGAGCAGCGCGGCCACCGAAACGAGGCTCACGTTGGACACGGCTGCGACGCGAAGGCCCGCCGAGATAACAGGCACGCCCACGGGAAGTTCCACTTTCACCAGGCTTTGGTAGCCGCGGTACCCCATGGCCTTCGCGGCCTGGACGGTGTCCTCGGGAACGGAATCCAGCGCATCCGCTACCACGCGGACCAACAGCGCCACGGTGTAGATGGTCAGTGCCGCCACGATGTTCAGCGGATCCAGGATCTTGGTGCCCAGGACCAGCGGCAGCAGCACGAACAGCGCCAGGGAAGGAACGGTGTACAGCAGGCCCGCAACGCCTACCAACAGCGGGTAGATCCTTCGACTGCGGTGCGCCCACCAGCCCAGGGGCAGTGCGATGAGCAAGCCCAGGATCAGCGGGATGACGGCGAGCAGGACATGCCAGCCGAGCAGGAAAACGATGTTGTCGAACTGGCGTCCGAGCCACTCAAAATTCATCGCGCCGTCTCCAGGTGTGGTTCAGCTTCGATCGCCTTGACGACGTCGGTCGCGGTCACGGTACCCAGCAGTTCACCTTGTTCATTGACCACCACGCCGCGGCGGCTCGGCGAGGAAAGGGCGGCGTCCAACAGTTGCCGCATGGTGCCCGAAACCACTGCCGGAATGCCGCTGAGGTTCAAGTGTTCGCGCTTCAACTCACCCGTGAACAGCTCCGGCTGGACCCATCCCAAAGGCTTCCTTCCGCCGTCGAGCACCAAGACCCATGCACCCGACGCCTTGGCGCGGGCCTCCTCCGCGGTAGCCCCGAGCTGGACCACGGACTCTTCGCCGATGGCCACGTTGCCGGCCGTCTTGGTGAATCCAAGGGAACGGTAGCCACGGTCGCGGCCAACGAAGTCGGCAACGAACTCGTCCGCCGGCGAGGTGAGCAGTTCGGACGGCGACGCCATCTGGGCCAGCTTTCCACCTACACGCATCACGGCAACCTGGTCGCCCAGTTTGAGCGCTTCGTCGATGTCGTGGGTGACCATGATGATCGTCTTGCCGATCTCACGCTGCAGCCGGAGGAATTCGTCCTGCAACTGCCCACGGACCACCGGGTCCACAGCACTGAACGGCTCATCCATCAACATGAACGCCGGGTCCGAAGCCAATGCGCGGGCCACACCGACGCGCTGCTGCTGGCCGCCGGAAAGCTGCCACGGGTAGCGCTTGGCGAAGCTGGCCGGGAGGCCAACACGTTCAATGAGTTCGAGCGCCTTGGTCCGCGCCTGCTGCCGGCTTGCTCCGAGGAGCAGGGGCATGGTGGCCACGTTGTCCACGATGGTCTTGTGCGGGAAGAGGCCGGCATGCTGGATGACGTAACCGATCCGGCGGCGGAGCAGCGCTGCGTCCATGCCGGATGTTGCTTCGTCGTCGAGGTAGATGGTGCCGCTGGTGGGTTCGATGAGGCGGTTGATCATCCGGAGGGACGTGGTCTTGCCGCAACCGGAAGGACCAACCAGGATGGTCAGCTTGCCGGTGGGAGCTTCCAGATTGAGGCCGTCGACGGCGACAGTGCCATCGGGGTAGGCCTTGGTGACATTTTCAAACTTGATCATTTTGCTTCCATGCTTTCCTGGGGTAGCTCAGAAATTTGGGTGTTCAGGGTGAGGATGCCGTCCGCTTCCTCCACCAGTTGCTGGCCGATCTTGAGGGCCTTCAGTTCGTCCACGCGGTAGCTGGGAGCAACGATGCTCAAGGAAGCCACCGTCCTTCCTCCCATGACCACGGGTGCGGCGATGGCTGTGACATCGTCTTCCACACCGCTGCGCACCACGGCAAATCCACGATCGGGCTGTTCACCCTTGAGGACATGGCCGGAAGCTGTACCTTCGAGCGGGATGCTCCGCCCGACCCAGCTGGAGTGCCTGATCGAATGGGTACCCTCAACGATCGCGATGTAGATTCCCGTGTCCCCCACCCCGGGAATGCTCAGATAGCAGGATTCGCCCGTCTCAGCGACCAGGTGCTTCATGGCGGGCGTGCACAAAGCAACCAGGGATTCCTTGCCGAGCGCGAGCGCGCCGAGCTGGATGATGGACGCGCCCGGGCGGAAATTCCCGTCGTCGTCGCGGGAGACGAAGCCGCTGCCTTCGAGCGTTCGGAGCAGTCGCAGCGCCGTGCTGGGCGACAGGTCCACGCCCCTCGCGGCGTCGCTCAGGGCGAGGGCGCCTTCCGAGCAAACCGCTGCCAACAGGGCCAGCGCCCGCTCTACCGTCCGGGTGGAAGAATCCGCCATCACATACCTTCGCTTCGTGGTCCCCATCACATTTGCTCTTGCCATTCAGTAAAAACCAATTTTCATTAAATGGCAATGGTCGATGAGTGACCCAGCTGAAGATGACGACGGCGTTACCCGACTTAGGCGCCCGCGCCGCCTGCCGCCGTCGGGAACTTGCGTTAAAGAAGTTCAATCAAAGGGCCACTTCAGACGTCATTTGCACCCGCATCGGGCCATGGATAGACCCTCAATGCTTCTTGGGTTCAGAAAGTGAATGCATGTCATGTCACCGCCTATGACTGGAAGTTGCCCGATATGACGTGCCACACTGTGTAGCGCGCGTGCACCGGCGACCCGTCGGGCCGGCCGACGACGTCCCGCACTGTGAAACCCATTCCACTGCCGCAAGGGAGAACCATGTCGAGCTCAAGCACCGAAGGCGTGCCCCCAGTCTCCCGAAAAGTGGTGGGACTGGCTGTTGCGGGAGCGGTAGGTGGCTTCCTCTTCGGCTTCGACTCCTCCGTGGTCAACGGCGCCGTGGATGCCATGAAGGATGAATTCCTGCTGAGCGAGGCCGTCACCGGCTTCGCCGTGGCCATCGCCTTGCTCGGTTGTGCGCTGGGCGCCTACCTCGCAGGCAAGGTCGCTGACCGCTACGGCCGTATTCCTGCCATGAAGATTGGTGCACTTCTCTTCCTGGTGAGTTCCATTGGCACCGGCTTGGCCTTCGGAGTGTGGGACCTGATCTTCTGGCGCCTGGTGGGCGGCCTGGGCATCGGCCTCGCGTCCGTGATTGCCCCGGCCTACATCTCGGAGATCTCGCCCCGCCATGTCCGTGGCCGGCTGGCATCCCTGCAGCAGCTCGCGATCACCACCGGCATCTTCGCCGCACTCTTGTCCGACGCCCTGCTGGCCAACTCGGCAGGCAGCGCCGGAAACACCTTCTGGTTCGGGATTGAGGCGTGGCGTTGGATGTTCATCGCTTGCGCCGTTCCGGCCGCGGTGTACGGATTGATTGCCTTCAGGTTGCCGGAGTCCCCGCGCTTCCTGGTGCTCAACGGCAAAGATGAGCAAGCCATGACCGTCTTCAAGGCCATCATGCCGAACGACGACATCGACCGGCACATCCGCGAGATCAAGGAATCTATCCACGAGGACGAACTCTCCAGCAAGAAAGGCTCCCTGCGCGGCAAGGCGTTTGGCTTGCAGCCCGTGGTGTGGATCGGCATCATCCTGTCCGTGCTGCAGCAGTTCGTGGGCATCAACGTGATCTTCTACTACTCCACCACGCTGTGGAAGGCCGTGGGATTCCAGGAGAAGGACTCCCTCACCATCTCCGTTGCGACGTCGGTGACCAACATCCTGGTGACGCTCGTTGCGATTGCGCTGGTTGACCGCGTAGGCCGCCGCCCGATCCTGCTCACCGGCTCCATCGCCATGGCCGTCTCGCTGGGTGTCATGGCCGTGGCGTTCTCCTCCGCAACCGGGACAGGCTCGGAGATCACTTTGCCCGGTGGCTGGGGACCTGCGGCGCTGGTTGCGGCCAACGTCTTCGTGATCAGCTTCGGCGCCTCATGGGGTCCGTTGGTCTGGGTGCTGCTGGGCGAGATTTTCCCGTCCCGGATCCGCGCCCGGGCGCTGGGACTTGCCGCGGCTGCGCAGTGGATCGCAAACTTCGCCATCACGCTCAGCTTTCCCGTCATGGCGGCAGGTTCGCTGCCGCTGACGTATGCCATGTACGCGGCGTTCGCTGCGGCGTCGTTCTTCTTTGTCATGTTCAAGGTGCCCGAGACCAACGGCATGTCCCTGGAGCAGGCCGAGACTTTGTTCGTCCCGAAGGGTGCGCAGGTTTCGCCGCTGCCCACCGGCGAGGAACCCAAGTAAGTCGCAGCAGAGCGCGTTTTGACGGCTCAAAACGCGCTCTACTGCGACTCAGTTGGGCTACACCAAGTGCGGTTCGTGCGACTTCAGGTAGCTGCGCCCGCCGAAGGCCACCAGGATCGCAATGACCATGGCCACGGCACCGGCGAAGAACGGAACCTGCGGGCCGAAGTGCTCGCCAAGCTGGGCCGCGGCGAACGGCGCCAGCGCGCCACCCATCCAGCGGACAAAGTTGTAGCCAGCCGACGCCACGGGGCGCGGTGAATCCGAGACGCCCATGGCCAGTTCGGTGTAGATCGTGTTGTTGATGCCCAGCAGGGCACCCGCCACGATGACAAGCACGACGACGGCAGGCACCGAGTGCCCCGCGGCCAGTCCGAGCCCGATCAGGTCGAGCATGAGGACGAACAGCGTGCCGGTCAGGACCCTGACGGCGCCGAATCGCTTCTGCAGCACCGGCGCGACGAACACCGAGAACACAGCGACAGCCACGCCCCAGCCGAAGAACACTCCGCCGATTCCATAGGCGTCCATGCCCAGGATGAAGGGCGTGAAGGCCAGGATGGTGAAGAAGCCGTAGTTGTAGAAGAGTGCGCTGGCAGCCGTGGTGCTGAGGCCTTTGTGCCCGAGTGCCAAAAGCGGATCCCTCAGCCGGGATTTCTTCGCCGGGGCTGGAGTCTTGGGGAGCAGCGCAAGCAGGGCAATGAAGGCCGCAGCCATGAGAACGGCAGTTCCGAAGAACGGAGCGCGCCACTGCCAGCCACCCAGGAGTGCGCCGAGCAACGGGCCCAGGGAGATACCGAGGCCAAGGGCGGCTTCATAGAGAATGATCGCCGTCCCGGTGCCACCGCTGGCCACACCGACAATAACGGCCAACGCTGTAGCGACGAACAGGGCGTTACCCAGTCCCCAACCGGCGCGGAACCCCACCAACTGCTCAACACTGCCGGAGAGCCCGGACAACGACGCAAACACTACGATCACGGCGAGCCCGATCAGCAGGGTCTTCTTGCCACCGATGCGCGAGGACACGAATCCGCTGATCAACATCGCGATGGCCGTCACCAGGAAGTAGCTGGTGAAGAGCAACGAGACCTCGCTGGTGGAAGCCTGCAGGTTCTTGGCGATGGCGGGCAGGATGGGGTCCACCAGGCCGATGCCCATGAACGCGAACACGGCGGCGAGGGCGGTGGCCCACACGGCTTTGGGCTGCTTGAGGAAGGAAACCTTCTCGGCTTCCAGGGTGTTTTCGGCGCTTGTTGCGTCAGCCAGTTGGCGTGACATGCGGTTGTGCTCCTATCGGACTAATTCTGGAATGAGTTGTTGAGCTTGGTGATCACGGGGAGTGCCGCGGTGAGCTGTTCGATTTCGTCGGAGGTGAGCTCTTGCAACAGTTCGGCGACCATGGCGTTCCGCCGGTGGTTGGCGGATTCGACGGCGGCAAGCCCGGCTTTTGTGGTGACCACCTGAACGGCACGTGAGTCGTGCGGGTCCGGTTGGCGGTTGACGAGGCCGCCGCGCTCAAGCTTGATGATCTGCTCCGTGGCGCTCGGAACCTTGATCCCCAGGTTCTTGGCGATGTCCCCGACGCGGAGACCGCCGTCGGAAATCATCGACAGCAAACTGAGCTGGGCTGCCGTAAGTTCGCCCTCGGGATCCAGGCGGCGGAACATGTACACGCCCAAACGCAGGGCTTCGCGGAAGTCCCGCGCGAGATCGAGAAGCCGGGGATCAAATGCCTTCGTCATGCTTAGGTAGCCTAATAGTTAGGGTACCTAATAGTCAAGTCTCACCGCACCCATCTGGATCGCATTAGTGCGCGTTTTCAGCGGTCAAAACGCGCACAACTGCGACTCAGTTGGGTTCAGAGGGTGAGCTTCATGCCCTCATGGCTTGAGACAAACCCGAGCCGTTCGTAGAAGCGGTGCGCGGCCGTGCGGGATTTATCAGTGGTGAGCTGGACCAGGGTGCAGCCACGCTCGCGCGCTTGGTCGATGGCCCACTGGATCATCAGCGCGCCAACCCCTTGCCCGCGCAGTTCGCCGGAAACCCTTACGGCCTCGATCTGCGAGCGCCAGGAACCTTTGCGGGACAGGCCGGGGAGATAGCTGAGTTGGAAGGTGGCCACTACCTCGCCGGACAACTCCCCCACCACAAGAAGGTGGGCCGGATCGGCGTCGATCGCGTCAAAGGCGGCCTCATATGGCGCCAGATCGTCGGCATTCTCGCGACCGGCACCCAACTGGTCGTCCGCAAGGAGGCGCAGGATGGCGGGCAGGTCACCTTTGGCTGCGCGGCGAAGCGTGAAGGTTCCGGAGTCGACGGCGGCAGTCATCAAAGCGGGCACGGCGGCAGGGTTGGTGGTCATTTCCCCAGCATGCCATTTAAGTTTCAACTCAGTATTGCTAAGTACCGGTACTCAGTTCTACTATGTAGTGGTAGTCAGTAATACCGAGTAGTGAGGAGGTGTCCGATGGGCAAGCAAATGACGGAGATGCTCAAGGGGACACTGGAGGGCATTGTCCTGGCCCTCCTGACCGGGAAACCGGCGTACGGATACGAAATCACCACGCTCCTCCGGGCGCAGGGATTCACCGAGATCGCTGAAGGCACGGTCTACGCCCTGCTGGTCAGGATCGAGCAGAAAGGCCTGGTGGACGTGGAGAAACGCCCGTCCGAAAAGGGCCCGCCGCGCAAGGTCTACACGCTCAACGCCAAGGGCGAAAACGAACTGGACGATTTTTGGAACACCTGGAGCTTCTTGTCCGAACGGCTCGAAGAACTCCGCAAGGAAGGAAACTGACATGGCAGCAAAATGGATCGAACTGGTCACCGGATCACTCGAACAGAAGAAGCAGTTCAAGCAGGCCAGGGCCCGGCTGGAAGCCCTTCCGGAGCCATATGTCACCGTAGCCACAGCCTTTAACCGGTACCTCATGTACTACGGCGGCGTGACCGAAGGCGACACCATGGTGCAGATGTTCGTCGACCTCGCTGACCTCTGGGAACGCGCCGCGATCGACGGTACCCCGGTGAGCGACATCGTGGGAGAAGACCCCATCGAATTCGCAGAAGCGTTCGCCCAGGCCTACGGCGGGAAGCGCTGGATCGACAAGGAACGCGACCGCCTCATCAAAGCCGTTGACAAGGCAAAGGAGAAGGAGTCATGACTACCGCAGTCCAGGCAGCACCGGCCATCCGCGTGCAGGGAATCGAGAAATCCTACAAGGACCTGCATGTGCTGCAGGGAGTGGACTTCGAGGTGGCCCCGGGCAGCATCTTCGCCCTGTTGGGATCCAACGGCGCCGGCAAGACCACCATGGTCAAGATCCTGTCAACGCTCCTCACAGCGGATGCCGGGGCTGCCGCCGTCGAAGGTTTCGACGTTGCGGCCGAACCGCTCAAGGTGCGAGAGTCCATCAGCCTCACCGGACAGTTCGCCGCCGTGGACGAGATCCTCTCCGGAAAGGAGAACCTGGTGCTCGTGGCCAGGCTGCGGCACCTCAAGGACCCCGGGCAAGTGGCCGATGGGCTGCTGGAGCAGTTCAACCTCACGGAAGCCGGCAGCCGAAAAGTGGCCACGTACTCCGGCGGCATGCGTCGCCGGCTGGACATCGCAATGAGCCTGATTGGCAGCCCCAGGGTGATCTTCCTGGACGAACCCACCACGGGCCTCGACCCGGAGGCACGCCTTGACGTGTGGCAGATCGTCAAGAACCTCGCCAGGCAAGGAACCACGGTCCTGCTGACCACTCAGTACTTGGACGAGGCCGAGCACCTTGCGGACCGGATCGCCATCCTTCACCAAGGGCGCATCATTGCCAACGGAACCCTCGCGGAGCTGAAGCAGCTCCTGCCACCGGCCACGGTGGAGTACGTCGAGAAGCAGCCCACGCTGGAAGAGATCTTCCTGGCACTGGTGGGAACCAGCGGCGTCGCGGAAAGCCACGAAACAGCAAAGGAACGGTCATGAGCACGCACTTCCTCGCAGATACCTCCGTCCTGACCGGTCGCTCCATGCGCCACATCTTCCGGAGCGTGGACACCATCATCACCACCGCCATCACACCGATCGCCCTGATGCTGCTGTTCGTCTACGTCTTCGGTGGCGCGATCAGGACCGGCACGGAAAACTACGTCAACTACCTCCTGCCGGGCATCATGTTGATCGCCATCGCCTCGGGGATCGCCTACACCGCCGTCCGGCTGTTTTCGGACATGCAGGGCGGCATCTTCGAGCGGCTCCAGTCCATGCCGATCGCGCGGTCCTCCGTCCTGTGGGCCCACGTGCTGACGTCGCTCGTGGCCAACGGGTTGTCCTTGGTGATCATCGTGGGCGTTGCCCTGCTCATGGGCTTCCGGACCTCGGCGAGTGTGCTGGATTGGCTGGCCGTGGCCGGAATACTGGCACTCTTCACCCTGGCGTTGACCTGGATCGCCATAATCGCCGGGCTGACGGCCAAGTCCTTTGATGGCGCTGGCGGGTTCTCCTACCCGCTGATCTTCCTGCCGTTCATCAGCTCGGCGTTCGTTCCCACGGACACCATGCCGGGCCCGGTGCGCTGGTTCGCCGAGAACCAACCGGTCACGTCAATCGTCAACACCATCCAGAACATCTTCGCGCTGCGACCCGTGGGAACGGACATCTGGGTAGCCCTCGCCTGGTGCCTGGGGATCCTGGTATTGGCCTACGCGTTCGCGGCAAGGGTGTACCGGCGGAAGATCTCCTGATCTCCGGAAGTGAAACAAAGGAACCAACGGCTTAGCTCCCCTGTCCACAGCGGGAGCTTTCGCCATGCAGACCGATTCGCCATTTGTCAGACATAAGTTATAGCTTTACAGAACCAAATTTGTAACGGCCGTCACCATTTTGACGGTTCTGCCGAAGGGTTCTTGAACACTCATGTCCGACCAGACAACAACCGGGCAGCGCGCTGCCTCCAGCAGGGACGCCGAGCCCCATCTGTCACGCTCGCTCAGCAACCGCCATATCCAACTCCTGGCCATCGGCGGCGCGATCGGCACCGGGCTGTTCATGGGCTCCGGCAAGACCATCTCGGTGGCCGGTCCCTCGGTGATCTTCGTTTACATGATCATCGGCTTCATGCTCTTTTTCGTCATGCGGGCCATGGGGCAACTCCTGCTGTCCAACCTGAACTACAAGTCCTTCAGCGACTTCGCCGGCGACCTCTTGGGACCGTGGGCCGGCTTCTTCACCGGCTGGACCTATTGGTTCTGCTGGGTGGTCACCGGTGTTGCCGACGTGATCGCCATCGCCGGCTACGCGAACGAGCTCTGGCCGGGCATCTCCCTGTGGATCCCCGGACTCGCCACGATTGTCATCCTGCTGCTGCTGAACCTGCCCACCGTGAAAGCGTTCGGCGAGACCGAGTTCTGGTTCGCCCTCATCAAGATCGTGGCCATCGTTGCACTGATCGTGGTTGGCCTGGTCCTGATCTTCACCGGTTTCCAGTCCCCCGCCGGCACGGCCAGCTTCACCAACCTCTGGAGCCACGGCGGGTTCTTCCCCAAGGAATTCATGGGCTTCGTTGCCGGCTTCCAGATTGCCGTCTTCGCGTTCGTGGGCATTGAACTGGTGGGCACGGCCGCAGCCGAGACAAAGAACCCCGAGCACAACCTTCCCCGCGCCATCAACGCCATCCCGCTGCGCGTCATGCTCTTCTACGTCGGCGCCCTCATCATCCTCATGTCCGTTACCCCCTGGACAGAGTTCAAGGCCGGGCACAGCCCGTTCATCGCCATGTTCTCCCTTGCAGGCCTTGGCATGGCTGCCACGGTGGTGAACCTGGTGGTTCTCACCTCCGCCATGTCCTCGGCCAACTCCGGCATCTACTCCACGTCCCGCATGGTCTTCGGCCTCGCGAACGACGGCGACGCCCCCAAGGTCTTCGGCAGGCTCTCCAGCCGCAAGGTACCCCAGAACGCCTTGTTCCTCTCTTGCGTCCTGCTGCTCTCCGGCGTCGCGCTTCTCTACTTGGGCAAGGACGTGGGGGCAGCCTTCGACATGGTGACCACTGTGTCCGCCGTCTGCTTCATGTTCGTCTGGTCGATCATCCTGGCCAGCTACCTCGTGTACCGCAAGCGCCGCCCCGAGCAGCATGCGGCCTCGCCGTTCAAGATGCCTGGCGGCGTGGTGATGGTCTGGGTGGTCTTCGCCTTCTTCGCTTTCCTGGTCTGGGCGCTGACCACGCAGCCTGACACGCTGACTGCCCTGCTGGTGACCCCCGCGTGGTTCGCGATCCTCGGTATTGCCTACGCCGTGGTCCGCCGCTCACCCCTCCACCAGGCCCGCGTGGCCGAGTGGAAGGCGATGGCGCAGCGCGAAACCGCGGCAGCGCGCTAAGTCCAGCACGCAGAAGAGCCCGACGTCGGGACTCAACTTGAGTGGCGACGTCGGGCTTTCTTGCGCTTCGGTGAGAGAGCATCCCCCAGAACGGGACGTTCGGTGAGAGAGCGTCCAGGAAAAACGGGCGGAAGGTGAGAGAGCGTTAGAGCTCTGCCTTGCGGTCCTCCACCAGTTTCTGGACTGCCGGGAACAGCGGGTGCGACGGCGTCAGTTCCGTGACCCGTTCGACGACGGCGGCCGCGTCCAGTTCCGCAAGGAGGTTGGCGAGCTCCACGGCCTCGTCATCGGACCCGTCGTCGAAACGGAGGGCCGCGGACATGGCCTCAAGCAGTGCCGAAGGAGTCACGCCCCGCTCGGCGAGCTCCGCAGCGGGACCGATGAAGCGCTCGTGCCGGCCCAGTTTCCGCAAAGGAGCACGGCCAACGCGAACCACCGTGTCCGGCAGGTGCGGGTTGGTGAAGCGGGACAGGATCTTCTGCACGTACGCTTCCTGCTCGGCCTCGACGAAGCCGTGCTTCGCCACCAGCAGTTCCTTGGTTTCTTCCAGGACAGCCCGGACCTTCGCGGCGACGGACGGATCAGCCATGGCATCGGAGATCTTTTCCAGCCCAGCTTGGTAGCCGAAGTAGGCCGCCGATGCGTGGCCCGTGTTCACCGTGAACAGCTTGCGCTCGATGTACGGTCCCAGCTCATCAACGAACGTCGCGCCCGGGATGACGGGCGGGTTGGCGCCGAAGGGCGTCCGGTCGATGACCCATTCGTAGAAGGTCTCCACCGTGACGTCCAGTCCCTGGCCCGGATCCTGGTTGGGAACGATCCTGTCCACGGCAGTGTTGGCGAAAACGGCCACGGAGTCCAAGTCCCCCGCGGAATCGTCCCAGGCCGCCCGGACCTCCACGTGCAGGAGGTCCGTGGCGTTGATGGCGTTCTCGCACGCCATCACCTGGAGGGGAGGCAGGTCCGCGGGCCGTGCGGCCAGCCCGCGGGCGATCACGGGGGCCACGAACTTCAGGATGTGCGGCCCCACCGCCGTGGTGACCACATCCGCCGTCGAGATTTCCTCCACGACGGCTGCTTCCTCGGTGCTCGAGTTCAGCGCACGGAAGCCGTCCACGGTCTTCACCGCGGCGTTCTCGCCAACCTCGTGCACCTGGTAGCTGTCCGCCGAGGCCAGCTGGCTGATCAGGGCGTCTGCGACATCCGCGAACACCACCTCATAGCCGGCCTCGTGCAGCAGCAGCCCCACAAATCCTCGTCCAATATTGCCCGCCCCAAAATGGACTGCCTTCACTATGCGTTGACCTTTCCGAACAGCTCCAGGACTTCCTCAACCGTGGTGGCCTCCTCCAACTGGGCAACCTGGGCCTTGTTGGTGAAGATCTTCGCGATGGAGGACAGGATGTGGAGGTGCTCATTGTTGATGCCGGCAACACCGACCACGAACTTCACTTGCTTGCCGCCCCAGTCGATGCCTTCCGGGTAACGGACGATCGAAACGGCCGAGTGCTTGATGTGGTCCTTGGCGTCGTTGGTACCGTGCGGGATGGCCAGGAAGCTGCCCATGTACGTGGACACGGATTCCTCGCGTTCGTGCATGGCGTGGACATAGCTGACGTCCACGGCGCCACGGTCCAGCAGGAGCTGGCCGGCCTCGTCGATCGCGGAATCGCGGTCACGGGCAGTGCCGTTCAGGGTGACGCTCTCGGCCAAGAGCACGCCCTTGCCTCCGACGGCGGCACCCGGCTCAGCGGCATGCGCACCGTGGCTGGGGGCTGCTTCCGCTTCGGCAGCGCTGCTTGGGTGTGCGGCTGCGGGTCCGTCGGTGTTGCTGGTCTTCACGAGCTCCACGATTTCGTCGTACTTGGGGCTGTTCATGAAGTTGTCCACGGAGTAGTGCACTGCGCTGGAGGTCTTCGGCTGGGCACGTTCGGTGAGGTCCTGGTGCGTGACCACAACGTCGTAGGTATCGCTCAGGTTGGCGATGGCCGAGTTGGTGACCTTGACGTCCGGGAAGCCCGCTGCCTTGATCTTGTTGCGCAATACCGAGGCTCCCATGGCGCTGGAACCCATGCCGGCGTCGCAGGCGAACACGATGCTCTGGACGGGACGGGTGAGCACGGCCACGTCGCTGCGGCCGCCGCCTTCGCCTACCAAGGCGGAGGAAACGGAGCTCTTCTTGCCCTTCATGGCTTCCATGCGGGACGTTGCGGCGGAGAGGTCATCCTCGCCCTTGTTCTTGGAGGTACGCAGGATCAGCGAGGCGATCAGGAACGAGACCGTGGTGGCCAGGACCACCGCCAGGATCACGCCGAAGTAGCTGTCCCGGGCGGTCTGGGCAATGACGGCGATGATGGAACCCGGGGCAGCTGGAGCCACAAGGCCTGAGTTGGTCAGGGCCAGGGTTGCAATGCCGGTCATGCCACCACCGATGGCTGCGAGGATCAGGATCGGCTTCATCAGGACGTACGGGAAGTAGATCTCGTGGATACCGCCGAGGAAGTGGATGATGGCGGCACCCGGAGCCGAAGCCCGGGCGGCACCGCGGCCAAAGAACATGTAGGCCAGCAGGATGCCCAAGCCAGGGCCGGGGTTGGCTTCGAGCAGGAACAGGATGGACTTGCCCTGCTCCAGGGACTGCTGGACACCGAGCGGTGTCAGCACGCCGTGGTTGATGGCGTTGTTGAGGAACAAGACCTTGGCGGGCTCGATGAAAATGCTGGTCAGGGGCAGGAGGCCGTTGTCCACCAGGAACTGGACCACGTTGCCGGCGCCCTTGCTGAATCCGGAGACCAGCGGCGAAATGCCGTAGAACCCGAGAAGGGCCAGGGCCGCTCCCCAGATACCGGCGGAGAAGTTGTTGACCAGCATCTCGAAGCCCGGGCGGATCTTGCCGTCCCACAGGCGGTCGAGTTGCTTGATGGTCCAGCCACCCAGCGGCCCCATGATCATGGCGCCGATGAACATCGGAATACCGGCACCGACGATCACACCCATGGTTCCGATGGCACCCACCACGCCGCCACGGACGTCGTAGACCATCTTGCCGCCGGTGTAGGCAATCAGCAGCGGCAGCAGGTACGTGATCATCGGGCCAACCAGGCCCACATTGGCAACACCCTCGGCGTTGGTGCCGAAGCCTCCGAGCTGGGGCACGGGGATGTAGCCCTTCTCAATGAAGAGGGCCGTGATGAGGCCCCAGGCGATGAATGCCCCGATGTTGGGCATGATCATGCCGGACAGGAAGGTTCCGAACTTTTGGACGCCAACGCGCAGGCTGGTGCGGGGCTTCGCAACGGTCTCTGTTGCCATGTGAATTCCTAACGTGTGTCCCGCGGCGGCGCGGGGTCAGTCGATATAGATCGAGAGAGGACAGCTTTAGGAGCTGCTGGAAATGCGGTGAAGCCACTCAAGGAAGAGCTTCAGTTCAGAGCTGGACAGTTGATCTGAATGCGAGGCCTGCAGTGCCGCGTTCAGGGCGATTGCCGCAACAACCACGGAGGACTTACCGGAGTCCTCCGCTGCGGCGCCACGGGCTGTGTCCGTGGAGACGGCGAAAATCATGGAATCCCGGGTCATGGTTGAGAGCTCCAGGTTCCGGTCTTCCACCGGTTCGGCGATAAGCATGAGCGTGACGCCCACGTTGGCCGCGAGGATACTGCGTGCCGCCTCGCGGGGCGGCACATTGATCTGACCTGAGATGGCGGCCTTGTTCAGCATTTCCTCGAGGAGTGCTTCAGCATCGGCCACGATGGCTGGGCGGCTCTCCGGACGGATATTGCCGAACATCACCAGGTACAGATGGGGCTGGGTGAGGCCGAACTGGACGTGGTTGTCCCACATCCGCCGCACGTCCTCCAAGGGTTCCCCGGACGGTGCAAAATCGCGCTCCCCTGCCACGTACTCTTCAAAGCCGGCCGAAACGACAGCGTCGAACAGGCCTTCCTTGTCGCCAAAGTGGTGGTAGAGCGTGGGCGCCGTAACCCCCGCAAGCTTGGTGATCTGGCGCGTTGAGACCGCTGACCCCTCCGAATTCGCCAGCAATTCGGCAGCTGCGCGAAGCAACCGAATTTTCGGCGGAAGCTGGTCATCGAAACTCATAACCGCTACCCTAGCACCTATAGCGTTGCTATATGAAGTGGCTCACAACAGAATTTTGTAGGCTATTTCCACAGGCCCAAGGTGCCGTTGCCGGTGGGTCCGATCCAACAAGCAGGGAACAGAGGATTCAGTGCAGAATTTCCAAGGAGTAGGGGTAAGCCCTGGACGCATCATCGGTTCCGTCCGTCAGATGCCCAAGCCGGTGAGCGAACCGCCGTCGGGCGAGCGGCTCGCCGCGGACACCAGTCCGGAAGACGCCGTCGCGGGTCTGAAGGCCGCCGCACAGTCCGTCCACGACGAACTGAAGGGCCGCGCGGACATCGCCACCGGCGACGGCAAGGCAGTCCTCGAAGCCACGGCCCTCATGGCCAAGGACACCATGCTGCTGAAGTCGGCCACCAAGCTGATCAACGGTGGCTCGTCCCCTGAGCGCGCCATCTGGGAAGCCGGTGCGTCCGTTTCGGAAATGCTGCACAACCTGGGCGGCTATATGGCCGAGCGCGCCACCGACGTCCTGGACGTCCGCGCCCGCATCGTCGCCGAGCTCCGCGGCGTCCCCGCCCCCGGCATCCCCTCTTCCGACACTCCCTTCATCCTGGTGGCCGAGGACCTCGCCCCCGCCGATACCGCCACCCTGGACCCCGCCAAAGTGCTGGCCCTGGTCACCTCCGGCGGCGGCCCCCAGTCGCACACCGCGATCATCGCCCGCTCACTGGGCTTGCCGGCTGTGGTTGCCGCGCACGGCGTTGACTCCGTGGCCGATGGCTCCGAAGTCTTCGTGGACGGCGCCGCCGGCTTCGTGGCAGTTGAACCATCCGAAGAGCAGCGCGCTGCCGCGACAGCATGGGCCGAAACATCCGCAACACTCGCCTCCTTCGACGGAAACGGCACGACGGCGGACGGTCACCCGGTGCCGCTCCTCGCCAACGTCGGAGGTGCCAAGGATGCGGTGGCCGCTGCCGGCCTCGGCGCGCAAGGTGTGGGCCTGTTCCGCACCGAATTCTGCTTCCTGGAACGCGATACCGAACCTTCCGTGGACGAGCAGGCCGCAGCCTACAAGGCCGTATTCGATGCCTTCCCCGGCAAGAAGGTGGTCCTGCGCACCCTCGACGCCGGAGCCGACAAGCCCCTGCCCTTCCTCACGGATGCCACCGAGCCCAACCCTGCATTGGGCGTCCGCGGCTACCGTACGGACTTCACCACGCCCGGCGTGCTGGAACGCCAGCTCGAAGCGATCGCCCGCGCTGCTTCCGAATCCGAAGCCGACGTGTGGGTCATGGCACCCATGATCTCCACGGCCGCCGAAGCAGGACGCTTCGCTTCCCTCTGCGCCGCAGCCGGTTTGCAGACCCCCGGCGTCATGGTGGAGGTTCCTTCCGCAGCACTGACTGCCGCCACGGTACTCCGGGAAGTCGGCTTCGCCTCGCTGGGCACCAACGACCTCACCCAGTACGCCATGGCCGCCGACCGGCAGCTCGGACCCCTTGCCGAGCTGAACACACCCTGGCAGCCGGCCGTCCTGCGGCTCGTGCAACTGACTGTGGAAGGCTCCGCCCTTGAGGCGTCCGGCCGGGAGGGCACCGGCAAACCCGTGGGTGTCTGTGGCGAGGCAGCCGCTGACCCGGCCCTCGCCGTCGTGCTTGCCGGGTTGGGTGTCACCACACTGTCCATGACCGCGCGGTCCCTGGCCGCCGTCGGAACCGTACTCAAGACGGTCACGCTGGAACAGGCGCAGGAACTCGCGCGCCTGGCTCTCTCCGCACCCAGCGCAACCGAGGCCCGCGATTGGGTCCGCGCCAAGCTCCCCGTGCTCGAAGAGCTCGGCCTGTAAGTTCCGCAAATCCAACCGCAAGGAGAAACCCATGCCCGAACGCACTGCCACCATTGCCAGCAAGTCCGGACTGCACGCCCGCCCTGCGGCGCTCTTCGCCGAGGCCGCCGGTGAACAGTCGGTGGATGTCACCATCGCCATGCAGGGCGAGCCGGCGGATGAAGCGCTCGACGCCGCCAGCATCCTCTCGCTCATGACGCTCGGAGCCGCGAAGGGGGACGTTGTTGTGCTGCGGGCCGAGGGCGAAGGAGCGGATGAGGCGCTGGACGCCCTGGTGAAACTGCTGGAGACGGATTTGGACGCGGAGTAGGTTTCGCCGAACCGCCCGTTGGCGCCATACAGGTTCACGCGGGTTCTTCCTTCGTCATCGAGGAAGGTTCTGCCTGCTGTGCTGGTTTGCCCTGGTAAACCCACAGCATTGGAGAACCGCATGACCTCACTGGCGCACGCCCCCGCCGATCCTACCGACTTGGTCGCAGCCCGCTACGGAGGGAACCTTCCCGGACTGCTCGGGCCCGTAAACCAAACGCTTGAGCTCCTTTACAACCACCGTTCAGTCAGGCAATTCGAACCCACGCCGCTGGACGAGGCGACCCTCACGTCTCTCATCGCTGCCGGGCAATCAGCTGCTACCTCGTCCAACCTGCAGACGTGGAGCGTCGTCGAAGTCAGCGATCCGGGGCACAAGGATGCCGTAGCAGCGTTGGCCGGAGACCAGGACTTCATCCGAGAGGCGCCGGTCTTCCTGGTCTTCGTGGCTGACTGGTCGCGGAACCGGCTCATCGCTGAACACCGGGGCGAACCCACCGAAGGCGTGGAGTTCATCGACAGCACCTTGGTCTCCGTGGTCGATGCCGCGCTTGCTGCCCAGAACACGGTTATTGCTGCCGAATCATTGGGGCTCGGGACCGTTTACGTCGGCGCTGTGCGGAACCACGTTGAAGAACTGTCTGAGCTGCTCGAACTGCCTGACGGCGCGTTCCCGGTAGTGGGACTGGCGATCGGCCGGCCGCGTCCTGATGCTGCGGGCAGCATCAAGCCCCGGCTTCCGCAAAGCGTGGTTCGGCACCGTGAGCGCTACGCAGTTCCCGGCACCGAGGCGTTGGCGGAGTACGATGCCACGCTCCAAGCCTATTACCAGGCCGAGGGCGAGCCCCGGGGGTGGATCGACGCCGTAGTGCAGCGGGTACGAAGCCGGCTGAGCCTTCACGGCCGCGACCGGATCCGAGGTGTGCTCGAGCGCCGCGGGCTGCCGTCGCGATAGGCCTACCCGCGTTAGGCTTCTGCCATGGCATTGATAGCTCCCCGCGTCACGGCCGGCCTGCCCGCCGACGACGCCCGGAACCTGGCACGATCACTCCAGGACAGCAACGACATCACGGTGTTCGTCGACGGCACCGTCCACCGCCTGCCGGACCAGGCGAGGGACGCCGTCGTAGACCTTCTGGCCCGGCTGGGCCGCGGCGAAGCGGTGACCGTCAGCAGCGTGGAAGAAATGCTGACCACGTCGCAGGCCGCCGAACTCGCGGGCATTTCGCACACCTATCTCCGCAACATGACCGACCGCGGCGAAATTCCTGTGGAATACCGGGGAACCCACCGCCGGATCCGGCAGGCGTCGATCATCGCGTGGCTGGAGTCCCAGAAGCGGAAACAAGAAGAATCCGCGGCTGGAGACGGCACGGGGGCCGACGCCGACGCCAGTTGAAATGCGTCCGGCAGATGTCGGAGTGATAAGGATCAAGCAACGATCCAAGCCAACGGGCCAGCACCCGCAAACACCGGGGTTACGCTTGTTTGGTGGGCAATTTCAAAGGGTGGCATATCGTGGCCGGGATGGCCGCAATGGCACTTGCCGCACCCTTGGGATCCGCTATGGGATTGAACTTCGTGGCCACCTTCATGTTCGCCTGCGTCGTATTCGTGGCGGTGGCCATGTGGACCGAATCACGGATTGCCCGACGCCGGGAGGCAGCGAACGCCGGCAGCGCACCTGACGCTTCGCGCCCCGCGGGAGACCCCGCCGAATCGGACGACGCCACGCGCGACTGACCCTCGGCGGCCAAGGCAAGGCGTCCAAACCGGGGAAAAAGCCGGCGCTTACTGTTTGAATAGCCATATGGCTTCGAGGTCCCGCTCCGTGGTTTGGCCGGTGGTACATGAGGAACGACGCGCCCTCATCAGGGATCTGGAGCCATTGCACGGTTCGCTCTGGAACGCTGAATCCCTATGTCCCGGCTGGAGCGTCCATGATGTGCTGGCCCACTTGATCGACTCCGCCAAGACCACTCGCCTGGGATTTGCCCGCCGGATGATGGCCGCACGCTTCGACTTCGACCAGGACAATGCCGTAGGAGTAGAGCGGGAACGGGCGTCCGATCCACGCCATACCCTGAAGTCCTTTCATGCCGTTGCCGCCAGGACTTCCGGACCTCCAGCCTCCTTGGCCACCCGGTTGGTGGAAGCGTTCGTGCATGGCGAGGACATCCGCCGCCCGCTGGCGATCAGCCACAGTTATCCTGCCGAGCACGTGGCCACAGCGTTGCACTACCAACTGAAGACCACCACCAAGATGGGAGGCGGCAAGGAGCTCGGAGCAGGATGGCGCCTCGTTGCCACGGATACCCGCTACGCGCGCGGCGAAGGTCCGGAAGTGCAGGGTCCGGCCATCTCACTGCTCCTCGCCGTCTCCGGGCGCGCCATTGCGGGCAATGAACTGACAGGCCCGGGCGCGGACGTTTTCCTGGAGCGGGCGCGAAGGTAAGGCGCTGCGACCTAGCCTGGACGGGCGGCAAGGATTCCAGGAACTCGAGTGGTTGATTCGAGCCATCCGGCGAGGTTCCGGTCCAACATTCGAGCCAGCTTCAGGCAAGCCTCGTGGGCCTGCTGCACGGTGAGCCGATGCTGCTGACCGGGGAGCGGAAAGCCAGCCACAAATGGCTCATGGTGGGCGGCCCTGTTTCGTGCGGCATGGACGATCGTGACGACTCCCAATGTCCAGGTCCTTGTGAATTTCACGCCGTCGGCCGAAGCCACGGATCTTCCACCTCGAAATGCCCTGTTGAGGCAGCTATTCCAAAGAAGCTCATGCGAAGCCCGAAATCGCTGTGGTTCCCGCCCCACATATCCCCCTGGTTCCAAGAGTCCCTTCCAGAACCCGAACATCAAGCCTGCTATGAGGTGGCCGGAAGTGCGCCGCCCCTGCGGCAATTTCGACCAGGCCTCGGCCAACTTGTTCCGGCTCGGGCCATCCAGCCCAATATCTGCCGTGTACCAGAAGCCCCCGTAGGCAAGCTCCAGTTGCTTGGCCATAGCGTTCCTCACGGCCACTTCCACGATTGCGATGTCGGCCAAAAGGGCTGCCGAAACGTCACGATCCCAAATATAGAGCTGTCTCGCCAGCGAGTGATCGTAAGAGGCAGCGGCCATGTACGTTGCCATGCGGACTGGGGTGATGGCCTCGTCGAGGGCGCGGCTGTGGGCGCCGTTGGACCAAGTTTGGGCATTGGTCAGTACTCGGCGCTCCTTGCTAGACTGCAGATGAAGTCCCCGGACCCGCCTCTCTGGACATGAGCCATGATGCGGCCGGGGTTTTTTGTACGCCCATTCCAGGTAAGCGGCCGAAACAGAACTCTGCAAAACCATCTTTTCCACAGGCCTCTCACTGAACGGGAAAGACTTTGAGCGCGAGGAACGGCGTGCCGCCGGGGCTGCCCTTGTTGGGCACCGGTCCCGAGGCTAGGCTGGCAGGGCAATGCAAATAATAAGGTTACTGAGGAAGAGGTTTGGCCATGACGAGCTATGACCCCGAAGACGACCCCCAAACGTTCGGCGTCTCCGGCGCCGCTGAACCGGACAGCATCCACGAGGATCCGGATATGCGGCAGGACGAAGACCAAGACCCCGCAGCATCGTCGAATCCGGATCCGGAAGACGGCAACATCACCGGACTGGAGCCGGGCGGCGGAGTACCTCCGGGAGAAACGCCTCCCGGCGAAGGCAGCATGAGCGGCGACCAAGGCCACCAGGAGTAACCGCTCCCACATCAGTCGCCAGGCATCTGTTCCGTTTGTTGGGAAACGGCGAGACAGCGGCTTGGCGGCGATGGGGCGCTATTTCAGCCGCAGGATCTCGCCCAGATCGTAGTCTGCGGGTTCTTCCAGCTGCGAGTAGGTGCAGCCGTCAGGAGTCCGGTCCGGCCGCCACCGACGGAATTGGGTGGTGTGCCTGAAACGGTCGCCCTCCATATAGTCGTACGCCACCTCGATCACGAGTTCGGGGCGAAGCGGAACAAAGGAGAAGTCCTTCCCGGCACTCCACCGGCTTTGGCCACCGGGCATCCTGGATCCCCCGGCGGACTCCTGGTTGGCCCATTCGCCCCACGGATGCTCGGCGAACTCCACCTGGTACGGCTCCAACTCCGCCACCAGGGCTTCCCGCTTGGCCATGGGGAACGACGCCACGACGCCCACATGGTGCAGGCGGCCCGAGTCGTCATAGAGCCCCAGCAACATGGACCCCACAACCTTCGCCGTCTTGTGCCAGCGGAATCCTGCCACCACGCAGTCTGCCGTCCGTTCATGCTTCGTCTTGAACATCACCCGCTTGTTCGGCTGGTAGGTGCCGTCGAGGGGTTTGGACAGCACGCCGTCGAGCCCTGCTCCCTCAAGTTGCACGAACCATTCCTTGGCACGATCAAGGTCGGTGACCGCGGGCGTGACGTACACGGGCGGTTCGGCGTCGGCGAGCGCCTCTTCCAGTGCGGCCCTGCGCTCGGCGAAGGGCTGTCCCGTCAGGTCGTCATCCCCCAGGGCGAGCAGGTCGAACGCTACCAACGAGGACGGCGTCTTCTCTGCGAGCATCCGGACGCGGCTGTCGGCGGGGTGGATGCGCTGCTGCAGGCCCTCGAAGTCCAGACGGTTGCCGGAAATGAGGATAATCTCACCGTCGATCACGCACTTCTCCGGAAGGTTCTTCTGGAGCGCGTCCACGAGTTCGGGGAAGTAGCGGGTCATGGGCTTCTCGTTGCGGCTGCCGAGGACGATCTCGTCCCCATCCTTGAAAACGATGGTCCGGAAGCCGTCCCACTTGGGTTCGTAGTGCCCCACATCGGGGATGGTGGGCACGGACTTGGCGAGCATGGGCGAAACGGGCGGCATCACAGGCAGGTCCATAGATCATGTCTACCGGCCAGTACATGCTCAAAGCTAGTGTTGATCCATGGATTTATTGGCCGTGTTGGCTGCCGTTCTCAGCGGACCCGCTCTCGTTGCGCTCCTTTGGATCTGGACGCGGCGCAGGGACACTAAGCGCCCGGTGAAACGCGCGGCCCTGGCAGGCGTCCTGGGCATCGTGGACGAGATCTACCGCCCCGAAACCCACCAGGCGCACCAGGTACAAAAGGTCCAGCATGAATTGCCGTCTCCGGCTCCAGCGCCGAAGGGTAGGCGATAAGGCCACCTCGAAACCTTGGACGTTCCGTCCGTTACATTAATGTGACTTTACTTCCCTGCTCCTGTACGGTCGAAGGGCGACCCTGATCTCCGCTGGGCCGCTTCCGGGCTGACGCCGAGCTCTGCCGCATCCCGGAATCCGCCAGATCCGCGGCAGAGACGGGGGACCCAGAGTTCCCGGGCCTGAATTCCGCAGGCCCTTGGGGTGAAGCCGCCACGTGCGGCCGGACGGCCTCGTCCGAACCCGACAGCTAACCTCGCAGGCGTTGAGAGGCAATCACCCATGTCCCCAACCATGGATCAGCCGCGCCGTGCCCAGGAGGCCATCGAGCGCACCAAGCCATCCGGACGCCGTCGGGCCCAACCCAGCGGACAGTCCCCCACCAGCGCTGAAAGCACGACGGCGGCACCCGCCGCTGTTGTCAATCCAACCGCGCCTGCGCCCACCGCGCCCATGACGCGCGCGGAGCGCCGCGCGGCCGAGCGCGAGGCAGCCGCCCAGGCTGTCATTGCGCCGGAAGCTTCGGTTTCGGACGATGCTGCGGCTCCTGCCTCAGTCCAGGAACCAAGCACGATCGCGGACGATGCTCCGCGGATCGCGTCGACCACGCCCGGGCCGCCGACGTCTGCGATCCCCGTGGTAAAGCCGGCCGAGCCTGCCTCCGACAAGGAAGCTGCTCCTGCGACGGCCGCCATTCCGACGGCGCAGGCTGCGCCCGCGACTGCCGCCATCCCCGTCGTGCAGCCCGCCGAGCCCACTTCTGAGACCGCTCCCGCGACTGCTGCCATCCCCGTGGTGAAGCCGGCCGAGCCCACCCCTGAGCCCGAACCCGCGACGGCCGCCATTCCGACCGTAGCCGCGCCGGTGCTCCGCAATTCCAATGCCCAGCCTGAGGCCAGCGCCCAGCCGAAGACGCCTGCACAGATTGCCGCCGCCGCAACCGCTGCCGCAGGCCTGGCAAGCCGGCAGGCTACCGCGGCCAAGGCAGCTGATGGTTCACAGCCACGCCGGGCAACCACTTTTCCCGGCACCGCCACGTCAGCCGGCGCGGCCTCGTCGGCCGGCGCGGGCAAGTCGGTTACGGCAAGCAAGTCGGCCTTCGGTTCATTCGGGGCATCGTCCTTCAACCGGGAACCGCATGCCGTCCTGACCAAGGCCGCTTCGGTGAAGACCATGGGCCAGCGCATGGCCGTCGTGGCTGGAGCACTTGGCTTGGTCCTGACGGTGGGTACGGTCAGCCAGGCCCTGGATCTTCCGCTCTTCGGCCAGGACAACCAATCCCAGGAAGCCAGCGGCTCCTCCACGGACGGCGACGGACGGGCAACGGGCACGGCGTCACCCGGCCCCACGCCGTCGTACACCACAGCTTCGTCCACGTCGGCCGCCAAGACCGAAGCCGGGCAGCCCTCAGCCGACCCCGCACCGCCGGCAGCAGAGGCACCCGCTGCCGCGCCGGCGTCGTCCGCGGCTGCTCCCCAGGTTTCGCTGGCAGCCCCGCAGTGGGTACCGTCCACGGCTCCATCGGCTGTTGTCCCGGTGCCCGGCGTAACCTCCCCGGTCCCGAGCCAGCCCGCTCCGCCGTCGGACACCATCACGGCACCGACGCCGACCCCCACCACGACTCCGACGGTCACTCCGACGCCGACGCCCACCCCCACCGAGACGTCGAAGCCGAGGCCGAGCAACAGCCCAAAAGCAAGCAGCGCCCCTGAAACGACTGCACCGACCGTGAGTGTGGACGGTTTGCTGGACCTTGCAAAGGAGGCGCTGAAATGAGCACGCGCATGCCTCGGACCACCACGCACATCGGCTGGCACGGCCGCTATTGCAGCAGCAGCCGGACGGCTGCCTTCCGTCGCCGGATGGGCCGCTGGAGCTGCCAGCGCTTGCGGCGCTCGTAGGACCCACAGCAAGACAATGAGGCAGCCACCCGCGCGGGTGGCTGCCTCATTCGCGTCTCCGCCGCCGGGTCACCCTAACAACCACGCGACCACCAGGAGCGCAGCGACGCAGAGCACGGTGGTGCACAGGATCACGTCCCGCGCCACAACCGTGCCGCGGCCGTAGGGCGAAGCAAAGAGAAACACGTTCTGCCCGGTAGGCAGGGCAGCCATGATGACGCTCGCCAGCAAGTGGTTGCCGTCCAAGCCGAACACAAACCGCGCCAGCACCCACGCCACCACGGGCATGCCTGCGACTTTGAGGAGCGTGGCCACCAAGGTCTCCACCCTCCCGTCCCCCTGCTGCAGCGGCGCTTTACCTGCCAAGGACATGCCGAACGCCAGCAACACCATGGGCACGGCAGCCCCCGCCAGCATGTCGACGGGCTTCTGGACCAGTTCCGGCGCGTGCCACCCGGTCAGTGCCATCACGACGCCAAGCCCGGAGGCAATGATCATGGGGTTGCCCAGCGGCTGGAGGACGACGCGCTTCCAGTGGATCTTTTCGCCACCCGCCAGTCCCAGGATGGTGACGTAGAACGGGGCCAGGACCAGGAGTTGCACCAGGAGGACGGGAGCAACGTGCTGCGCTGTTCCCACGGCATAAAGGGAAACCGGGATTCCGATGTTGTTGGCGTTGGCGTAACTGCTGGCCATGGCACCTACTGCCGTTTCCGCGACCGGCCGGCGAAAGAACAGGAAACTCAGCAGGCAATACAGAAGCCCCACGATTACGGCGGAGAGCAGCGCGAGCGGGGCATCGATACCCAGCGCGGCACGGATATCGCTGCCGGCCACCACCGTATACAGCAACGCCGGATTGGTGATGTAGAAGGCCGTCTTGGTCAAGGCGCCTTGGACCTCGGGAGGCAGCACCTTCAATCGCACTGCCACGTATCCCACGGCGATGACCGCAGAAATAATGAGGACTCCGGAAACGACGCCGCCCACACTGATCCTTCCGAGAGGTGAGAAACCGTTTTCTCAGCGTAGGCGCACGGGGTCCCGGCTGTCCATTTGGCTCCGCGGCGTGCGGTTCAGGTGCGCGGCGGGGTCAGATCCGCGGCCGCCCGGCCCAGCGGCGCGCTTTCAGCGCAGCATGCAGCTCCAGCCGGATGGCACCGCCCAGCGGATCCACGCCGATCAGTTGGCGGATCTTGCCAAGCCGGTTGTAGATGCTGCTGCGGTGCAGGTGGAGTTTGGCGGCGACGTCCTGGACTGAGCCGTCGTTGTCATACAAAAGCTCCAGGACGGGGAGCAGTTCGCCGTTGCGGTCATGGTCCTCGAGGGCGCGGAAGTGTACGGATCCCGTGTCATCCCAACCCCCAGGGGCCTGCAGCCGATCGAACAGCTGGTAGACCCCCACGGACCTACTGTCCACGAGCTCGCCGAGGGGGAGATCCACGGCCGCGGCCTGCGCAGCCACCTTCGATTGCCGGTACGCCCCGGCGAGCTGCCGGATCACCTGGATCGGCTCGCTGATGCCCAGGATCACGCGATCCACTTTCCGTCCCGCGCGTTTCGCCAGTTCCAGCTGGTAATGCACCAAGACCTGCGCGTGATCGGCCCGGCCACCGGATTCGCGGAACAGCACCACGGAATGCGTCTCGGTCCCTGCGCTGAACAAGGCCGCGTCGACGCCGATCGTCGACTGCAATGCGGCAGAGCGGTGCGTCAGCGTGGCGGCGAGGGGGTCGACGGCGGAACCGGCACCGTCCGCGTCCAGGATGGTCACCACCTGCCAGGGACCGCGGCCTTGGATTTCCTTCCACCCGGCAACGGCTGCCACGGCGTTGGATTCTCCGCCGCAGGCCGCCAGGAACTCCTGCTCCCTGCGCCTCCGGAACTCCGACTCGGCCGTGTTCGAGTCGAGCAGGAGCCCTGCCAGCAAGTCCAACTCGTCACGGACCCCGGGCAGCTCGGCGAGGATCGCCGTCGCGCTTTGCTCCTCAAGGTCCTGCTGGACCCATAAGTAGCCCACACGGAAACCCCGGACCAGCAAGGGGACGCACACCCGGCCCAGCATGCCTAGCTCGTCGTTCGCCGGCACCACAACAGGGCGCACCGCCGTCGCAATTCCGTGCGAGAGCTGCCACGCGCTGACGTCGCTTGGCACGCGCTTGCTGAGCAGGAAGTTCACGCGGACGCGGTCGGCGTGCGACTGGTTGGAACTGTAGGCGAGAAGGACGCCGTCGAGGTCTTCCAGGGAGAGTCCACGCCCCAGCTTCAACGCCACGCGTTCAACGATTTGCTCCACGTCTTGCTGCATCCGGAAAGCGTACCAACACCAGGCGACACTTGACGCTTGAGTGCTCGACAAATGTCGAGCCTGAAATCCAGAAAACCTTGAATTTCCGCGGTTCTGGCCAGGGTACTTCAGCAGCGCCCATGTCGCCTGCCTCACAGCCGGATCTATTCTGGAATCACAGCCCACAGCAACAAATCCGGCCTTAAGAGGCCGCTGACGATGGAGCCCCACATGATCATTGGCGTCCCCAAGGAAATCAAGAACAACGAGTTCCGCGTAGCCATCACGGCCGCCGGCGTGCACGAGTTCCGCACCCACGGGCACACCGTCCTGGTGGAGCGCGGAGCGGGCCTGGGTTCGGGCATCACCGACGAGGAATACTCGATCGCCGGAGCCGAGATCGTTGCCGACGCGGACGACGTGTGGGGCCGCGCGGACATGGTCATGAAGGTCAAGGAACCCATCAAGGCCGAATACCACCGCTTCCGCAAAGGCCTGATCCTCTTCACCTACCTCCACCTCGCCGCCGAGCCCGAGCTCACCGCCGAGCTCATCAACTCCGGCGTCACGGCCATCGCCTACGAGACCGTGCAGGAAGGCCGCACCCTGCCGCTGCTCGCGCCGATGTCCGAGGTCGCAGGCCGCCTGTCCGTCGTGGTGGGTGCGTCCTCCCTCATGGCCCCGGCCGGCGGCAAGGGAATCCTCCTGGGCGGCGTACCGGGCGTCCGCCCGGCCAAGGTTGTTGTCCTCGGCGCCGGCGTTGCGGGAACCAACGCCGCTGCCATGGCGCTGGGCCTCGGTGCTGATGTCACCATCATGGACATCAACATCAACCGGCTGCGCGAACTCGACGCCCTCTACCAGGGCCGCCTGAAGACCGTCGCCTCCAACGCCTACGAGATCGAGAAGTCAGTTGTCGACGCAGATCTCGTGATCGGTTCCGTCCTGATCCCGGGCGCCAAGGCTCCCAAGCTGGTCACCAACGAACTCGTGTCCCGGATGAAGCCGGGCTCGGTGCTGGTGGACATCGCCGTGGACCAGGGCGGCTGCTTCGAGGACACCCACCCCACCACCCACCAGGAACCGACGTACAAGGTCCACAACTCGATCTTCTACTGCGTTGCCAACATGCCCGGCGCCGTTCCGAACACCTCCACGTACGCACTGACCAACGTCACCCTGCGCTACGCCGTCGCCCTGGCCAACCTCGGAGTCAAGGCCGCTTTCGACCGCGACCCCGCACTGGCCGCCGGCCTCAACATCGCCGCAGGCCACGTGGCACACCACTCCGTCTCCGAGGCGCACAACCTGCCCCTCGTTGAGGACTGGCACAGCCTGGTCTCCGCTTAACGTCGGAGCCTCCTCAGGCGAACAACGACGGCGGGGTGGGGGGGGGGGGGGGGCCCCCCCCCCCCCCCCGGGGGGGGGGGGGGGGGGTCCCCAGGGTATACGGGAACCCCCCGTGGCCCTACCAAACCAGCGGGGGGGGTTGGGGGGCGGGGGCCG
>NZ_JBIVXM010000024.1:0-67386 GCF_044769205.1 Paenarthrobacter sp. NPDC090520
GGGGTCCTGGAAATCGGGCCCAGCGAACAAGTCATGTCCGCCCCGCAGAACGAGCGGACCCGGCAGTTCCTCAAAGCCGTCCTGGACCGGTAACCCCATGATCATGCAACTGTTGGCCCAGATCTCCCAGGGCGTCGGGCTCACGCTCTACGTCACCGGCGCTTCCCTGCTCTTCGGCGGGCTCATCGGCCTCGTCCTGGTCGGAGCGGCCCGTTCCCCGTTCGGGATCATCCGCACCATTGCGTCCCTGTACATCAATATCGTCCGGGTCATCCCTCCGATCACCTGGCTGTTCCTGATCTACTTTGGCCTCCCGCAGTTCGCGCTGCGCTTGTCGACGATCCAGGCAGCGATCATCGGGTTCTCCATCATCGCTTCGGCGTTCATGGCGGAAATCTACCGTTCCGGGCTGTTGTCCATCCCGGACGGGCAACGGGAAGCGGCTCACGCCCTTGGCATGAGCAGCGTCACCACTGTCGCCCATGTCATAACCCCGCAAGCGTTCCGGGTCGCGTTGCCCGCGATCGCGACCTACGGCATCGGCCTGCTGAAAGACTCGGCCCTGGCCTCCACCATCGGTGTCCGGGAAATCACCTATTACGCCCAACAAGGTGCCAAACAGACCCACGAAGGGCTGCTCTCCTTCGTCGTCGCCGGCGCCCTGTACATCATCATCAGCCTCGTCGTTGCGCTCATCGCCCGCAGGGTGGACCTGAAACTGCGCAGAAAGATCGGAGTAGCGTGATGGACCTGATCACCCAATGGCTCTCCTGGATGCCCAACCTCACCCCAGGACTCGGAGTCAGCCTGCAACTCACCGGACTCTCGCTCCTTTTCGGTTTCCCCTTCGGGCTCCTACTGGCCGTCATGGCCGAAGCGAAACTTGCGCCACTGCAATGGATCAGCTTCCTCTTCGTTGAGGTCGGCCGCGGCCTGCCCGCCCTGGTCCTGCTCTACCTGCTCTACTTCTCCCTCCCCGACGCCGGGATCACCCTGACCTCCCTGACCACCGCGGTCATCGCCTTGTCCTGGAACGCGGGTGCTTACGCCTCCGAATACTTCCGCGCAGGCATCGCCTCGGTACCCCTCGGACAAAAGGAGGCCGCACTGACCTCCGGGCTGCGGGGCTGGACCGGGTTCCGGCTCATTATTCTTCCCCAAGCCCTCCGGATCTCCACACCGCCTTTGGCTGGGCTCGCCGTCATGATGTTCCAGGGCAGCGCCCTCGCGTTCGTCATCGCCGTCCCTGAACTGATGTCCAAAGCCTTCGAAATCGGCTCCATCACTTTCCAGTACCTCTCCGTCTACGTACTCACGGCAGTGATCTATGGATCCATCACTCTGGTCTTCCTCGGACTCGTCAAGATCGTGGAATGGCGGCTCGGCCGCCACCTGCAACGCAACTGATCAACCCCCTGTTGTTATCCGTTCATCCCTGGGCGTCTTGCCCATCACTCCCATAAAGAAAGAGAAATCATGTCGCGAATTCCCCGCAATCTCGTGCGCGCCCTTTCCGCTGGCACCGCCGCCGGCCTGGTCGCACTCAGCCTCGCCGCCTGTGGTGGAGGTTCATCCGCGACCGGCTCATCCGACTGCACGCCCGCACATCAAGACATCAAGACCGTCACCGAAGGTGAGCTCACGGTGGCGAGCTACGACTTCGCGCCGATCACCGTTCCCCAGGGCGATAGTTTCACTGGCATTGAGGGTGAGCTGATCACCGAAATTGCCAAGCTGGAATGCCTCAAGCTGAACGTGAGCACCTCCGGCGGTGCCGGGGCTGTCATCTCATCGGTTCAGTCAGGCCGGGCTGACATCGGTTCAGGTAACTGGCTGCGTACCAAGGCCCGAATGAAGGTTGTCTACATGAGCACCCCGCTGTGGTCCGATCCGAACGCCATCGTCTCGACCAAGGGTCTCACCAGCGACCAACTGCAGGGCAAGAAGGTCGCTTCAGTTGCCGGCAACCTCTACAACGACAGCCTGCAGAAGTGGCTTGGGGACGATTTCAAGATCTACCAGGACGAAGAATCCGTCTACGCTGATCTTAAAGCCGGCCGCATTGACGCCTTGGTGGCATCCGCAGCATCGGCAAACTACCGGTTCAAGAGCGCACCCATTGAGGGAGCAACTGTCATCAACGTGACGCCGAACGCCAACGTCCCGGAGTTCGCCGCCGTCGGACAGGTCATGCTGCCCTCCAGCCTTAATAACGACGCTTTTGGCAAAGCCATCGACGAAGACATCAAGAAGCTCCGCGAGAACGGAACCATCAAGAAGATTCTCGAGAAGTACGGAATCGACCCCTCCGTCGGCGAGCCCGGCGCACCCACCGAGCTCTAACCAGAACCTGGTCCTACTGCAGGGCGACGCTGGACGACACGTCCATCGTCGCCCTGCGGCGCGAGCGGACAAAGGAACCACCCCTGCGGGAGCCGACGCCAGTGGACCAAGCAATGAAGCAGCAACGGCACGTAATCTGGCGGTCTCACGAGCAGAAGCGCTGGAGGCGGTAACCGTCCGCTGACCGAACTACCCAAGTTACTGCCAGGAGGGGAACAACTATGAGTACAAAGGACGAGTCTTTTTTGATTGGTGTGATAGGCGAGGGCGTCATGCCGTCCCTGTCACCCGCCATGCACGAGCGGGAGGCGGACCATCTGGGTTTGCGCTACCTTTACCGACCTATCGACTTGCATGAACTTGGGTTGCCCGGCGCTGCAGTCGGCGATCTCCTGACAGCGGCGCGCCAGATGGGCTTCAACGGGGTGGCTGTGACGCATCCCTGTAAACAGCAGGTGCTGCAGTACCTGGACCAGGTCTCCGACGATGCCCGTCAATTTGGTGCCGTAAACACCGTACTTATCCAGGATGGTCGATACATCGGGCACAACACCGATTTTTCCGGATTCACCGCAGCCTTGGCAGAAGGCCTCCCAGGGGCACGCTTGGAGCACGTCGTGCAGTTGGGTGCCGGCGGTGCGGGATCCGCCGTCGCGTTTGCTCTGCTGGCCGCTGGGGTCAAAAGGCTGGACTTGATGGGAAGGAACCCGGCCCGTTTCAGTGAACTCGTTAGCCAGTTGTCGGAACTGTTCCCAGATGCAGCTGTTACGGCCCGGTCGATGGAAGACCTCTGTGACGTGATGCCCCTTGCCGATGGCCTGGTGAACACGACACCGGTCGGCATGGCCGCTCATCCAGGCGTTCCGCTGGACATTTCCCTTGTCCAACCCAGCCACTGGGTAGCAGACATCGTCTATCGCCCGCTCGAAACGCAGCTGGTACAGGAAGCGCGCGCCAAAGGCTGCCGTGTGCTCGATGGCGGTCGAATGGCCGTACGTCAGGCGGCAGACGCATTCAGCCTCTTTACGGGGCGCGACGCCGACGCCTCCCGTATGCGGGAACACTTCCTTGAGTTGATTGCGGCTGAAAACAGCGTAGCCAGCTAAGCGAAGCTGATACGGGGCACGAGACTGTTGCCTGAGCCCAAAGAGCGGGTTTGGCATCCGCGGCCAAAACTTGAACGGTCAACAGCAGATTCTCCGTCGAGTACGCCGTCCTCAGACGCGAGAAACGCCGCCGGGCAACTCGTTCAGAGTTTACCGGCGGCGTTCTGGCAGGAATGCGCTCCTTGGCTCAGTCTTTGGCGAAAGCGACCATGGATGCCTCCAGCACGGCGCCCGGAGCCAAGACTGCCTGCACCAGAACCCGCGCGGGCCGCACATCCCCAAAGAACGCCGCATACTCTTTGTTGATCTCGTCGTAGTCGTCCAGCGACCTGACGAAGATGTCCACCTTTGCGACTGTTTCCTTGCTCCCGCCTCCTGCTTCGACGATCGCGAGCAGATTGTCGAGTACAAGTCTGGTGCTCTCCCGAACACCGGTCAGCAGTTCGTTTGTCTCGGGATGCAAGGCGATTTGCCCTGACGTGAAAATGATGTCGCCACCGCGTCTGCCGTGAGAGTAGGGACCGGAAGCCTGAGAGGCGTGGGGGGTAAAGAGGGTTTGGACGGTCATTGTCTTCTTCCTGATTATCTGGATGTGTGTCTGGGTGTCATCATGGTCGCTCCGGGCCCAACACCATGGGCGGGTATCCAACTATATTGTTGGATAACAACGGAGTTGTATGACAACATAGCAGAACCCATCAAAGACTAGGGAATACACGCGAGGGGTGTCAAGGTTTGATCGAGAACGCTGACATAACTATCACTGAGGGCTACGGCGAGTGGTTTCCGGCTCGCCTCGGGGCCGTCAATTATCCCTAGATGATCGCCACTATCTCGGATAAGATGTCTAATAAAGTATGAGATGTCTGATACGGCGATAACCTCCGTCGCATTCCCGGGGGGCAGGACGGATTGAGGAAACAGAATGACTGTATTGATCATCGGCGCAGGCGGGCAGATAGGTTCGGCCGCCGAGGTGGCACTCGGGAGTCATCATGAAATCGTCGGCGTCGGGAGGAACACCAACCCGGCAGTGGACACAACTGATTCCGACTCGATACGCGCTCTCTTCGAGACTGTGGGGCAGGTCGACGCCGTCGTCGTTGCGACAGCGGCCGGAACGCTCCCGTTTCGGCCGGTCACTGAACTCACCGCAGATGACTACCGTGAGGCATTCGAAGGAAAGGTGTTGTCACAGCTCGATGTTGTGCGGATTGGGGTCGCCTTTGTAAAGGACGGGGGGTCTTTCACGCTTACAAGCGGAATCACGGCCCGCGAGCCAGTCCCACACGGTGCTGCGGCGGCGCTCGCCAATGGTGCTTTGGAATCGTTCGTGATTTCTGCAGCCACGGAGCTACCGCGTGGCATTCGGATCAACATCGTCTCGCCGACTGTCCTTGAAGGCAGCGAGGAGTTCTACGACGCATTCCCAGGCTTCAATCACATTTCTCCCGCCGCCGTAGGCCGGGCCTTCCTGAAATCGGTTGATGGTGTGCAGACTGGTCAGATTTACGCGCTGGATGGAATCTAAGGAACCGAGCTTAATCGAGCCATCCTTCGGCAAGGGCAAAACCCCATCACTTTTAGAGAGATAAGACTCATGGAGCTTCGGATGATAGACGACTGGACCACTCTGCCGGGAGTGCTCGTCGAGATGAGACGCGCTGGCCGGGCCATCGTCTTTGGTCGCGTCGACACAGTGACTGACGACGGGAGCATTCTATGGCTGCAGCGCAGCGGGAACAGAGACCGAAGGCTCTTTGAGAAGGCTGAACTTTTCGAAGCATGGGCAGTAGACCACAGCACCGTCAGTGTTTCGAGAGACTTTGCCAAGCATTGACGATGCGCTCAGACATTTTGACCATGACCAACCAGCGGCCCGATACCCAGGAATGGCAAGGAATGCTGGCCGGTAAAACAGTGCTGGTGACGGGGGCATCACGTGGCATCGGCAGAGCCACCGCCAAAGTCCTGCATCGCGAAGGGGCTCATGTTGTCCTACATTACGGAAACGACGAGGAATCCGTAAACGCCACTGCAGTTGAGCTTGGTAAGCGAGTGTCCGTCGTTCAAGGCGACCTTCGCGACGCTGCGGACCGTGCGCGGGTCTGGGCTGAGGCGGCGGGATGGCGCAACCGGGTGGACGTCCTTGTGAACAACGCGGGAGCGTGGCTCAGGTCCGATATCACCCACGCTGGCGCATGGACACAAAGCTGGGCTGACAATTACGAGCTGAATCTCTTGGCCCCGGCCGATCTTTGCCGCTCGGCCATCCTCGCCTTCCGCAAGCGCGGCGGCGGTGTGATTGTGAATGTCACGGCCCGTTCAGCACACCAAGGAGACGACGCCGACCACCTCGCCTATGGGGCCGCGAAGGGTGGGCTACTGGCTCTCACCAAAGGGATTGCCCGTGGTTATGCGTCTGAGAACGTTCTCGCCTACGCCGTGTCACCAGGATGGGTGGCCACCGACATGGCGGGTGATCTTGCCATCGACCCCGTTTTGCTTGAAAGCCTCCCACTGGGCGAAATCACACCGCCAGAGGATGTAGCCGAAGTCATCGCGTTCCTCGCCTCTGGCCGTTCCCGGCACAGCACCGGTGCAACCATAGACGTCACCGGTGCCGACTACGTCCGCTGAGGGCGCTCAGGGGCGTGGCGTGTGCGGCGCGGGTCCCGGACTTCGCCAAGCACCCTCCAGATGAAATCCACTAGGACAGGCACAGAAAGAACTCCAATGTCCAAGAAGTACTATGTCGCGATGTCGCTTCTCTTCACTGGAGGAGTCGTCTGCTCGGTTCTGTCGACTAGCGTGCTCCTGCTAACGATTGGACTCTGCCTTGCGATTCTCGGTTCTGCAGGGATTTCAGCAGCCTTCGTGACCTACCAGGCGAAAACTGCCAAAGAAGACCATGAGTGCGATGGGCGCCGCTTGCCTTGGTACTAGCCGGTGGGTACTGCTGGCCCGCCGCCAACGAGCGGCGGGCCAGCAGTATCGCTCATGACAGCTAGCGGGCGGTGTATCCGCCGTCGACGGTGATTTCAGTGCCGGTGATGAAGCTGGCGTCGTTGGAGGCGAGGAAGGCGACGACGCCGGAGATTTCTTCGAGGTTGGCGCGACGGCGGAACGGGGTATCGGGGACTACTCCGCCTTCGGGGTCGGCTTCGGTCATGGGTGAGTTCACCCCGCCGGGGCAGAGGGAGTTGACGCGGATGCCGTAGGGGGCGAATTCGAGGGCGGCGGTTTTGGTCAGGCCGATGAGGCCGGCTTTGCTGGCGCAGTAGGCGCCGTTGTTGATGGCTCCGACCGGTCCGAAGATCGAGGCGGTGTTAATGATCGATGCGCCTTTCTGCCGGCGGAGCAGGGGCAATGCGGCCTGCATACCCAGGAGAGGGCCGGTGAGGTTGACCTGCAGGATCCGCTGCCAGCGTTCCTGGGTTTCTTCTTCCAGGGGGACTTCGTGGATGATGCCGGCGTTGTTGACGAGGATGTCGAGCTGTCCGAACTCCTGCTCGATTTCGCCGATCACGCGGGTCCAGTTTTCTGCGTCGCCTACGTCGAGGCGGGTGTAGCGGACGGTGTGGCCCTCGTTTTCCAGGGTTGCTGCGAGTTCCTTGCCTTCGACGTCGAGGATGTCCGCTGCGATGACGCGGGCGCCTTCGGAGGCCAGGCGGCGGACGTGGGCTGCGCCTTGTCCGCGTGAGCCGCCGGTAACGAGGGCTACTTTTCCGGTAAGGCGCTGGGTGAGGTCTGTGGTGGTCATGGTGTTCCTTTTCTTTTTGTCAGGCGTTGATGGTGTGTGTGGTGGTTTCTTGGGTGCGGGCGGGTAGCTTGCCCCATGAGGTGAGGATGCGTTGGGTGTCGTTCATTTGGGTTTCCCATTCGACGCGGACGATGTCGATGCGGTCGTCGGGTTCCTGGAAGGCGGCGAGGTAGGCTTCGATGCCTGCCCCGGTTTCTCCTGCTTGTTCGTGGAGTTCGATCATTTTGATGGCGAGTTTGGTTTGGACGGCGTAGACGGGGATTTGTGGTCCGCGGGGTGCGCAGAGGCCGATGAGGTAGAGCTTGTCCAGGCCGACGGGGACGATGCCGCCGCCGTAGCGCAGCGGTGTATTGCGGCTGCGGGTGATGAGGTTTTCGTTGAGGAAGGGCAGGGAGGCGTGGAAGCCGGTGGCCCAGAGGATGGTGTCGTAGTCCTTGGTGGTGCCGTCGGTGAAGTGGACGGTTTTGCCGTTGAAGCGTTCGATGCCGGGGACGATGCGGATGCGGCCGTGGTGGATCCAGTAGAAGAGCAGGTCGTTGACGACGACGCGGCCTTCGGCGAGGGCCCGGTATTTGGGTTCGGGCATGCCGGGGTAGTTGTGCCATTCGCCGAGGGAGAGTTTGCCCATGAGCCGGTTGATGAGGTCTTGTTCTTCGGGGCGGAACTGGGCCAGGAAGTCCAGTTGCTGGCGTGGTTTGCCGAAGTAGGTTTTGGGTTGGAAGAGGGTGCCTTCGCGGATGACGATGTCCGCGTCGATGCGGTTTTGGGCGACGTCTACGGCGAGGTCGCAGCCGGAGTTCCCGGCGCCGACCACCAGGACGCGGTCCCCGTCAAGGTCTTTCGTGTTCCGGTAGGAGCCGGAGTGGATTTGTTTGCCGGTGTAGGTTCCGGGGAAGGTGGGGATTTTCTGGTCCCAGAGGTGGCCGTTGGCGACCAGCACGCCGTCGTAGTCGATGCTTTCGCCGGTGTCCAGGGTCACGGTCCAGCCGGCGGAACCGACGGCACCGGGGGTGGGGATCGGGGTCACGGATTCGACGGCGGTGTTGAACCGGATGATCTCGTAGTGGCCCTTGGCGCGGGCGTAGGACTCCAGGTAGGCCCGGACCTGGTCCCGGCGGGGGAAGTGGGGGTAATCGGCGGGCATCGGGAAGTTCTCGATGCCGGTCATGTCCCGTGCGGTGATCAGATGCAGGGCGTCGTAATCGGTGTGCCAATGCCCGCCCACACGGCCGGACTTCTCAAAGCAATCCACCTCGTAGCCAGCCATGCGCAGCTGCTCAAGAGCGGAGATACCGGCAGCACCGGCACCAATGACACAATAGCGGCTCATACAGCACGTCCTTTCGATAGTGAGTGTTTTGTCGCGTGTTTGGAGCAGGGCGGGTTCCACGCCCTGCTTACTGTGATGACAAAGCCGTCGTTGATCCGGGTCTAGGCCCGGATCCTCTCGCCGTATCCATAGGCGGGCTCTTCAGAATGAGATCATCTAAACAAATCACCCTTGAGTTGTACAAGCCCTTTTTGCTAAGTTGTATGAATTGTTGTCATGAGTTGTGCGCCCATCGCGGATGGGTGCGTTTCGCGGAAGCAAGGGAGGCGCTTGGTGACGATCCTTCAGATGAACTACTTCCTGGCAGCCACTGCTGCGGGGTCCTTGACGCAGGCGGCCGAAGATTTGGGCGTCGCGCAGCCGACGGTTTCGGAACAGATCCGCAAGCTGGAACATACGCTTGGAGTTTCGTTGTTCACGCGGGCGAAGCAGGGCCTGACATTGACTGAGGCGGGTCAGCGGTTTCTACCGCATGCGAGGCGGGTGGTGAAGGAGTACGGGGAGGCCATGGCGTCGATGTCCGGAATAAGGGATGGAACTGAAGGCACTGTGTCTTTCGGCATGTTCAACAGTGGCCAGTATGTTCTTTCCGGGTTGGTCCCGGCCTTCCGAAGGCTGTATCCGAACCTCAACGTTCGCGTGATCGGGGCGAACTCGGCGCAGGTTGCAAAGATGGTGCGAAATTCCGAACTGGAGGCCGGTGTCGTTGCTTTGCCGATTGATGCACGGGGCCTGAGCATCGGGGAGGTTTTGTGGTCCTGTGAGGCGACGTACTTCCATGCAGAGCCCGCGTTCACAGCGACTCCGGTTTCGGTGGAGGAGTTGGCTTGCCGGCCCTTGGTTCTGGCCGAGTCCGGCTGGGCTGAGTTGGATCCTACCCGGCGGCAGCTCAACGATCGGGCGCAGAAGCTCGGCGTGACCCTGACTCCTGAAATTGAAGTCGAGGCGCCATCCGCTGCCCTTGAGGTCGCCGCTGCGGGAATGGCGGGGGCCATCGTATCGGCACCAGTGGCCCAAGCTTTGGGTTACTCCAGGACGCTGCACTCAGTGAGCCTTGACCCGCCACTGATCGAGACGTTCGCAATCGTGACCCGCGATCCCGAGGCTCTGTCTCCCGGCACGCGAGCAATGATTGCCTGCGTCCAGGAACACATGGGCAAGCTGCACAGCGAGCACGTGCCCTAGGCGCCCCGACTTTCGACTATTGGTCGCTGTGCCTATCTTGTACGCATCGATGTGCCATGATGGCTTCCAAGTTGTTGTCATACGTGAGAAGATGTGGGACATATATCTACTGTTGCTGGTGACCTCCTTGGGGTCGCTCGTGACAGTTCAGGTAACTAGCCGGGGACCGACTCCGGCGCCCCAGCATTCTTCGACCCGTTTAGGAGACCACTTATGAGCCAACCGATCCGTGTAGGGATTGTGGGTTGCGGCAACATCGCAGACAACCACTTCAAGTCGTACTCCGACATCCCCGGCGTCCAGGTGGTGGGCGTCGTCGACGTCGACCTGGCCCGGGCCGAAAGCTTTGCAGCTGAACGCGCCATCGCCCATGCAGTCGATTCCCTGGGCGCCCTCATTGGACTGGGGGTTGATGCGATCAGCGTCTGTACGCCGCACCCCACCCATGAGGCTGTGGTTACCGAGGCCGCCCAGGCTGGCGTCCATATTCTCTGTGAGAAACCCATAGCTACTGACCTCGACGCCGCCGAACGAATGGTGGAGGCCGCCGAGAGCGCTGGGGTCATTTTCGGCGTCGTCTATCAACGCCGGTACTGGCCCGGCGCCCAAGCGCTGCGGACAGCCATTGACGACGGACGCCTGGGCCGGCCCATGCTCGGACACTGCCACGTCCTCCTGCATCGCGGACTCGACTACTACAACAGTGCATCCTGGCGGGGTACCTGGGCGGCGGACGGCGGAGGGGTTCTCATGACGCAAGCCATCCACTACATCGACCTGCTGCAGTGGTACATGGGGGAGCCCGTTGAGGTCAGCGCGAAAGCGGGCACCTTTGTGTACACAGAAACCATTGAGGTCGAAGATACCGCCGCTGCCCTCATAACCTTTGCTTCCGGCGCCGTCGCCACCCTCGCCGCAACAGTGACAGCATCACCGAGCCTCGGCGGGCGGATCACGATCACCGGCGATAATGGAGCCACTGTCAACGTCACTGAATACCCCGAGGGCGCCGACGCCGTCAACGACCTGTGGGCCATCCGGGGAGAAGAGCGCACCATTGATCTCTTCCCGAATGGAGTCCAGGACGACATACCCGTAGCCGATATCAACGCCAGGCTCGCGCCGCTTCACAAGCTACAGGTGGAAGATTTCGTTGGGGCAATACGTGAGGGACGCGCGCCCAGCGTCAGCGGACGTGAAGCGATGAAATCACTGCAAATTATCACCGCCATTTATGAGTCCGCGCGGACCGGCCTCCCTGTGCGAATTGCCAGCGCGAGTGACGAACCCATTGGTTTCAGCCACCTCGAGAGGGCTGAACTCGCTCGATAAAGGCAATTTATCAACGATTAGATGTAATCGTGTCCCTTTGTTGCCAGAGTAACGAAGGGGCACGATGACGGCTCGTACATGCGGCGTCGAATCCGGCTGATGAAGAGCGAGGCCCCGGTTGCCGGCCTGGCCCAGGAACGCCATGCCATGTCCCCGTCGTGGGGCCAAAGTGGCAGTACCCTCCGCCGCTCGTCGTGGCGGAGACTTTTCACGTCCTAATCGAGACTTAACGACGTGATCAGCTGCATCGAATCCGTGGTCGCAACGCGACGATTCCACCGTGATATTTGAGAGGTATGACATGCCATCTGGCTCTTCTCCCCTTGATGGGCGTCAGGCCTTGACTGAAACATGGGACGATTTGCGGCGGATCTGCGAATCCGCGATCCGAGGCGCGGGAGGTAACGAGGCGACGGTATCTGCCCTGGTGGATGCCGCCATCTTCGCTGAGCGCAACAATCAATCTTCCGTCGGCATTGCCCATCTGATCGACCACCTGGACAGCATCCGGGCGGGACGCCTCAACCCCAGCCCACGCCCCATCATCGAGACCCGCACGCCGATGTCCCTCGTTGCAAGCGCGGACGCCGGCGCTATGCAGGTCACGTTCGCGATGGCACGGCGCCAGCTCGCCAAGGCAGCACGTGACTTCGGCATCGCAGTGCTCTCGGTGAGGGATGGTTACACAGCAGGAGGGTTGGCGTTCTACACCAACGCGATGGCAGAGGAAGGCTTCGTTGCACTGGCCGCGTCCAACTCGCCTGCGCTGATGAGCCTGTATGGAAGCAGCACGGCAGCAACCGGCACCAACCCGCTATCTTTCGCGCTGCCCGGGCTGCCTCGGCCACGGGTATTCGATCAGGCAGCTAGCGAGGTCGCCTGGGTGCAAGTCCGGGAAGCCGCCCAACGCGGAGACAGCATCCCCTTGCACTGGGCCAACGATGCCCATGGCCACCCGACCCAGGATCCTCACCAGGCGCTGAAGGGGACCATGTCGCCGTCGGGCGGCATCAAAGGCGCCAACATCGCATTGATGGTGGAAATGCTCTCGGTTCTCAGCGGCGCAAACTTCTCGACTGACGCGCCACAGGCTCACAGCGGCTATCACTCGCCACGCGTTGGCCTATGGCTCATGGTGCTCGACCCGTCGGTATTCGATCCTGACTTTGTTCGCCGGGTCGACGCTCACTTCAGTGAGCTCAGACCAACGATCGGGCACGACTTCGGACGTAGACAGGCCTGGCGCGACATTCCGAATATTTCTCCTGCTCTCTTGGGCAGCCTCTGCGCGGAACCCAGAGGATGATCATCGCGACCACCGTGAGCATCTCGCCCCCGGAGCCCCAGACCGCCCCACCAGCTGCTGGCATAGTCCGCGCGGCAAGATCACGGGATGCCCCCGGCTCCTGCTGTGTGCGGGATGAGCTTCTCCGTTTGTCAACGACATCCGCATGGCCGCAAACATCCGCCAGTAGTGTGCCGGACCCTAGCGACTGACACTTCTGGCGGCCGAGATTTCACGCCAAGTCTCGCTACGGTTGAAGTCTTCCCAACCCTTGAGCAATTTATGGACATCAGCACTGATCGGGGCTTGATCGACCAACTCCGCACCACGGCCCATGACGTCAAGCTAGTTTGGCCAGCCTCAAGGGGTAAGAGGAATAGACCGGCCGCTTGGCATCGGTGCCTTCGATGGTGGAGAAGCGTCAAGGTCGCCGCAGGCCGCTCAAGCCTGCGATTAACATGATCTAGCTGGAGCAGCACTTCCTGGGCGCCTCAGGGGTCGGCTGGCCTTCGGGAAATGCTACCCCATGCCATGCCGTGCCGATCCGGGCGAGTTCTGAAGACGTGGGTGCCGACCGGCTCGGGCAAGGTGTAGCCAGCATCCCGGGCGTAACCCTCAAGGGCGCCGTCGGCATAGGGTCGGGGCTTCTTCGATGGAAAAACCAAGTCGGCTGTTCCATCTTGCAGGGGCGCCGAGGATACGGACATCTGCAGTCCAGTAAGCGTCGACCGACTTGATGACGCGATCAGCCAGATCCATGTTCTTCTGACAAGCTAACCATCGTTTAATGCGCGATTCTCTCGTCTAATGCCGCCTCGTCCGGAAGTCCGATATCCGCGATTCCGTCAAGCTGGGGGAGAGGGTCGCAGCATGACATTGCGGCTTGGTTGTGTCAGTTCGTGGTGCTGGTCGTCGGCGAGAGTTGATTCGAGCCCGCGGATGATGGTGTTGACGGCGAAGTCGGTTGCGGATGCTTGGCTGTAGCGGGAGTGAACGATCGATGCTGTGTAGGCTGGCAGTGTTTCGCGGATGCCGGCGGACATTGCCGGCACCGGAAGCCCCTGCGCGATGCCCATTGCCTGGAACTCCACGAGTGCAATCACCAGGCGCAGCTGTTCCGCGCGGAATCCGCCGGTGAGCAGCGCGGCGAAGACTGGTTCGTAGACCGAGATTGATCGCTCGTCTGTGACGGTGGTGGCAAAGATCAGCGGGAGGATTTTCCGGTGGCGCGCGTAGAGCATGGTGAGCTGTCGCAGTAGCGCCTCGACGGCCACCTGCCAGTTCTGGCCCGGCTCGGCCGGAGTCATCTGCTTGAGCATTTGCAGCCGCGCGAGGTCGATAACCTCGCTGCGCCCGCTGACGTGGGTGTAAAGCGATGAGGGTGCCACGCCCAGGTGTCGGGCGAGCTGAACCATTTGGATGTCACCGGTGTCTTCGACGAGTTGCAAAGCGGCGTTTGCGATCGCCGTGGATGATAGCAGTGGGTTTTTGGGTCGTGGCATGCCCTTATCTTCTCCTATCGGTTCAGCGGAGCTGGTAGCCGCGTTCTTGCAGTGTTTGGCGGAGATTCTCGCGGCCGTCCATATAGGGCAGCCCTGTTCCGACGACAACAGCGTCCGCCCAGGTTTTGTCGCGGAGCCCGTACTCGGCGCGGAAGTCCTTGAATACCTCTTCGTACTCCTCGACCCATTCGTGTGAAGGCTGCGGCTGGTACTTTTCATGGTGCAGGACAACACTTTGGGCGGGTCGGGGGCGCAGGGCAGCCGGACGGTGAGGGTCAGGCTTTCCCACGGCCATACCGAACACGACGTAGGCGTAGGCTGGCAGGCCGATGAGGTCAGCAAGTTCCTGGGAATGGTTTCGGAGCGATCCGAGGTAGACGCCTCCGAGACCTATCGCTTCAGCGGCGACCAGCCCGTTCTGCCCGGCCAGGGCCGCGTCGAGGGAAGCCATGAGGAACGCATCGACGTACTCGACCACTTCGGGCACTGCACCCTTCGAGGTGACGAGGTCGTGGTTCCTGGACATGTCTGCCACCCACAGAAGGATAGTTGGAGCCTCGCTCACGAAGTCGTATCCACCTCCGCGCATGCTTGCACTGTGGGTCAGGCGAGCCAGCTCGGCTTTCATTGTTGGATCGGAGATGGCCACGACGCTCCACTGGTGCAGGTTTGAGGATGTCGAAGCCGACTGCGCCGCGGCGACGATCGTCTCGAGGGCGCCATCGGGCAGTGGCTCGTCGAGGAAGGAGCGAACCGAGCGATGCGAGATCAGCGCTTCGATCTGTTCGTTCCAGATGATGTTCTCCGGCGTGCTCTGACGTCCGTATCGAGCCTGAAGAAGCTCATTGCGATTGATGCTCATGTGTACTGCCCTTTTCTATACCGAATTAGATTCGGTTAACGGAACGAAGGCTGTCCCGTTTGTATTCCCGGTTTTACTGGGGGCGCGGATCCAGAGACGGGCGGATCCAACAGCATCCGCGGCACGAAAGGCGAAAGACGCTCACAACAACCATGAAGCCGTCAAACGCGGAGCACCGGCGGGCGGCAAACCGCTGCTTCAGGGGTCGGCCGAATCGCGCAAAGCGCAACTGACATATTCGTCCGAGGGTGGGATATCCGTTCTCAATGCGGTTCTCCAGCACCACGTGGGAACTGACAGATTGGAGCATCTCCGTAGATCAGCGGGGCGCTCGTAAGAACGCCTCGCTGAAGCACCCGCTAGCCAGAGCCAGGCAATCTTGGACTGGCAACTTAACTGAGAATCGTGCCGACTCAGTCATCTGACACGTCCAGTGCTTCTTCGGCGTTGAAGTCACGCGTGCTGTTGATACGGCGGGCGGGGTGCATGCGGCCGAAGCGCCAAGTGGCGAGGTTGTCGCGGGGTTCCGCCGCGGGCGAATGGTCGGGAGTCTGCTGGGCGCCTCTGACAGATTTCCGGAGATCCAATGCCGAATCCAGCTCAAAGTGAGATTACGATCGCGCGGCTTCAACTCAGTGTGTGATTGCCGGCAAGGCCGGGATTGGCACGGGAGTGGCCGCTGAAGAGTCCCTTGTCCAATGGGCTCTGCTGCGTGCCCCGGGACGGAACAGCTAGCGTTGCAGCAGATGCCGGGTTATTTCGGTGGCTGAGTCCTTCAGCGGGATGGTGCCTTTGGCGACTCCGACGACGAGCTCGAAGCCCTCATAGGTGGTGAAGTCGTGTCTGTAGCCGTTGATCCAGAGCAGCAGCACCATGAGCGTCCACGCTGTGCGCTTGTTCCCATCGACGAGTGGGTGAAACCTCGCGACAGATTCCAACAGAGCGGCTGCCTTGAGAGGGAGTTCCGGATAGGCTTCAGTGCCCATGACGGCTGTTGCAGGCCGTGCCAATGCAGATGCGAGGAGGCCTACGTCACGGATGTGGAAGCCGTACCGGTCAACAACCTGGAGGGCGTCCTCGATGTCAAGGTAGGCGGTCACGCGTCTTCAAGACGCGTCAGCAGCTCAGCGTCGTGGCTCATGACGAAATCGAGGCCCTCGCTGATTTCACGGCGACGCGCATGGCGTTGGAGGACCAGTTCAGCGCCCTGCAACAGTAAGGCGGACTTGGACGTGTGCTCCTCGGCAGCCAGTTTCTCCAAACGCCGATCGAGGTCCTCGGGAACACGAAGATTCATAGCCATGACCCAATGGTACCAAAGCGGTACCCCTTGGGGTTTCGGGGGAAAGTCATGTGGCAAGGGTTCTGGTCATCCATGAAAGGGCGAAAGGAGGTGAAACGATGAAGGCTTCTTGTCCGCATATGGGCTGCGAAGTTCCAGTCCGCCATACTCCCCGTTCAGGCTTCGGCGGGATGTCTAGTGCGTCATCAGGGGCGACCGAGCGGCCTTGGTCGACGGGCAAAAAGGAAGTGTGGACAGTAATGATGGAATTGGTTGTGTCGCGGCGTGGCTCTACGTGTGGTTGACGCCCTGTGAGGGGTTTGTCTTGACATTGATCTGTCCGCCGCGACACGACTCGCAGTAAACGCGGCGGCCAGGTGGACATGACCTTATAGGAGCCTGTTCGGAAGAGTCCCGTTACTGTCTTGTCTGCCCACCGGGCCGGCGTGCCCTTTTCTCATTGCATGCAAAGGTCAGGGCAGTTTCATCATGGCAAAGGAACATCTGAAAGTCATCGCCGGGATCGACACCCACGCCGGTACTCACCACGTCGCCCTCATCACCGACACCGGCAGGCATCTGGCCGATAGGGAGTTCCCTGCCGCGGGGTCCGGCTACCAGGGCATCATCGAGTTCATCGCAGAGTTCGGTCCGGTCCTCGCCGCGGGCGTGGAAGGGACCGGCAGCTATGGTGCCGAACTCTCACGCGTACTCGTCGGCGAGGGCATTCACGTCGTGGAAGTGATGCGCCCGAACCGGCAGGCCCGCCGGCTGCAGGGAAAATCCGACCCGCTCGACGCCTATCAGGCTGCCGAATCGGTATTGTCCGGCCGCGCCGGCGCCACCCCGAAATCCCGGGACGGAGCCGTGGAATCGTTGAGGGTACTGCGCGCCGAGCGCGCCACCGCAATGCGCGCCCGGGTCGCCGTGATGGCCCAGGTCAAGGCGATCCTGGTGACTGCACCGGAAACGATCCGCGCCAGATACCGGGCCATGACCAGTCCCGCTTTGATGGCCGCGCTGGAAAAGACCCGGCCCGCCGGACCGGCCTCCGATCCACTCACCAGCACCGCGACAGTGCTCAAACGCCTCGCCGTCCGCTACCGGCACCTGCACCAGGAACTGGCACTGATCGACGCCGAACTCGACGCCATCCTCGCCCTCCACGCACCGATGCTCCGCGATCTACAGGGCGTGGGCACCGACGTCGCCAGCCAGCTCCTCGTAACGGTGGGAGACAACCCCGAACGCGTGAGCTCCGAAGCGAAGTTCGCCGCACTGGTCGGCGTCGCCCCGATCCCCGCATCATCGGGAAAGACCTCCCGGCACCGGCTCAGCCGCGGCGGCGACCGGCAGGCCAATAAAGCCATCCACCGCGTGGTCCTCGTGCGGATGAGGTACGACCGCAGGACCAGGGCCTACGTGGTCAGACGACGCCAGGAAGGCAAGAGCACCAAGGAAATCATGCGCTGCCTCAAGCGCTACGTCGCCCGCGAAATCTACGACCAACTCCTCCACCCCCAACCGGGACCCAACGCCGGAACACTCCGGACGGTACGCACGACCAAGCAGCTCACCCTTCAGCAAGCCGCCGACGCCCTCCACGTCTGGCCCACCGCACTGTCCCGCCTCGAACGCGGACTCACCCACGACAACGACTTCCACCAACGCTACGAAACCTGGCTCAACTGCCAGTCCCCTGCAACCGTGCACATACCGGATCCCGGGTTGGCCCGCGTGCTGCCTGCCTGACCATGGCCGCGCAAGCCCCGGGGTCAAGGGCGTCCACGTGGCTCAACAACCGTTGACAACAATAGGAGCATCAATGTCCACACTTCCCGCCCCGGACTGGCCCGTACAGCAGCCGGACCGGCCCGGATTCCGCAGGTTTCCGCGGGATCCCAGCAATAACAAGGCCGGGAATCGCGTTCGAGTCCCACCTCGGGCACGGCATAACCCCTCGTCAGAGAGGTCTTTGCTTTCCGGCCCCTCGTTCAGGTTTCAACCCGAGCGAAGTGGCTGGGCTCGTGGCGGCACTGAAAGAGGCTGGCCGGAAAATCAGCCTCGCTATGGGCTCGGGACTGCACCGGTGAGCGGCCAGTAAGCGTACGGCCCCAATATTGCCTCGATGGATAAACGTGGGTGCTTTCCATTTTGTTGGCTTCGGAAATCCTCGGGTCGACGGCCTGGAAGAGTTTCCTGACCGCTGAGACGAGGTCGGCTTGCGGATAGTCCGCTCAGTTTTCCGCGTTCCGCGCCTGCTCCAGATCGGCTGCGTTCGCCAGCACTTCACTCAGGCTCTTGCGCTGCTCGCCGGTGAGTTCGGCGGTTGCGACCTCCTCAAGCAGTGCGCCGGCCTGTGGGCTGTCGCCGAGCCGCAGTGCGAGCTCGGCGCGGTAGACCAGCGCCTCGACCAAGTCGGTGACCGGGGCCGTCGCGCGGTGCCTGGTCAGCGTGCTGTCCAGGATTCGGGCGGCCTGCCGCGTGTCACCCTTGGAGTCGCCCAGTACGACCGCATTCTGCGTGGCCTTCGCAAGTTGGCTGGACGGTTCGTTGACGCTGTCGTCAGCGGCTTCAGTGTTGTGGAAGAACCGGATCCAGTTGCCGCCGGGGTCGACGACCGAGAAGCCGGAGGCGTTGCCGGTGTTCTTCCGCTTGCGTGGCCTGGTCATCCGCGGGATGCCGGAGACCAGTACCTTGCCGTGCGTACGGCGCATGCTGGCGGCGAAGGCCGCGTAGAGCGCCATGGTGTCCTCGACCAGGACTACGCATGATCCGTACGACGTCTCCGGGTCGAAGCCGTCCAGTCCGAAGAACTGCAGCTGGAGGTCTTCGCGCCGGAGACCGACGCAAGGGTAGGGCTTGGTCTGCCAGTAAGTGCGTTCGAACCCGAGCATCTGGTAGAAGTCAGCGATCTCATCGATGGATCGGCAGGGCAGAAGGGGGACCGCGATCTCGCCTGACATGGCCTCATCCTCACACGTAGGGCAGTGCGTAGGGCTGACGCGACCGTGACCCGGTACACCGAGGCGGGCACTCCTAAAGGCTAATAGAGTGCCCGCATTGATCGGAGTTATGTGGGGATACGCGTGCTCGGCCGGACTGCCTTCTCGGTGAAATAGGTCACTTCACCGCTAGGGTCCTCCACGCCGATGATGAATTTACCTGCAGGAGTTGCCCGGACGTCCACAACGGTTCCGCGTCCACGGGTAGCAGTGGTGACTTCGGCTCCGGGTGTGAAGATACTTTCGGTCATGGTCCCTATTGTGCAGCAGAGCCAGGCGGAAAGCCTTCCCACTGCGTCGTCTGGACGCGGGCGTCAGTGCCCGTGTGCGAGCCTGTTGATGATGGTGCCCACGACGCCGGGTTCCTGGTTGGATTTCTCCCCGCGCTTCCAGTAGCCGTCGACGTCGGACGAGTGCTTGCCCAGCCCTGCGGCCTTGATCCATTTCCGGAGAGGTTTCAGGGAACCTGCTTCGCCTGCGGCCCAAACGTAACTGTGACCATCTTGGGGGATCTCAATCGTTTCGGCGGCTTCTGCGAGCAGCCTCGTGGTGCCGGGCTCGGCTCCGTTGCGGTGCAGCCACCGGATTTCCATGCCAGGCGGGGCCACCAGCGGGAGTTCGTCATCGGCTGAGCCCACCTCGATCACCGCGTACCCAATGATCGCTGAAGGGAGCTCTTCCAAGCGGCGTGCTATCGCAGGAAGTGCTGTCTCGTCTCCAAAGTAGGCTTGCCACCGGAATTCGTCCGGGATGACGACTCCTCGGGGCGGACCCGCGACCCAGATGGGTGCGCCCAACGGCGTTGTGCGCGCCCAGTCGGAGGCCGTTCCATGGTCATGGACAACGAAGTCCAGGTCGAATTCGCCGGCAGCGGCATCGTATCTGCGAACGGTGTAATCGCGGGTGACGGGCATCGGCCTGGGCCAATGAAGGTGGTCATCGTCCTGCTCGGGAACGCGAAGTTCGCCAGTGTCCGGATCGGGGAAGATGAGCTTGACGTGCTCATCGGCAATGTGGCTTTCGAAGCGGACCATGTTCTGGCCGCCCAGCGTCAGCCGGATCATGCGCGGTGTCAACTGCACGCGACGCAGCACCAGCACTTCGCGGATCCTGATGGGGAAGCCCCGCAAATAAGCCTGAGGGAGTCCGCCGACCGGGGCTCCTGCATTGGTGGGTGCGGTGTTCTTGTGTTGCATGTGGGTCGCTGGTTTCCTTCGTGCGTCCAGAGGGGCCGTCAAGACGGGGGACCATCCTGCAAAGCCAGCGGCCGTCCCGAGCGAATCCATGCTCGCCGTACCGCCTCAATTAGTGTTTTCCAGTTAGCTTAGCCTAAGCTAACTCCGCTTCCGGGTTGAAGGGTAGGTTGTCGCATGGCATGGGATACGGAACGAACAAAGAGACAATTGCTCCACGCGGCCATGGGTGAATTCTGCGCCCGGGGCCTTGCTGGGGCGAGGGTGGATCGGATTGCTGCGGAGGCGGGGGTCAACAAAGAGCGGATCTACCAGTACTTCGGCAGCAAGAACGCCCTTTTTGACGCTGTCATCGTGGCAGCTTTGAGTACCGTCATGGACGAGGTCCCCATCCAGGGCCGCGGTCCCGAAGCCATGGCTGACTACGCCGGCCGATTGTTTGATCACCATCAGAACGACGCGACCGTTCCCAGGCTGTTGTTCTGGGAGGGGCTCGAGCGGGGACACGATGTTGTGGGCCTCCCTGCACGCCTGGCCAACTGCGCCGCGAAGGTCGACAGCACACTCACCGCACTTCCTGGCATTTCGCGAGAAGCCGCCGGCGATCTGCTGATCACTATCGTGACCCTCTGTGATGCCGCGCCGGTCCTTCCGGCCCTTGATGGACTGATGGCCGGCGTCGTCCCCGGTCGTGCAGGGCAGCGCCGGGCCGCAGTTGTGCGCACCGTGCTGCTCACCGCCGAAGCCTTGTCGTCTGAGCAAAGCCAACGGCGACCAGCCCTTGCAGAGTGATGAAAGTCACCTGTTTCCGAGCGGCATCACGTGCGCAGCGGGAGCCCGCCGCGACTGCTCCGGGATAAATACGTCACGAAACTGTTCTCTTTTTATTTCTTAGGTAAGCCTATGCTAAGTTCCTTCGAGGTTGGACTGATTCCTCCCCGGTATGTCCGGGTGCGCAGGTTGCGTTCCAGCTCTCCATTCGCATCTTCCAAGAGAGAACACCATGAAATTCCGCAACAGACTCATCCCGGCAGCCGCTGCTTTGGCGGCTGCTGCAATCGCCCTCACGGGGTGCTCGGGCGCATCCACCGCTGCCCAGGAGCCGAAGACCTCGGAGAGCGCGGCAGCCAGCTCCTGGCCCCGGACGGTCAAGCACGAGAACGGTGAAACGGTCATCTCCGCCAAGCCGGAGAACATCGTCTCGACCTCCATTACCGCTACCGGCTCATTGCTCGCGATCAACGCACCGGTGAAGAAGACCGCGGCAACGAACCCGGGCGACATCACCGACAGCAAGGGATTCTTCTCCCAGTGGGCTTCGGTCGCTGATGAGCGTGGCGTCGGTGTGCTGTACCCGAACCTTGAACTGGATCTCGAAGCTGTCATCGCGGCGGACCCGGACCTGATCGTGGTCTCCACCAGTGGCGCCGACAGCGCCGCCGACCACTACAAGGAACTGAGCGACATCGCTCCGACCATTGTGGTGAACTACGCGGACAAGACGTGGCAGGACCTGGCGACCGAACTCGGCGAAGCCACCGGCCACGAAGACGATGCAAAGAAGGCCATTTCTGAATTCGATGGCACCGTGAAGGAAGCGGCCGGGAAGATCAAGCATCCGGCCGGAACCTCCACCATCATGAACTTCAACGGCGCAGGAAATGACAGTGCCGTAGGCAAGCTCAGCGGCACCCACGCCAAGCTTCTGACGGCGCTGGGCTTCAACGTAGCTGAAGCCCCTGCGGGCTTGGATTCGAGCAAAACCCCGCGCTCGGACTTCGCGTTCGTGTCCCTGGAAAACCTTCCAAAGGCGGCAGCTGCGGACAACCTGTTCGTCCTCAGCGGTGAAGAAGCGGATGTCAAGGCCATTCTTGACGAGCCGGTACTGGCCAACCTGCCGGCCGTGAAGGCCAAGTCGGTCCACACGCTGGGTAAGACGTCGTTCCGGCTGGATTACTACAGCGGCAAGCAGTTGGTTGAGCTTCTCACCAAGACATTCAGCTAACCACAGCCGATGAGCCTGCTTTCCCGTGCCCAGCCCGGTGCGGGCACGAAGCCCGATACTCCGTTGCGCCGCCGTGCGCAGCGGAGTACCGGCGTGCTAACCGGGTTGGTTGTAGTTGCCGCGTTGTGCGTCGTCAGCTTGGCGGTGGGTTCCCGCCCGGTGCCCGTGGACACGACTCTTGACGCCCTGCTGAACTTCAACCCGGGCAATGACCTGCATCTGTTGGTAATCCAACTGCGTCTGCCGCGGACGATCCTTGCGGTCCTGGTTGGCGCTGCTTTGGGCCTCGCCGGTGCTCTGATGCAGGCGTTGACCCGCAACCCGTTGGCCGAGCCGGGCATCCTGGGCATCAACTCCGGTGCCGCGGCAGCGGTTGCCGTGGGGATTGCCAGCTTCGGCGTAAGCGCGGTGGCCGGATATGTCTGGTTCGGTTTCCTCGGAGCGGGGATCGCCAGCGTGATCGTCTACGTGCTGGGCAGGGCTCATGACGCCGGGACGAACCCGGTCCGTCTGGTCCTGGCCGGTGCCGGGCTTTCGGTAGTGCTGGGAGCCCTGACGTCGATCGTACTGATCAACAGCGATCCCGATACATACGATGACTTCCGCCAGTGGGCGACAGGTTCGCTGCAGGGCCGCGGTTTCGATGTTCTGCCCGTAGTTGCCCTCGTGTGCCTGGTGGGCTTCGTCCTGGCGTTCAGCATGTCCCGGTCCTTGGATTCCCTCGCCCTGGGCGGGGACCTGAGCCGGGCGTTGGGAATATCGCCCCGACGAACCATGATCATCTCCGCTCTCGCCGTACTGCTGCTCTCTGGCGCTGCCACGGCAGCCGCGGGCCCCATCGCTTTCGTTGGACTGGCCGCCCCGCACATGGCCCGCCTGTTGGTCGGGCCCGGCCACCAATGGCTGTTGCCCTATTCGATGGTGACCTCGGCCATCGTGCTGCTTGCCGCCGACATTTTGGGCCGGCTGGTACTCTTCCCAGGCGAAATCGGCGCTGGAATCATGACCGCCCTCATCGGCGGGCCCGTCTTCCTCGCCCTTGTTCGCCGCAGAAAGATGGCACGACTATGAACCCAGTCCAAAACACCAGCAACCCGTTGCCGGCGCAGGCCTCACGATCCCGGGTTCCGGTCGGTCGTCTGACAACGGTGGGGAGCTACTCGTTCCTGTGGCATCCGCGGACTGTCGTCGTGGTCATTGCCCTTGTACTTCTTGTTCTTCTCCTCGGCATCGTTTCCATGGGCACCGGGACCATCCGGCTCTCCTTTGGCGACGTCGTGGGTACCTTGCTGGGGCAGAACCAGAACGCCGGTATCACCAAGGTCGTGACCGGAATCCGGCTTCCGCGGCTGGTGACAGCCGTGTTCGTGGGAGCCTCCCTGGGCATGGCTGGTGCCGTGTTCCAATCGATTTCACGCAACGCCCTGGGATCACCGGACATCATCGGATTCACCACCGGCTCCGCTACCGGGGCTGTCCTGCAGATCATTGTGTTCAACGCCGGCGCTGCGGCCACCGCTGCCGCCGCCGTAGTCGGTGGACTGCTCACGGCCGGGATCGTCTACCTTCTCTCCATTAAGGGCGGCGTGACCGGTGGGTACCGGCTGGTCCTGATCGGAATCGGCGTCGGCTCGATTCTCGGCGCCCTCAACACCCTCCTGCTGGCCAAGGGCTCCCTGGAGCTCGCCCAATCCGCCTACCTGTGGCTCAGCGGTTCCTTGAACGCCCGTACTTGGGAACAAGCGGCACCGGTGGCTGTCGGGTTCCTGGTGCTGCTGCCACTCATTGGCTGGTACGGCCGGAACCTGAACCTGATGGAACTCGGCGACGACTCCGCCCGCCAGCTTGGCGTCAGGGTGGAACGGACCCGGCTGGTCATGATGGGTGCCGCCGTCGCACTGACAGCATTGGCGACGGCGGCAGCCGGGCCGATTGCCTTCATCGCCTTGGCGGCGCCGCAGCTGGTGTTGCGGCTCACTCGCGGAACAAGGGTCCCGTTGCTGTCCAGCGCCGTGATGGGAGCCGCGCTGCTGGTCGGCTCGGACCTGCTGTCCCTCTACCTGCCCGTGAAGGCTGCCATCCCCATCGGGCTCATGACCGGGCTCGTGGGTGGGGTATACCTGCTCTGGCTTTTGACCCGCTCCCGCCAGCTCTGATTCCTGGAAAGACGAACATGACCATCGCACCACCTGCCACACCGGCAACGCTCTCCGCCGCCGGGCTGACTCTGGGCTATGACGGCCGGATCATTTCAGAAAACCTGGATGTGAGCATCCCGCCGCTTTCGTTCACCGCCATCATCGGCCCCAACGCTTGCGGCAAGTCCACCTTGTTGCGTGCCCTGTCGCGGCTGCTGACGCCAACCTCGGGGCGTGTGATGCTGGACGGAAAGCAGATTCAAAAGTATTCCACTCGCGAGGTGGCCAGGCAGCTTGGGCTGCTGCCGCAGACGTCGACGGCACCGGATGGCATCACCGTCATGGACTTGGTGGCCCGTGGACGTTTCCCGCATCAAAGCATGTTGAAGCAGTGGTCACCTGAGGACGAGGCCGCCGTGACCAAGGCCATGGACGCCACGGACATCAGGCATTTGGCTGACCGGCACATCAACGAATTATCCGGCGGGCAACGGCAGCGGGTATGGCTGGCACTGGTCCTGGCCCAGGAGAGCCCCATCATGTTGCTGGACGAACCAACCACCTACCTGGACATCAGCCATCAGTTGGAGATCCTCAATTTGTGCCGGGAGCTGCACCGCAGCGGACGGTACACCCTGGTGGCCGTCCTGCACGATTTGAATCTGGCATTCCGCTACGCTGACCACTTGATCGCCATGAAGGACGGCGTGAAAGTGGCAGAGGGAAGCCCCTCGGACATTGTCACTGCGGACCTGGTCCGGGAAGTGTTCGGCCTGGAGTCGTTGGTGATACCTGACCCAGTGACGGGCAAACCTATGGTCGTTCCCTTGGAGGAAGGTTGAGGTCCACCGCCACGTGGCGCAAGTCGATGCATGAGGCGCCGGGAATACAGAGCGCGGCAGCGTATCCCCGTCCAAGCTCCAGCCGGACAATGCTTGGGGGCATGACAGGACCCGGGCTTTCGAAACAGATGGTGCGCGGATCCACTGAAAGGCCGGTGCCGGTTGCTTTGACCAATGCTTCCTTCCGGACCCAGTACCCGGCGCGGGTCCCCGGCCACCGTTCCCGGGGCAGGGCATGCAGGGCAGCTCGCTCGGCATCGCTAAGAGCCACCGCATCGAAATCGGGAAATGCGGTGGCTTCTTCGTGTTCAACGTCCACGCCAACGTCAATCCCCTCGGTCACGGCGACCATGACCACATCACCTGCATGGGAGATGTTGGCGCGCAGCCGCGACGGGGCGCCGCCAACGTGCAGCACGGGTTTGGCGGCCCTGGACGATGCCACCAACTCCACCCCTGCGGGGTCGATGCCGAACTGTCCCTTGAGTACTGCCTTGAGGATCAACCTCGCACTTGCGGACCGGACGCGGTCCTCATGGCGCCGTTTCGTTGCCACTTGTCCGCGTTCAGCGGTGCTGAGGTACGCGGATTCCGCTGCGTCCTCGAGCGGGGCCGCCCAGCTGATCCAGGCCTGGGCCGCCGTCCCCGACGTCACGCTCTGACCGGCTCCGGCCGGGGCGTACCGGTCGGAACGCTGGCTGTGTTCAGCAGGTCGATCGTGGAATCCACGAGTCCGCCGCGCCAGCACAACCAGTCGTGGCCGCCGTCGAACACTTCGAAGCTCGACTCGACTCCAGCGGCGATGAGGCGCTCATGGACGGTGCGGCTGTGCAGGACCATGTCACCTTCGTGCAGACCAGCCTGAAGCCGGACGACGGGCGGATGCTCAAACGTTGTGCGGGCGATCCGTTCGGCGATGTCACCGCCGGGGCTGCCTGGGACCGGGGACGTGTAGGGAACGGGCCACCAGAAAGACCCGGACTGGCTGGCCACCAGACCGAACCGTTCCGGGTGTTCCAGTGCGGCGAACAGGGCTGCCAGTCCGCCGAAGCTTTGCCCGGCCACGACGGTCCGGCGCGGATTCTTCGTGAAGGCCGCGACGGTTTCTACGAGGGGGAGCAGTTCGGTCAGGATGGCGTCCCAGAACGTGCTGTTGCAGGGAAGTTCTTCGGAGCGGACAGCACCGTTGAGCACATCGATGGCCACTATGACCGCTGCCGGCAGTTCACCCTCTGCAACAGCCGCGTCAAACACGCGCGCGGCCGGCATTTGGTGGACCCAGTGCTGGCCATCGAGCAGGATCACCAAGGGACGATCCGCCTTGTCAGTGTCGGCGTCGTGGGGGGTTTCGTGGACCCAGACGGTTCGTGTTCTGCCCAGCAGGCCGCTGTCCCATGGCAGTTCATGGGTGTTGCCGGCGGTGACGGACGTCGGGGCAGGATCATCCCACCAACGCTGCAGGGGCGCCCCGGGCATCGCCAAGCCCGATTTCAGGCCTGCCCGTACGGGGTTGAAGGGGTCGTGCCGGGCGTGTTGGAGCAGTGCGATCCAACGTGCCCGGCGACTCGTGTCCTGCAACCCGGCCTCCGGCGGATCCACTTCCCGGACGAGGTCAGCTGTGGCAGGTATGTAGGAGTAGCTTCCCCGCCACTCCCCGGAGACCTCCACAGCCCAGAACCAGATGCCGGTTCCTGGAAGCCTTTCCATGACCGGAAGCACCGCAGCGTGATGATTGGTAACGGAGTTGACGTCCATGTAGACCCGTTCAATGCCTCCCTCGGCGTCGGAGCCGGTCTCCCTCCACAGGAAGGTCACACGGCAGCGTCCCCCGGGGATCGCTTCGACGGTCGGGGTGCCGGTACGGCCCACGCGTGCCCAGAAGGCCTCCTCGGACCCGTCGTCGGCCAAGGCAGCCAAGAGTTGCGGCCGAACGTTTTCAAGCATGACTGCTTCTCCTTAGGTTCCGGGCGTGTGCGCGGGCTGGGGGGTGGTGGCCGCTGCAGCGGTCGATCCTTCATTCTCACCGGGTTCGATGGCGGAGCCAGTATTCACCAGCGCCCGGAACCCCAGCAAGCCGCCGAGTCCGGCAACAACTGCGGACGTGCCGAACACCGTCAGCGCAAGTGATGCCGGTACCAGCTTGCCCAGGCCGCCGAGGGCCAGGGCACCGCCGGAGTCAGCACCAACTTCCTGCGCCATCCACAAGGCGTTGACCCGGCCCAGCAACCGGTCGGGCGTGTTTTGTTGCACCAGGGCGTACTGCAGGATGCTGCTCAAGGAGCTGAACGCGCCGAACAGGGCCATCGCGGCCAGCGCCGGGACCAGGTCACGGCAGAGACCCAGCGCAGCCAACGCAGCGAAAGACGCCGTGGCAAGCAGGATCATTGCCCTCCCCGGGCGCTGGAGGTGTCCTACCCAGCCGCTCAAGAGTGTCGCAGCCACGGCGCCGAGGGGTACCGCCGAGTACAGCAGGCCGGTTCCTTCGGGCCCGACGTTGAAAGTGGCCACGGCCAGGGCCGGGATCAGGACGCGGACGCCTGAGGCGGCTGTTTCCAGGGTGCCAAGGAGCACCACGGATCGGACGATCGTGTTGCGGTAGACGAATGCTGCGCCTTCCAGGGCGCTCCTGAGCGGGTGCTGTGGTTCTCCGGTACGGTCAGGCAGCATGGGCGGCAATCCAAAGAGCAGGACCACTGTCACCAGGGTGGTTGCTGCCGCGCTGGCGTAGTTCCACCCGACGCCTCCGGCGGCGATGACCACACCGCCGATTGCCGGTGAGATCATGGTCCCGAGCCGCACGGAGAGCATGTTCAAGGCGCCGGCGGCCGGGAGTTTGTCCCGGGGGATCAGGGAGGGCGTGGCGGCCATCAAAGCCGTGACGGAGAATCCGCCGAAGAAGCCGTCAATCGCTCCCACGACGTAGACAGCCGTCAGGGACGATTCTGGCAGCCAGGCGTTGAGGGCCAAGGCGGCGAAACCAAGGCCCCCCAGTATGCGCGAGCCAATAATGATCTTCCGCCGGTCGAACCTGTCCGCGGCCTCGCCGCCAAACAACAGTCCCAGGAAGGCACAGATTCCCTCGATGCTGGCAGCCAAGCCCACATGGAGCGTGGAGTCGGTCAGGTCGAAGACCTGCACGGGGATGGCGACGGCCAGCATGCCCAACCCAAAAATGGAGATGGTCCGGGCGATGAAGATGCGGCGGAACGCGGGACTGACCCGCAAGGGGCTGGTGTCCAGGACGAAGCGCGCCCTCGCCTTTGCCGGTTCAGTCATCGTCGTCCGCTGCGTGATGGTCCAACCCTTCAACGCCGTTCTTCCAGTAGCCGTCAATGTCGGTGTGCCCCTTGGGCACGCCGAGGACATCGCGGACGTGGCGGCGGATGGTCTTCATGGCCGTTGCCTCGCCCGCTGCCCACACGAACAGGTCATCGCCCGCGGGGCGCCAGGACAGGACGGCGTCTTCGAGGGCCGTGACGCCAAGGACGTTGCGGTGCAGGTAACGGACCACGGCTCCGGGATGGTGTGGCAGGTCGATTTCACCCGCTGCCGAGTCCACGCTGATGAACACGTCGCAGCTCAGGTTTGCCGGGAGTTCCTCCAGCCAGCGGGCGAGGGCGGGCAACCCTGTTTCATCCGCTGCCAGAAGGTAGTGGCCGAAGCCGGTCGGGTACAGGTGGGACCCTCGCGGCCCCAGGACACCCAGTTGCTGACCGGGTGAGGCCGCGATGGCCCACCTCCCGGCCACCCCATGGTCGTGGAGCACGAAATCAATGGAGACTTCCAGGGTGTCCGGATCGAACGCCCTGACTGTGTAGTCCCTGAACAACGGCCTGGGCCGCCCTTCGGGCATGATGAGCCGGTCGGGCCCAGCTTCGGGCAGGTGCAGTTCGCCGGTGGCAAGCTCCGGAAAGACCAGCTTGACGTGGTCCGAAACGGCCATGGGACGGAACGGAAAGACGGCTTTGGTCATGTCGTCCCCGCCGAAGATGACACGCCTCATTACCGGGCTCAGGTCAATGACCTTCAGCACTGTAAGCAGGCGGGGAGTGACCTCGTGGATGTGCAGTTCGATGGCCCGGGAGGGCTCCGCGGTGGCCGCCGGGGTTCCGGTGGTTGTGGAGGTCTCTGTCATGGGGTGGTCTCCTGGGTTGATGTGGCGGTGTGGCGCTCGATTCGGCGGCTGGCAGCAAGGGCAGCTGACAGTGCCGGTGCAAGCGATGGAAGCATCTCCGGGGACACGATGTCCTCGTGGGAGCAATCGAGCCGGTGGATCCGCAGCCCGTCGACCCGCTGCCCCCACGCCTCTTCCGGGTCGAAGCCGTCCGGGAGGGTCCGCTCGGCCACGAACAGTTCCGCTGCTCCGTGGAACACGGGGCTGGTAGCGGTTTTCAGCAACCGGACCGCATCGGCGTAGTTGGCGACGATGTCGGTAAACATGGCCTCACGTTCGGCGTCGGGTTCCTGGTCGGGGACCGCCTCGAGGAACCCGGCCCGTTCGCGGTCGGCTTCTGCTTCCGCCTCGGCTGCCGTGTCGGCGTCCCAGTCCTGGCCTTCTGGTGGATAGGTATCCAGCAGTCCAAGGAACGCGATGGTTTCTCCTTCGGCCTGCAACCGCGCCGCGAGGGCGTGGGCGATGGTTCCGCCGAGTGAGTATCCCAGCAGACGGTAGGGCCCGTGAGGTTGGGCGGCTCGAAGGTTCCGGTAGTGGCTGTCCACCACATCGGTGAGGCCCGTGGCGTGGGCGAGGGGACCGTCCGGTCGTGGTGACTGCAACCCAACAACTCCGTGGCCGTCGTCGAGGTGGCTTGCCAGTGCCTTGTACTGCCAGGCGAAACCCGAGGCCGGGTGGATGCAGACCAAGGGTTCTGCGTTTCCGGGCCGGATCTGCAGGAGCTGGTCGAAGGCTGCGTTGGTGTCGGTTCCCGTGCCCAGCTGGGCAGCCAGGGCTTCGACGCTGGAGCTGGCCATGATGCTGCCAACGTGGACACGACGGTCCAGTGTCCGCCCCAACTCTGCTGCCAGGCGCATCGCCAACAGTGAGTGCCCGCCGAGTGCGAAGAAGTCGTCCGTGGCTTGGACGCCGTCCACACCCAGCACGGAGCCGAAGGCCTCGGCAACCGTGGTTTCGAGTCCGGCGGCCGGCGCGCGGCCGGTGCCGGAGGCCATATCCGGAGCGGGCAGCGCCCGGCGGTCCAGCTTGCCGTTGGAACTCAGGGGCAGTTCCGGGAGCACCACCATGGCGGCGGGCACCATGTGGGTCGGAAGGGAGGACAAAGCCGCAGCGTTCACGGCCCTTAGCAGCTCCGTGTGGTCCGTCCCGGGATCGTCGGGGACCAGGTAGCCGACCAGGATGCGGTGGTCCGCTCCCGTCAAGCCGGTGCCCGCGGTGGAGCTTCTGGCGATGACGACGGCGGTGCGGACGCCGGGCACGGCGGCGAGCACGGTTTCAATTTCGCCGGGTTCGATGCGTTGTCCCCGGATCTTGACCTGGTCATCGGTTCTGCCCAGGTATTCGATGGAGCCGTCAGGAAGCCGACGGACCATGTCACCGGTGCGGTACATCCGTTGACCTTCGGCAAACGGGTCAGCCACGTAGCGTTCTGCGGTGAGGGCAGGCCTGCCCAGGTAAGCCGTGGCCAGTTGCGCCCCGGCAAGGTACAGCTCGCCGGCCACTCCCAACGGGGCAGGCCGCAGCAGCGGATCCAGCACGTGCAGTTGGGTGTTCCATACCGGCGATCCGATCGGGACACTACCGGTGAGGGCCCCCGGGACCGGACCGGCCCAGCAGTGGGCCGTGACGTCCACGGCCGCCTCAGTGGGGCCGTAAAGGTTATGCAGTTCCGCGCCGACCACATCGCTGAAGGATGCGGCGAGCTCTGCGGAGAGCGCTTCGCCGCTGCAGAAAACGTGCCGGAGGCTGGGCAGAGCCGAACCATGGCCAGTTTGTGCCTGCAGCGAGGGTTCCTGGAGGAATGCTGCAAGCATGGAGGGAACAAAGTGAATGATGCTCACTCCACCGTCGCGGATCAGCTGGCACAGCGCCGACGGATCCCTGTGGGCCTGGGGCGGTGCGATGAGCTGCCCAGCGCCGACCATGAATGGCCAGAAGAACTCCCACACTGACACATCGAAACTGGACGGGGTCTTTTGCATGACGACATCGGCTGCTGTCAGCGGATACTCGTGCTGCATCCACAACAGCCGGTTCACGATGGCCCCATGCGGGACCTGGACGCCCTTGGGCCGTCCCGTTGACCCCGAAGTGTAGATGACATAGGCAGGGTGGCCGGGGGTGAGTTCAGCTTCCACATCCTCCCGCCAGCCCAGACTCGAGCCGCTGGACACGGGGTCGTCCTCGACGTCGGCTTCGGTACGGTCTACCACCAGAGACGGCACGTTGGCCGTGATGAGGTCCCCGGCCAAGGCCGAGGTCAGCAGCAGCCGCGGTTTGGCATCGTCCACCATGAACTGCAACCGTTCTGCCGGGTAGCTGGTATCGAGCGGCAGGTACGCGGCCCCCGCTTCGATGACGGCCAGGATGGAAACAGTCAGGTTGGTTGAACGGGGGAGCGCGACGGCGACGATGTCGCCAGTGCGGACACCTGCCTGCCGCAGCCGCCTTGCCAGCCGGACGACGCGCAGTCGCACCTGGGCGTAACTGAGATCTCCTTCATCACTGGTGATGGCCAGATTTCCGGGAGCCATACTGCCCTGGTCCTGGAGCAAGGAACGCAGCGTCGCTGCAGGCACGACGTGACTGGTCGTGTTGGCGGCTTCGACCAGGTCCCGTTCAGCGGGCAGCAGGACCCCAAGACGGGACGGGGCTTCCTGGGCGTCAGAGACCACCGAGGCCAGCGCGGCACGGTACCGCTCCAGCAAGAGCCTTCCATCCGCCTGATCCAGCCGGTGTTCGAGCACCAGCCGGTAGCCTGCCGGTTCGGGCAGCACCAACATCGTCACCGGGTAATGGGTGTAACCGCGGTTGTTCAAGGTGGTCAGACGCAGGCCGGAGGCACCGGCGTCATACAGGGAGGACTCGGCCGGGTAGTTCTCCATGACGAAGAGGGTGTCAAAGAGGGTGCCGGCACCGGCGAGCTGTTGGACTTCGGCCAATCCGATGTGGGAGTGCTCGCGCAGCTCCGACTGTGCCTGCTGCACATCGGTGAGTTGCAGGGCCAGCGGCTTGGCACGATCCACGGTGATCCGCACCGGGAGTGTGTTGGTGAACAAGCCGATGATGTCCTGGTCGTGCTGGTTGTCCCGGCCGGAGACCGTGCTGCCGAAGATGACGTCATGTCGTCCGGTGAGCTGGGCAAGGGTCTCGGCATATGCCATTTGGAAAACGGTGTTCGGCGTGGCACCCACGCGCCGGGCCACGGCCGCGATCTGCTGGGCCAGGCTTTCCTCCAGGACGGTGGAGATCTCGAACAGGGGAGACTGACCGGCGGAGGAGTTGCCTGACGGGAACGTGGGGGCGAGCATCGTCGGAGTGCACCCGGCCATGGCCCGCGCCCAGACGGCGCGATCCTCGTCGGAAGTTTCCATTCTTCGCACGGCGTCCCGGTAGGCGGAGAGAGCAGTCGGCCCGGGCAGGATCCGGTCTTCGTATGCGGTGAGCAGGTCACGGATGATCAGCGGGGTGGACCATCCGTCCACCACCAAGTGGTGGGCGGAGAGGTATAGGCGTGCGGAGGTGCCGCTGACCCGCAGGAGATGGGCGGCCAGCAGTGGTCCCCTTGCCACATCGAAGTGCCGGTTGGCTTCGGCTTGTTCAATGTCTTTGGCGGTTGTTTCCACTGTCTCGGAGCTGGTGCCGGCGCAGCTTGTTTCTTCCCAGATGATCTCCCGCCGATGCGCAGCGTGGGGGATGACCTGCACCGGCCGGGAACCGGTGCCGCTGTCGAAGCCGGCCCCGAGCTGGGGGTGCTTGTCCAGTAGAAGGCCAACAGCCTGCCGCATCCGGCCGCTGTCGAGGGGACCCTCGAAGTCAAGGACGGTGACGGAGCTGTAGCTCGCGGACTCACCGAGCTGGGCATGGAACAACAGGCCTTCGTGCAGTGGCCCCAGGGGCAGGGCTGCCTCCAGCGGTCCATGGACTTGTTCCAGGCGGTGGACCTCCGCGAGGGTCAGTCCGGTGCCGGGGACATCGGCGGGAACGGAGGTCGCCAACGCTTGCACGGGTGCGGCCTTTGCCTGCCGCAGCAGTGCCATGGCGGCGCGTTCCATCGCTTCGGTCAGGGCTTCGACATCGTGGAGGTGAAGCAGCCGTTGCGCCCAGGTCCAGCTCAGTGCGAGCTGCTTTCCGTCCAGGAACATGTTCAGTTCCAGGGGGTGGGACAACGGTATGGCCGGGTCGATGTCCACGGCGAAGGAGTCCACGAAGACGCCGGTTCCGCTGATGGGGGTGAAGTGCCCTTCATCGTTGGCGAAGCGGCCGAGGTAGTTGACCAGCAACGACGGCGGGCAGGCCCGGAAGAGCCGGTCGAGTTCCGGGCCGGTTTGTTCGTCCAGGTAGCGGAGGATGCCAAAGCCCAGGCCATGGTCGGGGACCTCCCGCACGGCTTGTTTGATGCTGCGGACAACATCGAACAGCCCGGTGCCCCCGGCGAGGGCGTCTGCGGCGTCGATGGCACCGAGGTCAAGTCGCAACGGGTATTCGGCGGTCAGCCAGCCGACGGTCCGTTCCAGGTCAAGGTCGAGCCCGTCGCTTTCGCGTCCGTGGGTTTCGCGGGCGATGCCCAGCGACTGTGTGCCGACCAGCTCGGCTGCGGCCAGCATGACCGTGGCCAGCAGCACCTCGTCAATGGTGGCCCGGTACGCGTCAGGGAGTTGCTCCAGCAGGGCGGTGGTTGTCGCCTGGCCAAGGAGCAGTCGGGCGGTCCCGGCCGTGCCGTGGGTGTCCAGGGCGGGGTCCAGTCCGGCGGCGATCCTGCCGGTCCCCGCAGCGAGCTGCCCTGTCCAGTACGCAAGTTCGTCGCGCCGGGCAGGGATTTGCGCGTGAAGACTCTGGGTCCACTGCCGCAGTGAGGTCTCCTCCGCGGGCAGCTCGGGTGCGTGCCAGGTGAGGACTGCATCGACAACCTGGCCGAGTTCGGGGAGCAGCGTGCGCCAGGATACGCCGTCGACGATCAGATGGTGCAGTACGAGCACCAGGCGGCGGGACTGCCCGGCCACGGCGATGATCGCAGCGTAGACCATGCCGCCGCCGACGGGGTCGAGGTCTGCGGCACCTTCACGGAAAGCGCGGTCTGCGGCGTCGTTCAGTGCTGATTCTGTGGCACCTGCGGGCAGATTGATTTCCCGGACGTCCGGCACCGGGCTGTCAGCGGCGGAGGGGATGTGCAGCTCCTGGCCGTTCAGCCGTGCCCGCAAGGCAGGGTGGGCTGCGGCCAGCGCACCCAGGGACCGGGCCAGGTCCTGGCGGGACAACGCGGCCGGTACGGTGACGCAGACACCCTGGGCGTAGCGTGCGCCGGCCCCGGAGGCTGTTTCAGCGAACCATTTCATGATGGGTAGAGGCGGGACCGGCCCTTCAGGACTGGGCGGCGCAACGATCTGTGAGGTAGCGAGGGAGGTAAGAGCCGTGGCCATCGCAGCTGGGGTGCGAAGCGCGAAAACGTCGCGGGGACGGAGTTGGTAGCCGCCCCGGCGGGCGGCGCCGCAGACGGCCATGGCGGAGATGCTGTCGCCGCCGAGGGAGAAGAAGTCGTCGTCGACACTGACCAGCGGCATGCCCACGACCGTAGCGATGGCTGAGCACAGCAGTTCTTCCTCAGCGGTGGTTGGTGTCCTTCCCGGGGCACTGGCGACTGCTGCCGGAGCCGGGAGCGCGGCGCGGTCCAGCTTTCCGTTGACGGTCAGCGGCAGTTCATCCAGGTGGATCAAAATGGCCGGTACCAGATAGTCGGGCAGGGTTGCGGAGAGAATCTCCCGGACCCGGGCTGGCGGATCCTGATCCCTCCGCAGGGCTGTGCCGGCCCCGGTCACGAAGTAGCCGATCAGACGGTTGGTATGGCCCAATGGTTCGGCGATGACAGCAGCGGCCACAACCGATTCAACGCCGGTCAGGGCGTCCTCGACCTCGCCCAGTTCCACGCGGAAGCCTCGGACCTTGACCTGGTCATCAACCCTGGAGAGGTAATCGATGGTGCCGTCCGGGCGCCACTGCACCAGGTCCCCAGTGCGGTACATCCGTTCGCCATCACGGTGGGGATCCGCCACGAACCGTGCCGCGGTGAGATCCGGCCGGCCCAAATATCCGCGGGCCAGGCCCGGACCCGAGATATACAGTTCGCCGGGCACACCTGCGGGCAGCGGCCGCAGGGCAGCATCGAGGACATAGACGCTGGTGTTGCCGATGGGCCTTCCGACCACGGGGACCTCAGCGTCCAGGACGTTGGCGCCGAGGGTGTCGACGCTGTATTCGGTGGGGCCGTAGAAGTTGTGGCTGTGCGTTCCCGGAGTCTCCCGAAGCGTCTTCCACAAGGCCGGCGATGCTGCCTCGCCACCGATGAGGAAGAGCGCGGGATGATGTTCGGCCGGGGCGAGGAGACCGCTTTCGAGGAGCTGGGCGCCGAAGGACGGGGTGACATCGAGGGCGTCGATGCGTGCAGCCCGGACTGCCTCGACCACAGCCTGCGGATCGCGGCGGGTGTCGTCGTCAAAGACGTGCAGTTCGTGGCCCAGGTAAAGCCAGATCAGCTGCTCCCAAGATGAATCAAAGGAGAAGGATGCCGTGTGTGCTGCCCGGACCCGGCGGGGCGCCAGGGTTGCGATAGTGGAACCGAAAACATCGGCTGCATGGTTTTCGAGAAGGTTGCGCAGGCCCTCGTGCGTGCTCTGCACGCCCTTGGGCCGGCCCGTGGATCCCGAGGTGTAGATCACGTAGGCCAGATCCTTCGGATGCAGCTGACGGGTCCGGTCTGCGTCGGAGACCGGAGTTCCCGGCAGTCGGCTGGCGGCGGAGACGATGTCCGGGTCATCGAGGCCGAGCACGCGGACATCGTCGCCAGCGAAGGTGGTGTCCACCTTGCTGTTCGTGAGCAGGATGACTGGGGCGGCGTCCTCCACCATGTAGGCGAGTCGGTCCTGGGGGTAGTCGAGGTCCAGCGGCAGGTACGCAGCTCCGGAAGCTACGACGGCGGCGATCGAAACCACGGATTCGAGCGAGCGGGGGAGGGCGATCGCGACGACGGTATCCGGGCCAACGCCCTGGGAGATCAGGTACCGTGCCAACGAGTTCGCCCGTCCGGTGAGTTCGGCAAAGGTCAGTGACAGGTGTCCACAGACAACCGCCGTTTCGGTGGGTGTTTCGGCCGCCCTGGCGTCGAGGAGTTCCCCGACCGGCGCGGCGCTGTGGGGGACAGTTGTACCGGCACCCCAGGCGTGAAGGATGAGGTCCTGTTCGTCGGCTGTCGCTATCGGAAGGCCATCGACGGCGCCGGCGCCAGGGTCGGTCGTGGACAGTATCCAGGCCTGGAGGCGCCTGGCATGGCCGGCCAGGTCTTCGTCGCTGTATCGGCCCGGATGGGCTTCGATTTCGATGACGGTCTCTTCGCCGTCCCGGAGCACGGAGAATTCCAGATCGTCCACGGGCCCGGCCGAGAGGTGGCGGGTTGTGACCGATGCCCCGGCCAAATCGGTGGTGTAGTCGAAGATCTTGATGTTGACTACGTGCCCATACAGTCCCGTTTCCGCGCCAACCAAGTTGGCGTCGCGCATGATCTGCTCGGCACCGTAGCGGTAATGACGCCGCGCCTGCGCGATGTTGCGGGCGGTCAGGCGCGCCACCTCACCCAGCCCGGCGTTCCGAGCCAGCGGTACGGTGACGGGAAGTACGGTGACCACCGGGCCGGACGTTCGCAAGGCGCTCTTGGTCCGGCCCATGAACGGGACACCGAGAACCACGTTGCGGGCGGAGCCCATCCTGCCGATGTAGCTGCCTACCGCAGCAGTCAATACATCGGCCCAGGTGACGTGGTGGGTGCGGGACAGCTCGGTCACCGCGGCCATTTGCGCTCCATCAAGGCGCAGTTCGTGCCGGCGCACCGGTGCCCAGGTGGCCGGCGCGGTTTCCAGCGCCCGCGCCGCTCCGGCGAGCGACACCGGCGTCGGCAGTTCGCTGCAGTAGTCCCGCCAGAAGGCCGCGTCCTGCTCTTCGTCGGCCGAACCACGGTAGGCGGACTCCTGGTCGACTACCAGGGAGAACGCCGTGAAGGGTGAGGCCGGGATTTCCGTACCCGAGACCAGTGCCCGGTAGATGGCGCTGATGTGCTCGGTGATAGCGGTGAAACTGTAGCCATCGAGCAGGATGTGGTGGAAACGCTGGTACCAGAACCACCGGTTCTCACCCACACGGAACAGCGTCTGACGGTACAGGGCTGAACCGTCCGTCAGTGAGACCGGTGTTGCAAGGTCCTGGTGCATCCGGGTCCGGGCCTCATCGGCGCCATCCGCCCGGAAATCCACGACCTCAAGCGGCGCCGACGCCGCGGCTCCGGGGTGCTGGCCCGGGGTGCCGTCGTCGTCGAACGTGCTGTGGATCGTATCTGCGTCCGCGAGCCCGAGTGCTACTGCCTCCGTGAACAAGGTTTCGTCCAGTGACCCTTGGATGTCCAGATAACGGGCCACGTTGAAGATGGCCGTGCTCTCGCCCTCCAAGTGATGGGCGTACCAGATGCCCGGTTGGGCAGCGGCAAGGGGTAGCCGGCCTTGGAAGGTGGGGGTGGCGGGGTTGTCCTGCAGCTCAACCGTGTTGCTGAGGTCAGGGGTGATGGTCATCGGAGGTCCTGTTCGGGAAGGCGCAGTTCTGTGGTGCTCTGGGCGCGGAGTCGTGGAGGGCTAGCTGATGTGGGCGCGGAGGCTCAGCGGCCGGAGGTCGGTCCAGCTGCGTTCGATGTGCTCGACGCAGCCTTGCCGGGAATCGGGGCCGTGAACGGTTGTCCACCCCGCGGGTACCGCCGCGAAGCCAGGCCACAGGCTGTGTTGTTCTTCGCTGTTGGTCAGGACCAGGAACGTTCCGGTTTCCTCGTCGAAGGGGTTCTGGATCTCGCTCATGGTTATTTCACTGCTCCTGCAAGCTCAAATGTTCCTGCCGTCGCGCCGGCGGTGGCTGCGTCGAGTGTGAACGCCCAATGTTTGATGGTGGGTTCTTCGGCGAGCTGTTCGTAGGCCACCTGATATCCCGCGGTGCGCAGGAATTCCACGAGTTCCATCATGCGGATGGAGTCCACGCCGAGGTCGCCCAGGTTCTCCGCCGGGTCGATTTCTTCGGGGTCAAGGTAGGCCAGTTCGGCAACTTTGCCCCGCAGCATGGCCGTAATCGCGGACAGGCCTGCTGTGTTTACTGCCGCGCCGGCGGTTGGCGCGGTTGCCCCCCACGCTTGGTGCAGGTCGGCGGTGGTGGTGACCACACCGCAGCGGCCGGCCACCCATTCCAGCGCCTGCTGGTGGTGGGCTTGGGAGAAATCGGCCACGGCATCGGCCACGAAGAACGGTTGGACGTCCTGCATGAAAGCATCGGTGGCCGTGACCTGGCAGCCGATATGCGCGTAAACGCCGGTGATCGCCAGTTGGGTCCGGCCGGCGGCGGCCAACTGCTCAGCGAAGTCGCTTCGCTGGTAGGCGGAGTAGCGCCATTTGGTCAGGACCGTATCGCCTTCTTCGGGTGTCAGCGCATCGATGATCCGTGCCCCGTCTTCGTTGGTTCCGATGCCTTGCCCCCACAAATCGGTCAGCAGGGCGCGGTCCTGCGGGTCCTGGTGGGAGGGCTGCGCCGTATAGAACACTGGGATGCCCAGTTCCCGGGCCTGGTTCCGCAACGCCTGGATGTTGGCGGTGACGGCGTTGATGGGTTCAGTGCCAGCATCGAAGGGCCGCAGGAAGTGGCGTTGCATGTCGTGGATCAACAAGGCTGAGCGGTCCGGTTCGGCCGCCCAGGCAAGGGACGGCGCGGGCAGTTCGCCCGGGGTGGGCAACGGATAGCTGATGCTGGCGGGAAGTCGCTGGCTCATGGCAAATCTCCTGGGTATAGGGGCTTTCGTAGGTGGTCAGTGCTGGGGTTGTGTTGGCTGGGGTTGGAACTGACCGGCCAAAGTACGGCGCAGTTGGGCCCGGCTGTTTTTACCAACCCCTGTTGTGGGAAACTCGGTGACGAACTCGACGCGGTCCGGGATCTTGTGCGCCGCCACGCCCCTGGTGCGGATGAACTGCAGGATCTCTTTGCGGGTGGGTGCTTGCCCTGCGGGCACAATGACCGCGCAGCTTCGCTCTCCCAGGTATTGGTCCGGGATCGCGACGACGGCGGCGTCATGGACCAAGGGATGGGCGAGCAGATGGTCTTCGACTTCCTCGGCGGAGATTTTCTCGCCACCACGGTTGATCTGGTCCTTGGACCGGCCTTCGACGCTCAGGTAGCCGCCGGGCAACCGGCGCACGATGTCACCAGTCCGGTAAAAACCATCTGCGGTGAACGCCGTCGCGTTATGCCCTTCGGCCTTGTAGTACCCCCGGATGGTGTACGGCCCCCGGGTGAGCAGGTGCCCTGGTGTGCCGTCGGCGACCGGGTGATCGTCGTCGTCAACGATCATGACTTCATCGGCCTCACTCATGGGGCGGCCCTGGCTGGTGCAGACGAGGTCTTCCGGGTCCTCCTGCCGGGTGTAGCACACCAGCCCCTCGGCCATGCCAAAAACCTGCTGCAGGCTCGCCCCCAGGTCGGCCCTGATGCGGCGTGCGGATTCGGGCAGGAACTTGGCTCCTCCAACCTGGATGGTGCGGAGGCTGCGAAGATCAGCGGATGTGGTGGCTGCGGCCCGCATCCAGGCCAAGGCCAGGGGCGGGACCAACGGAACGATGGTGACGGCTTCGCGTTCTATGACAGGGAAGGCTGCATCAGGTGCTGGTGATGATCCCAGGACGACGCGGCCACCGGCGAGCAGCACACCCAGGAACCCGGGAGAACTCATAGGGAAGTTGTGTGCCGCGGGCAGGACCAGCAACATGACGGCTCTGGCATCCAGACCGCAGACTTTGACGCTCTGGCGCACCGAGTAGTGGTAGTCGTCGTGGGTCCGGGGGATCAGTTTCGGTGTGCCGGTGGTTCCGCCTGAGAGTTGCAGGAAGGCGACATCCCCGGTGTCGGTGGGGACACCTTCCGAACATTCTTTGCCAAGCCCCGCTTCAAGGACTTCGTCCAGGCCTGTCTGTCCTTCAAATGTTTCTCCGTCAATGATGACCGTCAGCCGGTTCCGGTTGAGCGCGGCTGCCTGGGTGGCAGCGACTTCGGCTGCCATGGGCCGGTAGTCGAAGCTGTCGTGCACGGATGGGCCGATGTAGGCCACGGGGTCCGCTTGCGCGGCGATGGCCACGAGTTCGCTGTGCCGGTGTGCCGGGAGCAGGTACACCGGGATGGCGCCGACGCGCATCAGGGCCAGTGCCGTGACCAGGAAGGACGTGCGGTTGGGCAGCTGCAGCAGGACACGGTCCCGAGGGCGTATTCCCAAGGAGATAAATCCACCAGCCATTTGCGCGACCTTTTGTTCGAAGGCAGCGTAGGTGAGGCGTCCGGCCTCGTCGACGACGGCGATAGCGTCCGGGGTGCGTTCTGCGTGCGTCGCTGCGACCCGGTCGAGGCGTTCGCCGGTCCAGTAGCCTGCCGCGCGGTAGCGGGCAGCAGTTTCCGCGGGCCAGGAGATGGTCCCTTCGAGCGTCATTCGGTGAACCCCATTCCGCGCAGGATGGTGCGGAACTTCGCTTCGGTTTCGGCGAATTCGAGTTCAGGGTCGCTGCCGGGGACGATACCCGCACCGGCGTGCACACGGAGTTCGTCATCGCCTATTTCGGCGCACCGGATGCTGACCACCCATTCGCCGTCTCCGGAGGCATCCACCCAGCCGGCGGCGCCGGCGTAGAAACCGCGGTCTACGTCCTCGAGCTCCTGGATCAGATCGCACGCTGTGGTGGTGGGCCATCCGCAGACAGCGGGAGTCGGGTGCAGGGCGAAGGCCAGGTCCAGGGCGCTGGTGTTGGTATCGCGCAAGTGGCCTTGGATCTTGGTGGACAAATGCAGCATGGATCCTGTCCTGATCAGTTCAGGGACGGGTGGAACATCGAGGTCCTTGCAGTATCCGCTCATGACCTCGGCCACCATGTCCACCACGATGGCGTGTTCGCGGAGGTCCTTGGCCGAACGGATCAGCTGTTCGGCGTTTTCACGGTCGATGCCTGCATCGCCAGTCAGAGGTACCGAACCCGCCAGGGGATTGCTCAAAGCGGTGGTCCCTGAACGGCGGATCAACAACTCAGGGCTGGCGCCCACGAGAGTGCGTCCGCCGGGAAGGGGGGCCGCGAAGGTATAAGCGGTCGGATTCTGGCGGAGCAGTCGCAAGAGCAGCCCGGCGACGTCCACCGGTTGGGTGAGGGCTGCCTTCTGGGATCGTGCCAACACCACTTTCCGGAGGCCTTCGGGAGTGAACCGCCGCAGGGCCTCTGCGACGGCTTCCTTATAGTGCGTTGCAGGTGTCTCTCGTTCCAGAATTGCCGCTGCAGGCACAGGCGCTGCCGGTGAAGCGGTCCGGCCCGTGAGCTGTGGTCCCCGGAGCGTCGACTCCATCAGCAGGAACTCCCCGGGATGACCGGGGGTGAAGGGCAGTACGCCACCGAGTAGGGCGGTCCCTCCTTCAAGGACCTTGTGCAGCGTTGCAGCGTCTTGGAGACCGCCTTGGAAGCGTTGGGTGCCCCTGCCGAGGATGGTGCCTGAACGGCCGGTGATCAGAAAATCACCCGACCGGTATTCTTCCAGCGGGTCACGAACCCAACTGGATGTCTCGGGAATTTCGGGGGCAAGTTGAAGCGTCACGATAAACCTTTCGGTGGTGGGTGTAGCTCAGGCGCGAAGAGTCGCGCCGCCGTCAACGTAAATGTCCTGCATGGTGATGTGGCCGGCGTCCTCGGAGAGCAGGAACGCCGCGGTGGCAGCGATGTCGTCCGGGGAAGCGATCTTTCCCAGGGGAATTCCCACCCGGAACTGGGCAAGGTCGCCCTGAAGTACCGATTCGAGCCCCCGCTCCGGGTCATTTCCCCAGAACGCCCGCTGCATGCCGGTGTCGGTTGATCCCGGACACACGGTGTTGCAACGGATGCCGCGTGGCGCCAGCTCCAAGCCCAGGGAACGGGTCAGCGCCGCGGCAGCGGCCTTGGACGCGGCATAGACCGGCATTGCGCTTCGTGGGACACCGGCCGCATTCGAACCGATGACCACCATCGCCCTGTTATCACTCTCGGTCTCCAGCATCTGCCTGGCAGCGGCAGTGACCACCAGGAACGTGCCGGTGGCGTTGACGGCGAGAACGCGGTTCCATTCATCAACACTTGTATCCAGTGCCGAGCCCACACTGTGGATTCCGGCCGCGTGGACCAGTTGGTTCAAGGCCGCGCCGGTATCGCGGATCGCGGCAAACAACGCCGCGACCTGACCGGCGTCGGAGACATCAGTGGGAACGGCCAGGACCTTAACGCCCGTCAACGCCTCGGTGGTGTCTTTCAGAGCTGCTTCGTCGCTGTCTGTCAGCACCAGAACATCCCGGGACGTGCTCCTGCTGGCAAGGCGATGGGCCACGGCCCTGCCAATGCCACCGCCGGCGCCCGTAACGAGCACCGCCCGTGATACGTTCCGCATCAAAATTCCTTCCATGAGTTAGCTAAGGCTTACCTAAGTTATTTACAACATGAAAGTGTTACCTAATTCGGCATACCTAGGTATGGCCCAGCTGGGAGGTCGGCGCCACGCACCCTGGTGGCGCATCCTTGACTGAGTCAGGGAGTGCGTTTTCTGCGGAGTGGCAAGGGTGAAACGCTTTCTGACGCATGCTCCGCCCGTGCCCCGGCGAGGCGGGGAAACCGCGGCTGTGATTTGCGGCACTAACAGAATGTGACGCCTGAAGAAGCCGATATGACAGACAGTTGACAGGTTGTGCGTAAGACTGTCGTTCCATAACTTGCGAACATCACACTGAAAAGGACGCCACCTTGGGGACTGCGTACAACCATCCGTCCGACCTGCGGGACATCGCCAGATACACCGCGCAGATGAGGGACTGCTCGATGCAGCGCGCCTTGCTCGCAGAGAAGCGCCGGCTTGCGATGGTCCAACACTTCGATGACGGGGTAACCATCGCTGCGATGGCCAGGGCGATGGGAATCACGGAAGCGGCGGTAGCCAAGGTCATCAAGAACGGTCCAACCGGAGTCGTCCGGGCACGGCAGAGCGCCGTTCAGGGCGTCTGAAGGGTCAGCTGGCAGATGCCGCGGCCCCCGCGAGGGCACACCAAGGTACCGCTGGATGCCAGAAGGATGATCTTGTGGCAGTTCGTCGTGGCCCGGCTCCCGGACAGCCGGCTCGCTCACGATCTCCGTACCCGTCCACTGACGGCACAACAGAAAAGTGGACGTGCCCTTTCCGGGAACTGCAGATGATCCGGCGGACGATCTACTTTGCTGGCTGGCTGTGCGCGACGCGGTTTCTGCCGAGTGCCTTGGCCTGATACATTGCTCGATCCGCGGCCTCGATGAGGTCCGCCAACTGGGACGTTCCTACGTGGTACTGGGCGATCCCGTAACTGACGGTCGGCATCAGGACGCCGTCCGGTGCGGGGACGGATGCCAGATGTTTGCTGATCTCGCGCGCGATCGCTTCGGCACGTTCCGGACCAGCGCCGGGAAGCAGGAGGACAAATTCTTCCCCGCCGTAGCGCGCCACCAGGTCGGTCGGGCGAACTGAAGCGGTGCAGGCATCGGCGAAGGACCGCAGGGCACTGTCGCCGGCGGCATGGCCATGGGTGTCATTGATGGCTTTGAAATGGTCCAAATCCGCCAGGATGAGTGCCCCCGTGTTGGGAGTGACGGTTCGGTCCGCCAGATGCTCCGCCGCGAGGTCCATGAAGGCCTTGCGGTTGAGCAGGTTCGTCAGGTCGTCCCGGGAAGCCACCACGCGCAGGGCACGGGTTTGCTGCTCGCTGCTCAGCGCGGACATGCTGAAGGACACCACAACCAGCAGAACCATGGTCACCATGGTGGTCACGGCTGATCCGAAAACCGTGACGAAGACCAGGCCCGTCTGGCCAACCGCAAGGAACGCGATCCAGCGCAGGCAGTAGAAAACTGCCAGCACTCCGGAAGCCACCGCCATGGGTATCCGGACCCGGGAATACCCTGGTTCAAGACGCCAGAGTTCGTACGATGACAGCCCTAGGCCAAGGCTCATGGACGCCAGGAACACCGGCCCACCGGACCACGCGTTGATCGCCGGGTTATCCAGCAGTGAACTGACCAGAGTCAGGACGGGCAGCGCCGCCGCAGCCCACGCGGAAAGCGTCAACGACCGCAGCGACCTGGCACCTGCCCAGACAGCCACTGCTCCATAGGCCAGCAGCGTGTTGCCCAGGGGATTGGCCCACACCTGGTGTGCGCTGCCATCCAAGAGGAAGCACCCCGCGCCGGTAAGGAAGGACAGCAGCGCAACGCACCACCAGCCGCTGTAAGCGGAGCGGGTGGGTCGGTAGGCGGAAAAGTAGAACAATGCCGCCAGGACCAGCGTGAGAAGGCCGAACGCGATCCGGAGGGTTGTCGTATCCAGGATCATCGCTTGAGTTGTTCCTTCCGGCCGGTGGGATCAGCCTCAGTATCGCACCGCGTCCCTCCAAAAACGGTCGTCGGCAAGGGCAGACTGATTCCGGGCGCGTCTGGCGGTGACCGGTCTACTGCCCTTCAAGCCTTTTCTCGAGGCGCTTCCGTGCGCTGGCCAGCGACAGCTTGGTGAGTCGGGTTGCTGCCTTCGCGTCACGGGACCGGGCAGCTTCGAGAAGGTCGGGTTGCGGGGTCCACAGACTTTGGTCGTTGTGGTCGATTGCTTCGGTTGCACCGATGACTTTGTAGGGGCGGCATTGCAGCCAAAGGTTCTCAATGACGTCCATCAAGACGGGGTTGCCCCCGGCCTTATACAGCGTCCTCAAAAGGTCTTCGTCATCATCCAAGGCATCCCAGACCCGTCGTTCGGCCACGGCCTTTTTCATGCGGGTGCAGGCGGCCGCCATGCGTTCGACGTCGGCATCGGTGACGTTGGCGGCTCCCCGACGGGCGGCTTCCGTTTCCAGCGTTGCGCGGACTTCGTAGATGTGGATGAGTTCCCCAACGGTGAATTCCTTGACCACGGCTCCGCGGTGGGCGGCCACGCGGGTCGCGAGCCCGCTCTCTTCAAGTCGACGGATGGCTTCCCGGACCGGCATGACGCTGGTGCCGACCATGTCGGCGACGTCGCGCACGCGGAGGGGAGACCCGCCGGCCAGTTCGCCGGTGAGGATGGCTGATCGCAAGGCTTCGTAGACCTGGTCCGCTACGAGCGTCGGAGTAACCGAAAGCACGGCAGCGTTGATCCGGGTTACGCCAGGGGCAGAGGGCGCAGCCTCGCCCGATTTCTTGTCAGCCATACTGCTGATCCTATGGCTGCCTGACGCCAGCGGCGACTCCACACGCGGGTCTGGCGAGTTTTGAAATCTGAGATTCAGGCTTTTCTGATGTGTGATCGCTTGAGGATGTACTCCCCTTGTGCTGGCACACCGTCGCGGACGCGGACCAGGGCGTCCGGCTGGACATGCGACGGCGGAACTCACCAAAGGACCAAATGGTGAGTCCCGCCGTCGTACTTCTATCGGATCATCCCCGCACTGCGGTGTCGCTCAGCTCCGAAGCGGCCGCACAAGTCAAGCTTGTAAAGCGTTCCCGGCTGGGTCCGTCGTCTGCGCGCTCCTGCGGCACCATGGTGGTGACCACACCGGCCAGGATCCCGGTGTCGCTGAAGACGGGCGCGCTGACTCCCCAGACTCCTGGAGCCAAGGCCCCGGAGCTCGTCGCGTACCCATGTTCCCTGATGCTGGAGAGGTCGGCCTCGAGACCCGCGTGCTCGTCCCGGGTCAGGAAACGCCCGGCAAGGGCTTCTGCGGCCTCATCTTCTGGCAGGAAGGCAAGGATGGTTCGCGCGCTTGCACCGTTCAACAGGGGCCGGGAACGTCCCGCAGCGTAGCTGCAGCTGAGTATGTGTTGGCTTTCCACCGACTCCACACAGAGGGCTTCGTCACCGCTTTGGACCAGAAAGGCGGCCAGCTCGCCCGTGTCCCGTGAGAGTTTCTCCAACCTGTTGCGGATGGTGCCTTGTGCCAGTGATTCCTGGCGGTAGTTGTCCGCCAGCCGGACGACTTCCGGCCCGGCTGAGTAGCGCCCGACAGCCGTGCTTTCGACGACGAAGCCCGCCTGAAGGAGAGTTTGCAGATGCCGGTACACGGTGGATGTCGGTATCCGGAGGAGGCTGGCAATTTGTGCGCTGCTCAGGCTCCGGTGTCGGGCGAAGAGCAGCAGGATGGACATGGCAGTGCCGCGTTCGTCGCGTTTCCTGGACTGCGCGGGCTGACCCGGCGCCGTTGGCTTGTAGTTGAGGATTCGCTTCTTCATGGGAGTACTTCCGTAAGGGGGGTGGAAGGCCAAAGAGAGGGCAACAGCCGCCGCCCGGGAGAATCGGGCGACGGCTGCGGTTGCCGTACGGGTCGTTGCGAGGGAGTCCGACGGCGGTTGGTGGGCTGGGTGCGCAGGCGCGCACCCAGCCGGCTGGTGGCTCCCGCCTACTGGGCCAAGTAGGGCTGGCGCCATTCGGAGGACGGGGAGAAGTTCTCGTGGATGAACCGGCCACTGAGCCAGCGCTGCAAGGCAAGGCGCGAACCGGTCTTGTCGTTGGTGCCCGAAGCGCGGCCACCGCCGAAGGACACTTGGCCCATCAGGGCGCCGGTGGGCTTGTCGTTGATGTACGTCATGCCCGAGGAGTTGCGGAGCCTGTCCAGTGCGTGCGAGACGGCGCGGCGGTCGTTGGCAAAGATGGACTGGGTGAGGGCGTAGTTGCTGGTCTGGTCCACCAGGTCAAGTACGGACTCCCATTCCTGGTCCTCGTAGACGTAGACCGTGAGGATCGGGCCGAAGAACTCCTCGCTCATGGTGAAGGCGTGGGGGTCGGTGGTCTCGAAGATGGTGGGTTCAACGAACCAGCCTTCTTCGCCGTGAACGTTGCCGCCGGCCAGCAGGGTGTGGCTCGGGAGGGCCTTGGCTTTATCGATGGCATCCTCCAGCTTGCGGAAGGAGACTTCGTCGATGACGGCGCCGGTGAAGGTCTCGTGTTCGGCAGGGTCGCCAAGGCGCAGGGACTTGGTGGTTTCGACCAGTTCGTCCTTGATCTGCGCCCAAATGCTGTTCGGGATATAGGCGCGCGAGGATGCGGAGCACTTCTGTCCGGAGTATTCGAAGGAGCTGCGGATCAGGGCTGCGCGGAGGGCGCCGGGATCGGCGGAGGGGTGGGCAACAACTGCGTTCTTGCCGCCGGTCTCGCCGACGAGGCGGGGGAAGGAGCGGTACTTTTCGATGTTGTCTCCGGCCTTCTTCCAAAGGCTGCGGAATACATCGGTTGAGCCGGTGAAGTTAAGGCCGGCGAAGTCGGGGTGTGCCATGGCGTAGTCGGAAATAAGCCGGCCGGAGCCGTGGACCAGGTTGATGACGCCCGGCGGAAGGCCGGCTTCTTCGAACATGCGCATCAGGACGTCATTGCTGAGCGCCGACTTCTCGGACGGCTTCCACACCACGGTGTTGCCCATGAGGGCAGGGGTGGTGGGCAGGTTGCTGCCGATCGCGGTGAAGTTGAACGGGGTAATGGCTAGGACGAAGCCTTCAAGACCCCGCTGATCCAGCGTGTTGCCTTCACCCTGCAGCGATGCCGGCTGATCGGCGAAGATCTGCTGGGCGAGGTGGGCGTTGTAGCGGAAGAAGTCGGCCACTTCGCTCGCGGCGTCGATTTCAGCCTGGTGGAAGGTCTTGGACTGGCCGAGAATGGTGGTCGCTACCAGTTCATCCCGGTACTTTCCCGCGGCAAGCTCGCCGGCGCGGAGGAAGATGGCTGCGCGCTCCCACCACGGAGTGCGGGACCAGCCCTGCTGGGCTGCAAGGGCGGAGTCGATGGCTGCCTGGATGACCGTTTCATCGGCGGTGGGGATGCGGCCCAGTACCTGTGAGTGGCGGTGGGGTGCGGTGATGTCGCGAAGTTCGCCGGTCATGGACCGTTCGCCGTTGATCACGTGGGGGATATCGCGGACGTTGGAGGTTACGTCCGCAATGACCTTTTTCACCGAGGCGGCTTCCGGTGATCCCGGACGGAATTCACGGGAGGGTTCGTTGTAGGGCGTGGGAACCTTGAAGTTGCCAGAAACGGCGATGGACTGAGATGACATTTTCTGGGTGTCTCCTTTTGAGTGTTTCCCGGACCGTGCAGTCGCGGGTTGGTTAGTGGGTTTCCAGCCGCAGCTCCAGCCTGCGCAGGGCGCTGGCGAGGGAGTCTGCGGTGATGGTGGTTGCTGCGGCGGTGTCTCCGTCGAGCAACGCCTGGACCAGCGCCGGTTGCGGTGTCCAGAGGGTGTTGTCGTTTTTAGCTACGGCCTCGGTTGCGCCAATCACCTTGTAGGGCCGGCACTGAAGCCACAATTGTTCGATCGTGCTGACCAGGACAGGATTTCCCGAGGCCTGGTAGAGGGTCCTGAGGACTTCTTCATCGAAATCCAAGGCATCCACGATGCGGCCTTCGGCAACCGCCTGCAGCATGTGACTGCAGGCCACTTCCATGGCCCGCACATCCCGCTCGGTGACATTGGGCGCACCCTGCGTAGCCGCTTGGACCTCAAGGATGGTTCGGACATCGTAGATGTGGATCAGTTCCGTGGCTGTAAAGGTCTTGACGACGGCTCCTTTGTGAGGGGTGCGCGTTGCAAGGCCCGCTTCTTCGAGGCGGCGGATCGCTTCGCGGACTGGCATGACGCTGGTGCCGACCATGCCCGCCAGGTCACGAACCCTCAGGGGAGACCCCGCTTCGAGCGAGCCGGTCAGGATGGCGTTTTCCAGAACCTCATAAACCTGGTCCGCCACCAAGGTGGGGGTGACGGGACTGGTTGTTTGGACGCTCATGGTTACTCCTCTGACTGCCGCATCAAGATCGATGGTGATATTTGATCACATACCAGCCTACGCGAAAATGCTGTTTACCCTCCGATGAGGGAGCGGAGGAACAGGAGCAGGTTCGCGGGCTTCTCGGCCATGCGACGCATGAGGTACGGATACCACTGGGTGCCGTAGGGGAGGTATACCCGGACCCTGTACCCCTCGCGGACCAGTTCGTCCTGGAGCTTGCGGCGAACGCCGTACAGCATCTGGAATTCGAAGTCCTGCTTTCCCAGGCCGAGTTCGGCCGCCCGTTTCTTAATGACGTCGATGCATTTGTCGTCGTGGGTTCCGAACGCCGGGTCCGGCAGGTGTTCCAGCGCCCACCGCGCCAGATACTTGTACTGCTCGGTGACTTCTTCCGCGCTGTTCAGTGCTGCGGCCGACGTTTCATCGAAAGCACCCTTGACCAGTCGGATCCGTGGCTTGATGTCCGTGAAGGACAGCAGGTCTTCGGGAGTCTGCCGCATATTTGCCTGGATCGCTACCCGGGTGGTGGGGTGGTCCGGGAGGATGCTTTTGAAGATCGCGAGGGTGTCGCGGCCCACCGAACTGTGCTCCATGTCGACTTCGACCGTTGCTTCGTTGGTGGCTGCCGCATTCAGGAGCGCCTTCAGGTTATTGGCACACTCCTGGGGATCGATCATGATTCCCAGTTGGGACAGCTTGACCGAGACGGTGGATCCAGGGGCCCGGTTCCGGATGTTCTCGATGGCGCCCTGGTATTCCTTGGTGGCCTGCTTGGACTGTTCCAGGTCATGGACTGATTCGCCCAAGAGGTCGAGGCTGACGTCAATGCCGGCCTTGTTGAGCGCCTTCGTGGCAGTCCATGCCTCGTCCACGCCGCGTCCTGCGACGTAGCGGTCAACAATGGGGCGGGTGAAGCGGTTGCGCGTGGCAATGGCTTCGAGTTTCTTGTTTTCTGCGACCTGCAGAAGAAGTTTGTTCGGCATGAATCACTTCCTGGTTCGCCGCGGAGCCGCGGATGGGGACCGACCGTTCCTGGTTGCGGCGGCGTGTATTCGTTTCTACTGGCCCAACCTCTTTCGAGTGTTGTGCAAACCACATTAGCTTGTGATCACAAATCACACAAGAGTCTGATTTTCGAATGTCCGCTCCAGCAGCCACTGGCTTGAGGCTCGGATGGATTCATGCCGTGCTTTCTTTCGTCACATGCCTCGAGGGACAGGCTGCCTTTGACTGCTTCACTGCAGCGGGCCGCAGGCGGACTAATTCACACCCGCGGCATGGCGCAGGCGAACGCTGATGGCTCGGCCATGCTGTCCGCTGATTCCCTTTGTCGCGCTCCGAACCGTGACGATCGCCAGAAGGCAATTGCGCGCAAAGAGTTCCTCGGCGCCAGTATCCAGAATCAGCGTCGCCAGGGGATCGAGTCTGCGCCGGCTGCTCAGTGAGGCGGAGCCATCCAGTACTGTGACGGCTACGACTCCTGATCGGGGGTCGAGCAGGACCGGGCCGTCAAGTCTCTTGGTGGAGACGGAGCCCATGGCAGCGTTGCGATTCGTCATGAGGTTCAAACCCAGTTGGGGGCTTTGGTCCGCCATGCGGAGGTGGACGTCGGCTTCTCCTGGGAATTCTGCGGTCTTTCCAAGACCAAGTCGGTGCGCCTGTCCGTTGATGCTGAGCTCGACGTTTCCTGTGCTGGCAAGCGTAAAGATCCGGTCAATCCCAGGCAGGCAGGAAAAGGCTGAGTCCTCGTTGAGGTCGGCCAGGCTCAGGCGCCACATGAACCCATCGCCCAGTGCCGGGTCGCGTCTACTTCCGATTTGGCGCGTGTATCCGGCCCCGTTGATCCACGGAATGCGCGGGACGTTGTCGGGGCGGACGATCCGGGCTTTCGAAGACGAGCTTTGAGTCATGCGTTCCCTCATTTCCGACCCGATGATTGGGCCTTCGTCAAACCCAATTCAATGAAGCATTGACTGAGATGTGATCACAGATTACATTCTGAGTATGACACCAGCCACATGGTCTCAGACCGCGGACGGCCAGATGGCGCACCGCGGCAAGACAGGTGCTGACCCGGCGGCCTCAGGTCGACGGCTACCTGACATTGACGTCCCCGACGGGCACATGTGGCACAAACCCTGAAAGGACCCATCCTTGAACACCACTATTCCAAGCGAGGAACTCGCTGCCCTTTGCGAGCGGGCACTCCTGGCTCAGGGCGCAGGGGACCGGGCGGCCCGCGTCCTGGCCCGAGCCACGGTCGAGGCTGAACAAGTAGGCAACCGGGCGGTCGGTGTGGGTCACCTTTTCGACTACATCGACGGATATGGAACCGGTCGGATCGCTGCAACAGACGAGCCCGACATCCGACGGCTGGCCTCAGCCGTCATCGATGCGGATGCCCGCGGCGGACTGGCGCAGGTCGCCTTCGAGGAAGCGGTGCCGGCGTTTGACGTCGCCGCCCGGGAAGCGGGCCTCGCGGCAATGTGGATTCGCGGGTCCTACACCTGTGGTGAACTGGGCTACTACGCAAGGCACCTGGCGCAGCGGGGCTTCATCGCCGTTGCCACCGCCAACAGCCCTTCACTCATGTCGCTCGGCGGAGCCCCTAAGCCCATCCTGGGCACGAACCCCTTGGCCTACGGAATTCCGCGCGCCGGGAAGTTGCCTATAGTCATCGACCAGGCCTCATCGTCCACTGCCTTTGTCAATATTCGACGTGCCGCCGAGGCAGGCGACCCCATTCCTACGGGCTGGGCGCTGGACTCCCAGGGGCAACCCACGACCGTCGCCGATGAAGCCCTGCGCGGAACCCTCCTTCCCTTTGGCGGACATCGCGGCGGCAACATCGCCCTGCTGGTTGAGGTACTGGCCACGCTCTCCGGAGCCAAGTTCTCCATGGACGCCGCCCCCTTCGACCACGGCGATACATCCCCTGGTATTGGTGTCTTCCTGCTGGCCATCGACCCGGCGAGCTTCGTGGGATCGGTGGAGCGGCTCAACAAGCAACTGGAGCACCTGCAGAACGAGCACCAGGTCCGGCTTCCGGCTCTTGAAAACACGGAGCTTCCCGAGCAGGTTGGCATCGACCCTGCACTCCTCGACAGGCTCCGCAAAGCTGCCGAGCCGGCGGCCGAACAAGCGTCGGAGCCCGGTTCCACTGCCGGCTAACCTCCCCACACACCTCAACGAACAAGGCGAAACTGACATGTCTTTCAAACGAATGATCCACGCCGTGGAGACCCACTCCGGCGAGCCCATGCGCGTGATCACCGGCGGCGTGCCGCACATTCCCGGCAACACGGTATATGAGCAAATGAAATGGCTCGAAGAGAACGATGACCAGATCCGCAAGCTCATGCTCAGGGAACCACGGGGATACCCGCCGCTGTGCTGCAACCTCGTCGTGCCTCCCAAGCACCCCGACGCTGTGGCGGGCTTCATCATCATGGAGCAGGTTGAGTACCCGGTCATGAGCGGCGGCAACACCATCGCCGTCGCGACCGTCCTCCTGGAAACCGGCATGATTCCCATGGAGGAGCCCGTCACGAAATTCAATTTGGAGGCGCCTGCCGGCCTCATTGCCATCGAAGCCGAGTGCAGCAATGGCAAGGTCAAGCAGGTGAAGTTTAAGAACGTGCCCGCTTATGCGGTGTACCTCGACGCCGTCATTGACGTCCCCGAGCTGGGTAAGGTAACCGTTGACGTGGCATGGGGAGGCATGTTCTATGTCATCGCCGACGTCCGCCAGTTCGAGGGCCTGGACCTGGTCCCGGAACGCGGACGGGACATTACCCGTATCTCTTCCCTGATCCTCCGGGCGGCGCAGGACCAGCTGCCCGTGGCCCACCCGGACTATCCGGGCATCGGCATCACCATCTCGCAGCTGTCAGGTCTCACGGACAATCCCAATGCGGACCGTAAGAACGCCGTGACGGTTGCCAGCGGACCCGTCGAGTTCGACAATCCGGCAACCTGGACCGGTGGAGTGGATCGTTGCCCGTGTGGTACCGGAACGTGCGCAAAGATGGCCGCGCTCCACGCAAAGGGCGAGCTGGCATTGAACGAGCCATTCCGCCACGAGGGAATCCTGGGCAACGTGTACACGGGGGAGTTGGTTGAAGAAGTCACCATCAACGACCGTCAGGGCGTAGTACCCACCATCAGTGGGCAGGCGTGGATTACAGGTTTCAGCACCTGGGTTCTGGACCACGATGATCCCTTCCCTTATGGGTTCACTGTTGGGGATATCTGGGCACCCCAGGAGCAGGAGGAAAACACCAGTATGCGGCCGAGTGACGCAAAGGGTATTGCTGAGCTTCACGCGGCCAAGGCGGCCGCTCTGTCCTAGGGCCCATAACGGTGGTCCTGCGCTGAACTGTTGTCCTGCGCAACGGGGGAACATAACTGAAGCAGTCGAGTGGACCCGAGGAGAAAGTTCTCCTCGGGTCCACTCGCTTTTTGGCGGAATGGTGACCTCGAATTTACCTGAGTGTTACACCCAACCATTGACGCGATATGTGATCACAGATTACATTAGTGTGTGATGATAGCCACACGCCCAGGCGCAGCCGGGCGGCTCCCACTGTGGCCGGGGCGCGGCAGCCCCCTACCGAACACAATCCCTCAACGACGAAGGAGAAATAATGTCTTCCACTCTTAGCGCTAGGAGCGATGTGTGTCTGTAATCAACAAAACGGTCCTGCCTGACAGTCCGGCGACGGCCGCCTATAAGAAGCGTTTCCTCACCCGGCTCACGGCAGTCCTCGTGGGAGGCATGTTCCTCGATGGATACATCCTGGGAATCATCGGAACGGTGATCGGTTCCATTACCACTGAGCTGCACTTCACGCCTCTGTGGGAAGGCCTGATCGTCGCCTCCTCCCTCGTGGGGATTCTGGTGGGCTCGCCCATCGGCGGCTGGCTCGGGGATAAATTCGGCCGCAAGCCGTTGTTCATGATCGACATGGGCATCTTTGTGGTCGGCTCAGCGCTTCAATTCGTTGTCCACGAACCCTGGCAGTTGTTCCTGGTCCGGCTCTTGATGGGGGTTGCCGTGGGCGTTGAGTACTCTGTGGGCTGGCCCCTCATGTCCGAATTTGCCCCTGCACGGCTCCGTGGCCGGCTCATGGGACTGACGCTGGTGGCGTTCTATGTCGGTTTTATGGTCGCGTTCATTGTGGGGTACGCACTGACCACCACCACCTCCGTCGACTGGCGCATCATCCTCGGATCAAGCACGATCCCCGCGGTGATCCTCCTCCTTGCCCGGATTGGCCTCCCGGAATCTCCCCGATGGCTATGGAACAAAGGCCGAAGGGATGAGGCCCGTGCCGTTGCGCAGAAGTACATGGAGACAGGCGGCGGCGCAGACGACTTCGAACACGAGCAGGCGCGCCCTCAAGGCAGCTTCAAGATGCTCTTCTCCCGCCGCTATTGGCGTGCCACGCTGTTCTGCTCGATGTTCTGGCTATGCGCCGTCACGCCCTACTTCGCCATTGCCACCTTCGCTGAAGGCGTCCTGAAGGGTTACGGGCTGAGCCAGGGGCTGGCCGGAGGAGTCGGTCTGTCGGCGGTCGCTACGGCAGGGGTGATCCTGACGGTCATCCTGATCGACCGTGCCGGACGCCGGTTCCTCACGGTCCCGCCACAGTGGCTTTGCTTCGCGCTGCTCTTGGTCATTGGACTGTGGGCAGGTGCCCCGGCATGGGTGGTCCTTGTGTGCTTCCTGCTCTTTTCGTTCTTCAACGCCGGTTACAACACCCTGACGGGCATCTACCCCGGTGAAGTCTTCCCGACGGAGATCCGGGGGATCGGCACCGGCTTTGCCACCGCTGTCAGCCGCATTGGCGCGGGTGCAGGCACCTTCTTGCTCCCGTGGTCGGTGGCGAACTACGGACCCCAGGTCACCATGCTGGTGGCGGCAGGCCTCACGCTGCTCGGTGCCATCCTCTCGCAGTGGCTGGCACCTGAAACCAAGGGCAAGAACCTGAGCGAAACCGCGGCTGGCTTCTCCCACTAACCAGGCCCACTAACCAGACCCGAAGAAAACGAACAGGGCGGCTGGATCCTCTTGGATCCAGCCGCCCTGTTCGTATTCCTAGAGCTGGCCTGTCAGGGCTTCCGGTTGTATCCGCAGCACCCGGTACCCGTGGTGTTTGTCATAGCCATGGATTTCCTTGGTGTCCAGGGCTGCCATGAAGTCGAGCACGTTGGTGTCGAGGAGCTGGCCTGGGACCAGTACGGGGAAACCTGGCGGGTACGGAGTCACAAAGGCCGCGGAGATCACTTCCTCTCCTGCGGCGAGCCGCTTGCGGACGCCTGAATCGGTGAGGTACTCGCAGGAATCGGGCTTGTAGGTTTCAAAGTACGCCGTGCGGATACAACCATCCGGCAGCGCCTCGTCGGTGCGGAATCTGGAGGCGAAGCTGCTGAAGTCCGGCAGCGGCGGGGCACCCTTGGTAAGCCGGGTGACCATGCGGTTGTGGGCGGCCCGGGACCTCGGGCTTCGCGAGGATGCAGCTGCTTCGAAAGACTCGGCCAGTTTGACGAGGACTTCGATCAGGTACGCCACCGAGCTGCGGGACGTGCCGATGTTGGTCATGAACAACACACTGTTGCGAGAGGTCTTATTGACCTGGATACCGTGGCCGTCCATGAGGTACTCATGCCTGAAGGTGTCTCCATCGACCCCTGTGGCGCCGATATACATGGTGAGCCGGCTCGGGTCCACCACGAACTCATCGTTCTTCCAGGCCTGGGCCATTCTGGCGAGGCCATCCACCAGTGGCATGGGCGATGTGCTGGTGCGGAACTCTTCTGGAATGAGATCCAACGTGCTGAGGATGCGGAAATACTTTCTGAGCAGCGGGTGCTGTTCGATCGCGGTCGCCACGCTGGCAGCGAGGTCGGCCTGCTTCTGTACCAGTTCGCAGCCTTCAAGTTCTGCCTGCCGGCGCCCGATATCCAGGGAGGCCAGGATCTGGTAATTGGGTGAGGTGGAGGTGTGGGTCATGTAGGCCTCCCGGAAGGCCTCCTCCGTAAGGTGTGCGAAGTCCTGGTCATGGACATGGATCATCGATCCCTGGCGCAGGGACGTGAGGGTTTTGTGCGTCGACTGGGTTGCGTAGACCCGGATCCGGGCTCTGTCCGGGTCCGGGACAAGGCGGGTGTTCAACCAGAGATCGTCGTTGTGGGGTTCCCCGGTCACGGGATCGAACAACTCGGCGGCCTGGGCGGCATACTTTTCGCGGGCCGCCGGAGCCTGGAAGCGTTGCTCGAGGGCTTGGCTGGCCGCCATGGCCGTGCGGCGGCGGTAGATGGGATGGAACCCGGCGAACGCGAACCAGGCTTCGTCCCAGAGGAAGACGAGGTCTGGTTTGATGGCCAGGCACTCCTCCATGACGCGCTCTACGTCATACACGATCCCATCGAAGGTGCAGTTGGTGAGGGCGATCATTTTCACTTCGTCCAGCCGGCCCGAGGCTCGGTAGTCCAGAAGCATCTTCTTGATGGAGGACGTGGGGACGCCCCCATACAGCGAGAACTCATCCATCGGGTATGCCTCAAGGTAGGCAACCTTGGCACCGGCCAGGACCATGGCGTAGTGGTGGGATTTGTGGCAATTCCGGTCAACGAGGACCACGTCACCCGGGGCCAGGATGGCTTGATGGACAATCTTGTTCGCCGTCGAAGTGCCGTTCGTGACGAAGAACGTTTGCCGGGCGCCAAAAGCGCGGGCGGCCAGGCGTTGCGCGTCCCTGATGGATCCGTGAGGGTCCAGCAACGAATCAAGGCCACCAGAGGTGGCCGATGTTTCGGCGAGCAGGAGGTTCAAGCCGTAGAACTCTTCCATGTCCTTGATCCATTTGGAGTTGGAGACTGAACCGCCCCTGGAGACGGGCAGTGCATGGAACACTCCACCGGGTCGGCGGCTGTGGTTCTGGATGGCTGTGAAGAAGGGGGTTTCGTAGCGTTCGCCCACTCCTTTAAGGATGGAGAGGTGGAGTTCGAGGCTGTCTGCGCGCAGGAAGATTCTGCTGAAGCGGCTGGTGAGGGAACCGCCGAGTTTTTCGATGGAAACTCCGGCCACCAGGTAAAGGTCCAGGCTAGGCCGGAGTTCTGCAGCCTTCTCGGCCAACGCGAGGATCCTCTGGATGGGGCGGGCCGGGTCCAGATCGTTTGGACCGTTGGCGGCCACGAAGTCCTTGATGTCCTGCTCCAGCGGCCTTCGGGAACGGGTCTTGAAGCCTGGCCGGATAATGCATGCTTGGATGTCGGTGTTCAACAGCAAGGCTGCTACGGCATCTTCGTAGCTTGGAACAATGTTGATCTCGTAGACAAATGGGTCTTGGGGCCGGCGTTGGGCAAGCATCTGCTGGACAAACCCGGCCCCGTCCTCGAGCGTGCAGTCATCCACGAGCAGCACTTCGAAACGGGGACGCCCGTCAGATACATCCTCACGGGCTGACGGGGATACGCGGGAGGACTCCGCACGTGCCTGCCGCCGTCGCCGGCCCTTGAGTCTCTCGATCGCTTCGCCCAAGGCGACGGGGTCGCCGTCGTTGATCAACAACCGCAGTTCCTCAATGGCGGCCAGCCCCGGCGTTGCCCAGTGGCCTTCCACCAGTTCCAACCTGTCCAGCACCTGAAGGATGTCCTCGCTGAGCCGGCGCCTCGTTTCGGCAGAATGCCCACCTCCCATCTTCTCCGCCGTGTAGGTCAGGTATTCCCAGAGATCCTCCCGGATCCGCCACACATTGTGTGTCGCGGTCTCACTGGTGCCATCAACGGTGTACAGGTCTGGTGCGACCGGATTCACGTGTTTCCTTCTCTCGAATGGAGCCTTGTCCTCTTTGACAAAGCAGTGTCCGGGCGGGGCCCGGAAAATCTTGGGTTCCTCTGGGGCCAGAGGAAAACACCCGCGCCGATTGGGTCGGCGCGGGTGCTGGTATTCAGTTAGTCAAGGAGGCTGGCGAGTGCGTCTGCCAGCGCCTGGGCTCCAATTTCGGCGTCTTCGTCCACCACGTGTTCTTCGGGGGAGTGGGAGATGCCGCTGGGGTTCCGGACGAACACCATGGCCGTTTGGACGTAGGGGGAGAGGACGCCTGCGTCGTGTCCGGCGCCGGTGTCCAGGATGGGCGCGTCCGGAAGGGCGAGTTGGAGTTGTTGTTGCAGGCCGGGGTCGAAGTGGACGGTCGGGCTGAGGGATTCTTCGCTCAGAGTGACGGTGCAGCCTTCGTCGGCGGCGATGAGTTGGGCTTGGGCGTGGATGGCTTCCACTACTGATGCGGTGATGGCGTCGTCGGGGTGCCGGACGTCGAGCCAGAAGTCCACGCGGGAGGCGATGACGTTGGTTCCACCGGGGACGGGTTGGAGCCGGCCGACGGTCGCCCGAGCCTGTGGCTGTTTGCGAGCCGCATCGCGGATTGCGACAACGGTGCGGGAGGCGGCGACCATGGGGTCGTGCCGGTCGGCCATGAGGGTGGTGCCGGCGTGGTTGCCTTGGCCATTGATGCTGAGCTTCCAGCGGCCGTGGCCGAGGATGGAGGAGGCGATGGCGATGGGCTGGTTAAGATCGATCAGTCCACGGCCTTGTTCGACGTGGAGTTCAACGAAGGCGCCGATCTGGCCCAGTAGTTCCCTGTCTTTGCCGACATAACGCGGGTCCAGGCCGTTGGCTTTGGCGATGTCGGCGAAGGTGTTGCCGTCGGGGTCGCGAAGGTTCCGGGCTTTGTCCGGGTCGATGCCCCCGGTCATGAGCCGGGACCCGAGGCACGCGACGCCGAAGCGGGAACCTTCCTCCTCGGGGAAAACCACGACGGCGAGTGGCCGGGTCGGGTTGGTACCGCGGGCTTTGAGGATGTCCACGGCCACGAGGGCGGAGGCGACGCCGAGGGGGCCGTCGAAGGGTCCGCCGCCGGGGACGGAGTCGAGGTGGCTTCCGGTGACGAGAGCGTTGGTCCGGTCCTTGCCCGGGGTGTCCCACCAGGCCCAGATGGCCCCGTTGCGGTCCGTTTCCACGGCTAGGCCACGTTGTGTGGCTTGGTCGATGAACCATGACCGGAGGTCGAGCTCGGCGGTGGAGTAGACAGGGCGGGTGTAGCCGCCGCGGATCGGGTCGGTGCCCAGGTGGGCGATGTCGGACATGAGTCCGGTGACCGTTGCCGCCGTCGTGCCTGTCCGGTGAGTGGGGCTTGTCTGGTTGGTGAGGCTGCCGGTGGTGTTGGTCATGCGTGTGCTCCTGCTGCTGTGGCGTGAACGGCGAGGCTGAACTGTTCGGGGACGGTTCCGGTGCCGGTGGCGAGGTCGGCGGCGAGTTGGCCGATCAGCGGTGCGAATTTGGCGCCGTGGCCCGAGCAGGGGGAGAGAATGGTGACGCCCTCGGCGCGGTCGATGATGAAGTCCTCGGTGGGGGTGTTGGTGAACAGGCAGGTGGTCTCGGCGTACGGTTCCGGGACGACGCCGGGCAGGTACTTTTCGACGTAGTCGATGACCCGGCGGCGGTTCTCGGCGCTGATCTGTCCGTCCTGGTCCGCGGCCGAGGGCAGGATCTTGCCGCCGTTGTATTCAGCGACTTTCTGGCCGTGGAAGCCGGCGTCCCGGCCGCCGGGAAGGCCGTAGGCCTGCCAGCCTTCGCGCTTGTGGATGAAGGTGGGCCAGGTGGCCGGATCGGTCCCGTCGATGTAGGGGAAGTGGTAGGCCTGTTCCTGGCGGACCTCGAACGTAGGCATGGTCGCGAGGAACCCTGCGGGCAGGGAGAGGGACCCGAGGAGTTGGGGGAGCCAGCCGCCGGCGGCGACGATCACGTTCGCTGCCTTGACGCTGCGGGCGTCCTCGGAAGTCAGGGTGTAGTCGCCGGCGGTTCCGGTGATGGAGGCGAGGGCCCAGTTGGTGTGCAGGGCAGCGCCGTGGGCCACTGCCTGGTCCACCATGGCGGTGACTGATTCGTGGGCGTCGATGACACCGGCGCCGGGGTGCCAGAGGACGTCGGTGTCGAAGGCGATCTGGCCCCAGCGGTCCTGGGCTTGCTTCGCGGTCAGGAGTTCGTGCTCGATGCCGCGTGCTTCCAGGACGGCAGCGAGGCGTTCGGGTTGGCGGATGGATCCGTAGTCCACGGCGCCGTGCGGTGTGATGAGCTGTTTGCCGGAGAGCCGGGCGAGTTCGTCCCAGCCCGTCTTGGCTTCCTGGACCAGGCCCGTGTAGAAAGCGTCCGGGTAGGCGTAGCGGAAAATCCGGGCAGAGCCGTGGGAGCTGCCGGCGTCATTGGCCGGGGTGGTCCGTTCGAGCAGGGCCACGTCGTGGCCGCGGGAGGCAAGTTGCCAGGCTGTGGCCGCGCCGGACAGACCGGCTCCGACAACGACGTATTCGAACGATTCCATGGGGTTGCTCCTTCGGTTTGCATGGTGCGGTTTCTCGCTGCATCCAGTTACTCACCCCCGAAGTCCTTGCGTCCAATATCTTTTTACTTGCCATTGTTACTGCAGATCGAAAGAATCGACGTCATGGAACTTCGACAGCTCCGCTACTTCCTGGTCGTAGCCGATGAATTGCACTTCGGCCGCGCCGCCGAGCGCCTGCACATCACCCAACCGCCACTCACCGTGGCCATCAAGCGGCTCGAGCACGAACTTGGCGTCCAACTGTTTGACCGGACCACCCGCCGCGTCACCCTCACCCCTGCAGGGGAGGCCTTCAGGGACAAAACGGCTTCTGCCCTCGCCGAGCTCGACGAAGCTGCCGGGGACGTTGCGGACGTAGCTGCCGGCAGAAGCGGAAAGTTGCGGCTGGGATTCGTCAGCTCGGCCAGCTACACCACCGTCCCGGAAGCAATTCGGGCGTTCCGGGCGTTCCGCCCGCGCGTCGAGCTTGTGTTGGCACCCTTGACCAGCGGCGAACAGGTGGAGCAGTTGCTCGACGGCGAGCTGGATCTTGGATTACTTCGGGATCCTGGACAGATCCCTGGGCTCAGGCTCGAGTTGCTCAGTACCGAGGACTTGGTGGTCGTACTCCCGGAAACCCATCCATTGACCGCTTGCCCCGAAATTGCGGCGGAGCAACTCGAGCGGGAGCCGATGGTCCTGTTTCCCTATCGGCTGATGCCCGGTTTCGTCTCGCGGGTGCTCCGTCTCATCGAACACCTGCCCACACCGCCACTGGTCGCACAACAAGCCATCCATCAGGAAACCGTCCTCGGACTCGTAGCCGCAGGGCTGGGAATCTCAGTCCTTCCCCAATCCATCCAGCGGTTCCACATGCCCGGAATCACCACCCGCCCGATCGCCGGGAGACCCCAAACAGAGCTCTACGTCGCGCGCGGCCCGCGGAGTTCACCCTCCGCTGAAGACTTCATCGCCTGCCTCCGGAACGGCCTCCCGGAGGCATAGGTCCTTGCATTGAGGCGGGTGGGGAAAATTGATTCCGTAAAGTGTCGCTTGTGATCACATATCTCACATATACTGTGATTCAACCGACATGCGCTGACTGGCCATCCCGCGTTCGGCTACCAAATCTTGGAACCGCCACGCTCCCGTCAGGGAGCCTGACGTGGCGGGACCCAACCAGTGACTCTTTCACTTGAGACGTGGACGTCTCTTATCGCAAGGGAGATACCGTGGCGAACGCCCGAATTGACACAGATACCCGGATCCTCATCATCGGGGCTGGTGTTGTTGGTGCCGCATTGGCCGATGACCTGACCCGTCAGGGTATGAAGGCGGTCACCGTCGTCGATCAGGGTCCGTTGTACCGGACAGGTGGATCGTCTTCGCACGCCCCAGGCTTCGCATTCCAGACCACCGGCTCGGCGGTCATGACAGAGCTCGCGCGCCGGACGTTGGACAAGCTGGACGGCGCCACCCTGGATGGCCAGTGGATCCTCAAGCGTGTCGGTGGACTCGAACTCGCTTGCGACGAGGAGCGTCTGCAGTACTTGCACCGTCGTCACAACCTGGCCGAATCCTGGAAGGTGCCAGCCAGCATCGTCTCTCCCGAAAAGTGCGCGGAATTGTTCCCTGCTCTGGATACTTCAAGTGTCCTCGGCGGCTTGCACACGCCGACCGATGGCGTGGTCAAGGCTGTCCGCGCCGTGGAATGGCAAGCACGCCGCGCCATTGAAAACGGCGCGCGATTCTTTGGCCACACCCAGGTCACAGGCTTCCGGATCGACGACGATCGTGTGTCAGGTGTCAATGTCCGCACGACACCCGAGGTGCCCGGCAACCCCTGCAAGGGCGAACGGCTTCCTGAAGGCACGACGCAACTGGACGCCGACGTCGTCGTCGTGTGCGCCGGGTTGTGGGGGCCAGGTTTGGGCAAACTGCTCGGCCTGGAACTGCCGATGGTACCCATGGAGCACTGCTCTTCGTCCACCAGCGTCCTGCCCACCCTTGCAGGCATGAGCGATGAGCAGGAACTGGATCTCCCCATGATCCGTCACCAGGCCACGGGATCGTACTTCCGGCAGTACGGAGAACGTTTGTTGTGGGGTAGCTACGAGCACCGCGTCATACCTGTTGAACAGGAAGACATCGCGGGTCCGGAAGAATTCTCCAGGACCCGCGTTGAGCCGGCGATCCACCCCTTGACATGGGAAGACCTCAAGGGCGGCTGGGCCGAGCTCCAACGGCTCTTCCCAGAGGCCGCGGACTGCGAGCCGGTTGACGGCTACAACGGCATCTTCTCATTCACCCCTGACGGCAACCCGCTGTTGGGAGAGGTCCCGGGGGTGCGCGGGCTCTGGCTCGGTGAATCCGTGTGGCTGACACAGTCCGCTGGGGTTGCCGGCGTACTCGCCGACTGGATCGTCACAGGAGACCCCGGGATCGACACGACGACCCTCGACTTCCGCCGCTTCGACCAAACGCACCTCACACGTTCAGCCAGCATCGCCCGAGCCAGCGAAAACTATGACGAGGTCTACGACATAGCCCACCCTCGCTGGCAGACCAAACAGTTGCGGAAGTTCGCAACGACTCCCTTCTACCTGCGGCAGGAGGCGCTTGGAGCCAAGTTCGGCAGTACCCCCGGCGGCTGGGAACGCCCCTTGTGGTACGAGAGCACCAACCCTGCCGGTTCGTTGGTCGACAGGGACTCCTGGTGCTCCTACGGATGGTCCCCCCGGATCTCCGTCGAAGCGCGCAACGCACGATCCAGTGTGGGCCTCGGCGACGCCGGTGCAGTGTCCAGCTTCGAAGTTCGAGGTCCTGGTGCGAGGCAGCATCTGGAGGAACTCTTGTCACAGGAGCTCTCTCTGGACGTCGACACCTCCACCACAGCCTTCATCATCAACGCCTCCGGCGGTATCGCGGCGGACCTGACGATTATCTGCACTTCCAGTGATTCCTATGTGGTCATCGGCAGCGTTCCCGAAGACATCTGGCACCTCCAGCGCGAAACGGCCTTCCTGCAGGAGACCAGCATCCTGGACGTCTCTTCCGGAACCACCGCCTTGGTACTCGTGGGTCCCGACGCCGCATCAGTTCTCGAAACAGTGACCCGAGGGGCACTGCCCGCAAATGCGTCATCGGAAGCGCCCGTCCTGGACGTGGGCGGTATTCCGGTCCGGGCTGTAGCCGAAACAACCACCGGGCTAGGCGGTTGGACACTGTATACAGCCACGGAACACGGCCTGTTCCTGTGGGATCTGCTACTGGAAGCCGGAGCAGACTGGCGGATCTCGGCCATGGGGACCGATGCCCTTGCGGCGCTGCGGATCGCGAACGGGACACCAGCCTTCGGCATCGAATACGGGCCCCAGGATAACCTTCATGAAACCGGTCTTGCGCGCCCGTCCAAGCGTGGAGCGCTCCGCCAGGGCCACCGCGTGCTTGTACGGTTGGCACTGGAAGACAAGCGCCACGCGGCCATCCCGGGGGCACCAGTCACGGACGGCCAGGCTGTGGTTGGATACGTCACCAGCGTCGCGGAAGACCCGGAAACGCTTCACTATCTGGCTTTCGCCTGGGTGGATGCGCACGCAGCGGAAACTGGCACGAACCTCGCAGTCTCCCACCTCAGCGAACGCTACCCAGCCGTCGTCGATCGATCTGCACTTCCCGAACGTGATGACCGCACAGAACATGTCGAGGTCTCTCCAGTTGCAGGTGCCCATACCGCAGGTTCAGTGGAACTAGCCAGCGCTCTGTGACCATCCAGCATTGACACAAGCCTGACCGCTTGCCGCTATACCGATTTCGAGTCGGATAGCGGCAGGCGGTCAGGCGTTTAAATCGCAGCATGGGCCGCGCACTGTGACTACCACCGTGAAAGGATCGCATAACTTTGAGCGCCTCTGGATACTTGGCAGCTTCCATTCCACAAAGAACGGCAATGGCGGGTTCCCTTGTCGCGCTTCCCGTCCTGGCCATCGAACAGGCGGGCAATGTTGCGATGGGCGGTGTTCTTGTTGCTGCCTTCCTGGGACCCAGCGTCATTGCCGCTCCAGTGGCAGGGGCCGCTTTGGACATGGCACGCCGGCCAGCCGTCCCCGTCGCAGCCTCGGGGCTGCTGACTGCCACAGCGTTCGCTGTGGCAGCCATGTTCAGTCGTGAGCTGCCTTTGATGGTAGTCGTAGGCATGGCCATCGCTGGGGCGGTTTCGCCCTTCTATATGGGAGGGATGTCCAGCTTTGCCTGGGATGTCATTCCCGATAAGCGACGTGCCTTCGCCTATGACGCGCTTTCGTATAACGTCGCTGCAGTGGCTGGCCCAGCGCTGGTTGCCCTCCTCGCGGCGTTCCTCAGTGCACAGACGGCTCTCTTCACATTGGCTGCGATTGCTTTGGCCGGGACCATGTGCGTGGGCGTGCTCAAAGCGCGCCGCGGCAATCGTACGGCAACTCCGGCGATGGCGGTCATTAAGGCAGGGCTACAACGGACCTTCGCCCACCGCCCCTTGGCGGTGGTCACCCTTTCCTCGACGCTGACCCAGGTGGGGCAGGGAGGGTTGGCCATAGCCCTTGTTGCGCTGTCTGTTGACCGCAGCGGATCTCCGCAGGAGGGTGCTGGCCTCGTCACTGCCTTCGCGCTTGGGAGCCTGGCAGGCGTGCTTGTGGAAACCATTCGGCCAAGCCGCGCGAAGCCGCACCGCACCATGGCCGCCGGCTTTGTCGCAACAGGGGTTTTCACGATACTGGCGGCCTTGGACATGGGCCAGGTCTGGGCAGTCGTCACCATCGCTCTTTCCGGAGTCTTCACGGCCTCAACAACAACAGCCATGCTTTTGTTGCGTGACCGGCACAGCGGACATGGCCTCAAGTCCCAAGTATTCTCGGTCAGCGCAGGCCTTCGTACCAGCGCGTCAGCGGGAGGCGCGATCCTTACCACCTCGGTCGGTGGATGGGGAAGCGCACTTTCGCTCGCATCACTTGGAGTCATCTGGATTATCTCGGCAACGGTCCTTATCGCCTATCCCGCGTCAAAGGCTCCCTAGTGGAGACGAAGTTTCCGCTGCATACTGATTCGCTCGGCTTCGATCTTCGAACCCGTGGAACCTACTGAACCGGACGGGAGCGGTCCCGAAGATGCCCGGACTTCCCTCTCGACGGCTGGCTTATGAGTACAGCAAAGCGGGCACTCCACTGGACGTGAGAAGGGCACTGGATGGAAATCCAGTGCCCTTCTCACGTTTTCTCTACGCCTTAGAGTTCGTTGGGAGCTCCGGGCTGTCCAACGGCGGGGTCCAGTCCGTACTTTTCGAGGATCTTCTTGATGGTGCCGTTTTCGCGTAGCTTGGTGATGTCCTCGTCCAGTGCCTTGCCGAGTTCCTGGTTGTCCAGGCTCGAAGGCAGCATGACCTGGCCAACCGCAGCAAACTCGGGAACCTTGGGATTCGGGGTCACGTCCACCACAGTCGCTCCATCGATGGGGGCGTCCTTGAAGCGGCCCTTGGCGGAGGCCGCAGAAGCCACGATGCCGTCGATGCGGCCTGCCTTCAGATCGCCATAGATGGATTCGTCATCCTGGTAAACCTTGAACTTGTCGCCGAGCCACTGCTGCAGGCTGTTGTTGTAGAGGTTGCCGGCCACCGAGCCGATGATCTTTCCTTCCAGCTTGTCGCTGGTCAGACCGGTCTTGGAAATGATCGCTTGCGGGTCATTCCAGAGCGGGGTGCTCAGGTAGACGATCTTCTTGCGTTCCTTGGTACGGAGCCAGCTGCCGGATCCGATGTCCACGCGCTTGGACTGCACGGAGGGGATCACGGCTCCCGCGCCGCCTGAGGTGCTGACGGTGACCTTCAGGCATTCGAGCTTGGCGATCTCGCCAATGAGGTCACCCTCGAGACCGGTGACGGTGTCGCCCTCAACCTTCGTCGCGGGGTAGTAGTCGTAACTGGCAACGGTCAGTTCACCCTGCGTAACGGTCTTGAGGTCCTTGTGGGCCGGGGTGCAGTCGCCCGAGCCGGCGGAGGCGTCGCCGCCGCCTCCGCAGGCGGCGAGGGAGAGGGCGACCAGGCCGGCGGCGGTGCCGGCCGAAAGTACGCGCACGAGGGAACGGGTTGTTCGCGACATGGTGACTCTTTCTTCTATCTCTTTGATGGGGTTGAACCCCGATTGATGGGAACGGAGGTGGTGCTTTTGGTGCGGCTTGGTTCTCGGTCTGTGGAACCGATCCCTTGGAAGCGACCTTTACGGAGCAGGCCTGGCGTGTGTTGGTGGTGTTAGTTGCGTTGGAGGTGGCGGCCGAGGCGGTTTTCGAGGAGTTTGACGGCGCCGAGGAAAACCAGGGTGAGGGATCCGTAGATGATGGCGGTGAGGGTGTAGACGGAGAGGTATTCGAAGGTGATGGAGCCGATTTCGAAGGCTTTGGACATGAGTTCGGGGACGGCGATGACGAAGGCGAGGGCGGAGCCTTGGAAGACGAGGACGGCGAGGCCGGCCAGGGGTGGGGTGGAGATGCGGAGGGCTTGGGGGAGGATGATGAGCCGGAATCCGGTCCAGCCGCGGAGTCCGGTGGTGAGGGCTGCTTCTTTTTGGCCCAGGGGGACGGAGGCGATGCCTGCGCGGAAGTATTCGGAGGCGTAGGCGCCGGTGTTCCAGGTCAGGGCGATGATGGCGGTGGTCAGGGAGGTCAGGGTGATCCCGGCGTCGGGGAGGCTGAAGTAGAGCAGGTAGAGCAGGACCAGGGCGGGCAGGCCGCGGCCGACTTCGACGAAGAGGAAGCTGAT